>WRJM01000007.1 GCA_009782265.1 Oscillospiraceae bacterium | reverse complement strand
GCGCACAGTGTGCGCCCCTACAATAGTAATCCTTTCAGATAAGCTTTATACGCCGCGCCGACTTCCTTATGGGAAAGCCCGATTTCCGTTACGGCTTTGAGCAATCCCAATTTATTGCCCGTATCATACCGCACGCCCTTAAAGTCAACGCCGAGCATACCCTCGGAACACGCAAGCATCTTCATGGCGTCCGTCAGCCAAATTTCGCCGCCTGTGCCCGGTTTAGTTTCTTCAAGGATTTTGAAAATCTTCGCCGGCAAAACACAGCGTCCCAGAATTGAAAAGTTTGAAAAAACTTCCTCCCGCTTCGGCTTCTCCACCATGTCCGTAACCTTGTAAACATTGTCCTCAAGCGGACTAACGGCAAGCGACGAATATTTTATAATATCTTCGTCCGAAAACTTTTTCATGGCGACCGCACCTAACCCGTGCTTTTCGTAAGCGCGGCAAATCTGCGCGGTTACGGGAAATTCGGGATTATCCGAAACCATAATATCATCAGGATAAACCACCGCGAAAGGCTCAGAACCGGCAAACCCCTTGGCGTAAAGTACAGCGTTTCCCGTACCCGCAATTTCCTGCTGGCGGACGTAGGTAATATTGGCGGTTTTAGTAATATCGACAATTTCTTTGTATAAATCCGGATTCTTTTGAATTAGCGCGGCTTCAAGCTCCGGCGAACGGTCAAAATGCTCCGTAACGGCGGCTTTCCCGCGGCTCAGCACAATCAGAACGTCCTCAATGCCCGACGCGGCTAATTCCTCAACAATATATTGAATCGACGGCTTGTCTGCTAACGTCAGCATTTCCTTAGGCACGGCTTTGGTGGCGGGTAACATGCGCGTCCCGAAACCGGCGGCTAATATGACTGCTTTTTTAACTTTCATTTGTTTTAAATCTCCGTTTTTTGTAGGGGCGAACACGGTTCGCCCGCGAACGCCCGCGTTGTCCCGATATGAAACCCGCGATTTTCTGCACGGGACGCCACACAGGGCGTCCCCTACAGAATTAAATCTATAACGTCCTTTAATGATTTTAATTCAATAAACGCCAGTTCTGCCGTTTCCGGCGGGATTTCCGCTAAATCGCGGATTAAAACGCATTTCAGCCCCGCGCTTGTTGCCGACATCAGCCCTGCCGCCGAATCCTCAACGGCTATGCAGTTATTTGCGCTTTCCCCCGACAGCTTCAGTGCCGTTAAATACGGCTCGGGGTCGGGCTTGCTGTTTTGATAATCCCCGCCGCAGACAAAGGCTTCAAAATAATCATAAATCCCTGTTATTTTTAATTTATCTAAAGCAAACTCGCGCTTTGTCGAAGAAACAATATAGGCTTTCGCGCCGATTTTATTAAGCTCTTCAATCAGCTCAAAAAAGCCGTTCTTCACCTTTACGCCCTGCTCTTTAATCGTTTTTTCCGCAAGCTGCCAAGCGATTTTTAAAGTCTGCTCATATTCCTGCTCCGAACCGATTTCACAAAGGAAAAGCTTTTTCATTTCCGTTCCGCTGATTCCGATACAGCGGGCGGGATAATTTACCTCATTTTTAATCCCGAGCTGTTCCAATGCCTGCTCCAGCGCGTGTATGTATAGGGATTCGGTGTCTAAAACCGTGCCGTCCAAATCAAAGAAAACGGCTTTTACCGGATTTGTTTTTATGGTTTTTATTCTTGAATTACACATTATGGTTTAGTATAACATAATTTTGTTGCTTTTGCAACAGGTTTATGATATAATATATAGTTGTATGTAAAAAACACCTTGAGAGGAACTGTTTCAGCATGGATATTAAATCAAACAAAACTAACGGAAGCCTTAAAATATCCGAAGACGTCGTGGCGAAAATAGCGCGGCTCGCGGCTTGCGAGGTTGAAGGCGTCGCCCTTGACGAAAACGGGAAACGGCTTGCCCGCGAAGAAGAAACAGGACTGCACGCGCTGACGTCCCAATTCTCCCGCCCTGTCATCAAAGTGCGTCTTTCCAAGGAAGCGGCGGAAATAGATATTGCTGTCGTCGCCTTACAGGGCTTCAAAGCGGCAAATATCGGCGAACGGGTTCAGCAGGCGGTGAAATCCGCTGTACAGAATATGGCAGGGATTGCCGTTTCTAAGGTCAACGTGAAAATAGCGGGAATCAGGTTAACAGAGCATGCCTGAAAAATTAACGCGCCACGAAATCAGAGAAGCCGCTTTAATGCTGCTTTATCAAATTGAGCTTGCTTCCGGAGGAACAGAAGACCTTTCGGGAATCGCCGCCGACTGCGTGGAAGCATTCGGCTTCGCGTTTAATTCTACGGTTGTAAAATTAGTTGAGGGCATTTTGAACAACAAAGCCGCCATAGACGAAGTGATTCAAAAATACAGCCCCACCCGTAAAATCGAGCGGATTCCGAAAATCAACCTCTGTATAACAAGAATCGCGGTTTATGAAATGGATTTCATGCCCGACATACCCGATAAAGTCGCCGTAAACGAAGCCATCGAGCTTTCAAAAGAATACGCTTATAAGCCCGACAGCCAGTTTATCAGCGGGCTTTTAGGCGCGCATTACAAAGAAAAAACCGGAAGCAAAGGGTTGGAAGATGAACAGTAACGGCGCCGGACGCGCTGACCGGTTTATCGCAACCGTTTCGCAGGTGAACCGCCGCGTGTCCCTGAACCTGAAAAACGATAAAGTGCTTGCCGATATTTATGTTAAAGGCGAAATCTCGAATTTCATCTGCCACTATAAATCCGGTCATGTTTATTTCACGCTGAAAGACAGCGAATCCGCACTGAAATGCGTGATGTTTTCGTTAGAAGCCGAAAAGCTTTCCTTTGAGCCGGAAAACGGCATGAGCATTATCGCAAAAGGGAATATCGGCGTTTATGAGCGGGACGGCGTTTATCAGCTTTACGTATCTGCGCTTGAGCAGGAAAAAGAAACAGAGGAAGCGGACGGCTTATTTGCGGCGTTTTTAAAACTAAAAGAAAAACTCGAAAAAGAAGGTATATTCTCACAAAGCCGTGAATTTCCGGCTTTTCCCGAGAAAGTCTGCCTGATTACGTCCAAGGACGGCGCGGCGCTGCAAGATATGCTTTCGGTGTTTGAACGGCGTTATCCCTTGCTTGAATTATTTTTAATCCCCGCAATCGTACAGGGGAAAAGCGCGCCCGCTTCCGTCATCAAAGCAATCAAAGCCGCCAATCAAACGGATTTTGATTTTATTATAATCGCAAGAGGCGGCGGCAGTGCAGAGGATTTATGGGCTTTCAACGATGAAGCCTTAGCGCGGGCAATTTATGCAAGCCGAATTCCGGTCGTTTCCGCTGTAGGGCATGAAACCGACTTTTCACTGAGCGACTTCGCGGCGGATTTGCGCGCACCAACACCCTCCGCGGCGGCAGAGCTGACAACCCCCGACTTGTCCGGTTTCGTTCCGGCTCTTGAAAATATTTTATCGGATTTACAACAAAAAGTTTCAGGTATTACCGAAAGGCAGAAATTAAAAATCGAACGCCTTGAAAAAGAAATTCATGCCCGTGTCAAAAACAATTATATAAATAAAAAAAGAACGCTTGACGCTTTGCAGAATTTAATTAACGCGCTCAGCCCCGAAAAGGTTTTCGCAAGGGGCTACGCGGCGGTTTTCAACCAAAGCGGAAATATTATAAAAAACACCGCAGATGTACAGTTTGGCGAAGAACTGAATATTCAATTAGCGGACGGCAGTCTTACTGTTGTTGTTAAAAATAAAACGTAGGGGCGAACAGTGTTCGCCCGCAGAAATTACGAACACCGGAACGGGCGAACACTGTTCGCCCCTACAACACGAAAGGAATTATTATGAGCATAAAATTAGAACCCGCCATGAAAAGGCTGAACGAAATTTCCGTTTTGATGAACAACGACGATTTGCCTTTGGAAGAAGCGGTAAAGCTTTATTCGGAAGCGAATGAACTCATCACCGTCTGCAAAGCCGATATGAAAGACGCGCAGTTGGTTTTGAAAGAATTGTTCATGGGTGAATAACATGACTTTCAACGAACAATACCAAAATTATAAAAACCTGATAGACGATTATTTAAAACTGCCGGAACTGAAAGGTAAAGCGTTATGCGAACCCGTGCAATACTGCCTGAACGCCGGCGGCAAGCGGCTCCGCCCGGTTCTGTTCCTTGCGTTTTATGAAGCGTACGGCGGGGATTTAAGCCATAATGCCGCGGCAGCTTTATCTTGCGCCCTTGAAATGCTTCATACGTCAACGCTCATTCAAGACGACTTGCCCTGTATGGACGATGATGATTTACGGCGCGGAAAGCCCGCCTGTCACAAGGCTTTTTCGGAAGCGGACGCGGTTCTCTCCGCAAGCGCGCTTCAGTTTTACGCCCTGCAAAAAATAACGGAAGCAAGCCCTCCGAACGTTACGGAAATCATTAAAACAATCTGCGCATACATGGGCATAGACGGCGTTTACGGCGGACAGAGGCTTGACCTGCTTTATGAAAAAACAACCCCGACTACGGAAGAAATTCTGACCATGTACAGCATGAAAACCTGCGCGCTTCTGCAAGCCTGCTGTATCTGCGGGTGCTTGGCGGCGGGGCTTAATATAATAGACAAAGCGGTTGAAACCGCCGGAAAATACGCTTATTATTTAGGGTTAGCTTTTCAGATTACAGATGATATTTTAGAACTGACCGGCAATGAAGAAACGCTCGGAAAACCTGCCGGAAGCGATTTGAAAAACAACAAAAAAACATACGCAGCTGTTACAGGGCTTGAAAAAGCAAGGGAAGACGCGGAAAAATTCACGGAAGAAGCGTTGGGCTTACTTAAAAACGTGCCGAATCCGGAATTTATTACAAAACTTACAAAAAATTTATTGAACAGGGAAAATTAAAACAATATGGATTTATTTTATAACGCGCCGCTTACGGCGGCTTTAACAAGCTGGGTAGTCGCCCAGTTAATTAAAAACCTCGGTTATATTATCCGGTACAGAAAAGTGTCAATTGAACGGTTTCTGGGGGCGGGCGGTATGCCGTCCTCTCATTCGGCGGCGGTTTGCGCTTTAGCGGCGGCGCTCGGCAGAATGGACGGTCTTGCTTCCACTACATTTGCTTTGGCGTTGATTTTAGCTCTTGTCGTCATGTACGACGCGTCCGGTGTAAGGCGCGCCGCCGGTATGCACGCAAGAGAAATCAACCGGATTAAGCTTATAATCAACAAGCTTGACGAAGAACTTCAGAAGCCGGAAGAAAAAACACCCGAAGCGAAAACCAAGGAGCATAAGGCAAAAAAGCAGAAACTTGAAAAGCGCATGGAGCATTTAAAGGAATTTTTAGGTCATTCGCCGGCGGAAGTTTTTTTCGGGGCAATGATAGGTATCGGAATCGGGATTATTGTTGTAACGCCGGTATTGTAATATGTTGTTTTATATAATGCGGGGCTACGCCCCGCCAAACGGGAGACTGTTCTTTTTGCTTGTGCAAAAAGAACCAAAAACACACTCCTGCGGAGGGCTTATCCCCCTATTAACGCCTACCCCTATTAGAGAATTACTCACAGTGAGCGCAAATCGAAAGAATAGCTGACTATGAATAAATTTACAAGCAAGCAATCTGTTTTATAAGAGGATGTAGCCCGCCGTAGGCGCGCATTTTTGGTACTTTTTGTGCGAACAAAAAGTACAATCCCCCGTAGCGAAGCGAAGCTTCGCATTATAAAAATACCTCACAGTTGATTAAAAAGGAAGAATGAACCTTGCTTCTAAACGAAAACATTAACCCCGCACGGGTTAAAGCAATGTCTTTGGTTGAAAAAAAAGCACTTGCCGAAGAAATCAGAAACCTGATTATTTCCGTCGTTTCCAAAAACGGCGGGCACTTATCGTCCAATCTCGGCACAGTAGAGCTTACCATAGCCATGCACTCTGTTTTTGAAACCCCGAAAGACAGCTTTATTTTTGATGTCGGTCATCAGACCTACACGCATAAAATCCTAACCGGCAGGTTTTCCGGCTTCTTAAAACTCCGGCAGGAAAACGGCGTTTCCGGCTTTCCGCGCCCGTCTGAATCGGCGCATGACGCTTTTATAGGCGGACACGCGGGGATTTCCGTTTCCGCCGCGCTCGGAATCGCCGCCGCAAAGGAAATCACAGGCGAACAAGGCAGTGTTGTTGCGGTCGCCGGCGACGGTTCTTTTACAAGCGGGGGGATTTACGAAGGGCTCAACAATGCCGGAAAGTCCGGCGCGAAAAACTTTATTGTGATTCTTAACGACAACGAAATGTGCATATCTAAAAGCTCCGGTGCTTTCGCCGCCTATCTGTCGCAAATGCGCTCAACTAAAAAATACTACGAAACCAAGAACCGCATTAAGCAAATTCTCGGTAAAACTGCTTCCGGCGCGGTCAGCGGAGCAAAGCGGATTGTAAAAAGCGCGATTATCCCCGATAATTTATTTGAAAACTTAGGTTTTAAATATTTCGGACCGCTTGACGGGCATAATATTGAAGAATTAATTAATGTGTTAGAACTCGTCAAGACGATTGAGGTTCCCTGCCTTGTACATGTAAAAACCAAAAAAGGAAAAGGCTATATTCCGGCAGAAAAAAACGCCGGTCACTATCACGGGCTTGACAAACAAAAGCAGGTTGAAGCAAAAAAAGCGGAAACCTATTCTGAGGTTTTCGGCAGGGAAATCGCAAAGCTGGGACAAGAAAACGACAAAATCTGCCTTGTAACGGCGGCGATGAAATACGCAACAGGGTGCAATTATTTCGCAAAAAAATTCCCCGCCCGCTTCTTTGACGCCGGTATAGCGGAATGTCATGCGGTTACGTTTTCGGCAGGGCTTTCAAGCAAAGGTTTACTTCCCGTTTTCGCCGTATATTCAACATTTCTGCAAAGGTGCTTCGACCAGCTTCTGCACGATGCGGCAATCGAAAACCTACGCATGGTGCTCTGCGTTGACCGCGCCGGCTTAATCGGGGAGGACGGACCTACCCATCAGGGAACGTTTGATACCGGTATGCTTATGCTGATTCCGGGCATAAAAATATATTCGCCGTTCACAGCACGGGAACTGCGCCAATGCTTACGAAAAGCGGTTCTTGAAGACGCCGGAATCAGCGCGGTGCGCTATCCGCGCGGAATCGCGCCGGACGAACCGCCGGACGAACAGGAATATAAGGATTATGTTTTATATCAATCAGAGCAAAAAACACAAAAGCTGATTATCACCGCCGGCAGAATTTCCCGAAACGCGGTCAAGCTGACAAGCTACGGCGCGGACGTTCTCAAGCTTATTAAAATCCATCCGTTTCCGGAAACCGCATATGAAGCAATCAAAAAGTACAGCGAAATTATTTTCTTTGAAGAAAGCTATATCGGGGGAAGCGTTGCGGAAAAACTTTCCGCCAAACTCACCGCAGACGGTATAAACGCAGTTTATAAAATGAAAGCCGTTGAGGGGTTTCTGCCTGCCGCGGATTTGGAAACGCAAACGAAAAACTGCGGTTTTGATGTTGAAAGCATGAAAGAATTTACGGGCTTATAATGAAAAGACTTGATATAACGCTGTTTGAATCCGGCTTAGCTGAAAGCAGAAGCAAGGCGCGTGAGCTGATTATAAGCGGATGCGTAACCGCAGATGGTAAAACTGTTATAAAACCGTCCGCAATTATACGGGAAAACACGGACATTGAAATAACATCGCAGTTAAAATATGTCGGGCGCGGGGGTTATAAGCTTGAAACAGCCGTCCAAAAGTTTAATATAGATTTCACGGATAACATCTGCCTTGACGCGGGTGCGTCCACCGGCGGCTTCACGGACGCTATGCTGCAAAAAGGAGCGCAAAAAATATACGCGGCAGACGTAGGCGAAAATCAGCTTCACCCGAAGCTGAAAGAAAACCCCCGCGTAATCTGCCTGGAAAAGCAGGATATACGGACTTTAATTTTACCCGAAAGCGTAGATTTTATCGCGGCAGACTTATCTTTTATATCATTAAAAGCCGTTATTCCTGTTTTTAAAAATTTATTGAAGCCAAGCGGTCACGCTGCGGTTTTAATCAAACCGCAGTTTGAAGCCGGCAGAAAGCATATGAAAAACGGCGTATTGAAAGACAAAAAGCTGATTGACAGCATTGTACGGGATATTGAAAAATTCATAACGGAACAAGGGTATCAAATTATCGGAACGGTTGAGTCAAAATTGAACGAACCCGATAAAAACCGTGAATTTATTTGTTATTTTAAACGGGGTTGATTACATGAAAGCAATCGTATGCAAAAACGTAAAAAAAGACGACCGTCAAATCATTGAGCAAGTTTTGGAAAAGCTGAAAAGCTTCGGGCTCGACGCGGCTTTTTCGCCGCAGGTTCACAATGACTGCGACGTAATTATCACAGTCGGCGGCGACGGGACAATTCTGCACCACGGCAAAAAAGCGGCAGAAATTAATAAGCCCCTGCTGGGGATTAACACCGGCAAATTAGGCTTTATGACTTCGTTGGAAACAAACGAGCTTGATTTGCTTGAAAAGCTGACTACAGCGGAAAACCATATTTTTCCGCGCATGATGCTTGACGTGATTATAGGGGGAGCGTGTTTTTCCGCGCTTAACGACGCTGTTTTTTATAAAGATGTTACCGCGAAGCTTCCGGAATTTAAATTATCGGTAAACGGAAACAGCGTGTCTGAAATCCGTGCGGACGGGCTGATAATGAGCACACCCACGGGCTCTACGGCGTATGCCCTGTCAGCCGGCGGTCCGATTATCGAGCCTTTCTTAGACTGCGTTTTATTCACCCCGCTCTGCGCTCATTCGCTTTTCGGCAGACCGATGATTTTCGGCGGTGAACATGAATTAACCGTAGAATTCAGCGGCGAGCCCGATACGGTTTCGGTTTCGGTTGACGGAGAAACGGGCAGGGCGTTAAAAAGGGGCGAAAAGGCGGTTATCAGGAAATCCGATTTGCGCTTATCACTGATTGATATAAAGGGAAACAGTTTTTACAATGCTGTTAATAATAAACTAATCAGACCGCTGAAATAATGTCTGCGGGTAATTTATATAATGCGGGGCTGCGCCCCGCCGAACGGGGGACTGTTACTTTTTCTCGTGCAAAAGTAACCAAAACACGCTCCTGCGGAGAGCCACGCCCTCTTATTAGGTGTCTAATCCTACTTTAAACCTAATCATAGTCAGCGTAAACTTATTAGTAGCAGTCATTGTGTATAATCTTATAAGAAGGAATCTTTTGAAAAAGAGGATAAAGCCGCCCGCAGGGCTGTGTTTTTGGTTCTTTTCGCACAAGCAAAAAGAACAAGTCCCCCGTAGCGAAGCGGAGCTTCGCGTTATAATTAAAAAATCAGGAGCATATTATTTTATGCGAAAAAAAAGATTAGCCGCGATTCTTACCATTATACGCGAACATGAAATTGAAAATCAGGACATGCTGATTGCCGAGCTCCAGAAAAAAGGCTTTGAAATCACGCAAGCGACAGTTTCAAGAGATATAAACGACCTCGGCTTAGAAAAAAGCCTGTCCGAAAACGGCGTAAGCCGTTATGCAAAAAAAGGCGCGGACAACGCTTTTCAAAACGTAAACAACAGCGGCATTTTCACACAGGCGGTAACAAGCGCGGACTACGCCCTGAACACGGTTGTTTTAAAATGCCGTTCGGGTTGGGCGGGTGCGGCGTGCGAAGCGTTCGACCATATGAATTTCCCTCAGGTTATGGGGACAATTGCCGGTGATAATACGATTTTTATTTTAACACGCACCGAAAAAGACGCAAAAAACTTATACGAAAAAATTTATAACATGCTGTAATGTAGGGGACGTCCCCTGCAATGATTACCCCCGAAAGCAGGTGAATTTATGCTGAAAGAAATCTATATAGAAAACTTAGCCGTCATTGAAAAATGCGGCATGAACTTCTGCGCGGGCTTTAATGTTTTCACGGGCGAAACCGGCGCGGGCAAAAGCATACTCATCAGCGGAATAAAAGCCATTCTGGGCGGACGGGTGTCTAAAGACTTTATCAGAAGCGGCGCGGAAAAAGCTTTGGTAACAGCGGTTTTCACGGACATAAGCGGGAAAGTATCAGCTAAATTAACAGAGCAGGGCTTTGAAGCGGAAGATGAAATCATTCTGAACCGCGAAATCGGCGCGGACGGAAAAAGCACGGCACGGATTAACGGCAGACCTGTTCCGGCAAACACCCTGCGCGAAATCGCGTCTGAACTGATTGACATTCACGGTCAGCGTGACAGCCAAACATTGACCGATACCGCCAAACAGCGGGAACTCATTGACAACTGCGCGGGTGCGGATTTCACTTTCGTTTTAAAAGAATACGAAAGCGTGTTCAAACGCTTTTCGGAGCTTTCGAGAAAAATTAAGCGTATGCAGACGGACGAAAGCGTAAAAACAGAAAAAATTAATTTACTGCGCGAAAAAACAGACGATATAAGCCGGTATAAACTGACACGCGGCGAAGAGCAGGAAACCGCCGTAAAGTTAAAAGCCCTGCAAAACGCAAAGGAAATCCAGCGGAATTTATCGCTTGCGCAGATTTGCATATCCGGCAGTGAAAACGAAAAAGGTGCGGCTGATTTAATCAGGCAGTGCAGAACCTGCCTGAAAGAAGCGGCAGAGTTCCTGCCCGGAAGCGGTGCGCTAATTAAACGTCTTGAAAGCGCGGAAATTGAATTAAATGATATTAAAGATGAGCTTTCGGCTTTGGATTCCGATAATTTTGACGCTGAACAAACGGCAATGCTTGAAGAACGCATGAGCGATTTGCTTCACCTGAAACGCAAATATAAGCTTGACATTGACGAAATTATCAGCGCGGCGGAAAAATGGCGGGATGAACTTGCAGAGCTTGAATATTCAGAAGACATAACGGAAAAATTAATCGCAGAGCGCAAAGACTTTGGTTTTCTTTTGAAAAAATCAGCGGGTGAAATTACCGCTATACGCAGAAAAACCGCCGAAAAATTAGCGGCGGATATATCAGAAGAGCTTGTGTTTTTAGACATGCCGCATGTAAGGCTTTTCTTTGACATCAAGCAGGAAAAAGTAACCGTAACCGGTATGGACGGCGTTGAAATTATGATTTCCGTCAATAAGGGAGAAGAACCTAAACCGCTTGCAAAAATCGCATCCGGCGGGGAATTGTCGCGGATTATGCTGGCGATTAAGGCGGTTTTGGCGGCAAGCGACAGCATCCCCACCATGATTTTCGATGAAATCGATACCGGAATCAGCGGGCGTGCGGCGCAGAAAGTCGGTTCTAAATTAAACCATATCGCACAGAGCAGACAAGTTCTCTGCGTAACCCATCTTGCGTCCATTGCGGCAAAAGCGGACAAGCACCTGCTGATTGAAAAATCCGACGACGGAAGCAGGACGTATACAAAAGTCACGGATTTGGATTATGAAGCAAGAAAAAGGGAATTAGCAAGGATTATTTCCGGCGAGGAAGATGAAAATATGCAGAATTACGCAGAAACCATGATGAAAATGTAAATCAAAAACCCGTTATGTAGGGGCGAACATTGTTCGCCTGTAAATACAACAAAACGCCGTATTATACGGCGGGACGCCACATGGGGCGTCCCCTACGTTGCAAAATTACGAACCCGCCGACACGGTCGGGAGCGCGTTTAAATTATTCATGCCGCTGCCGTCGGGTAAGGATTTAAGGTACTCGTTGCCTTTGCGGGAAGAAATCCCCACGCCGGTAATCCCGCCGCCCCGCGCTAAGTTAATCGCGTCCTGCTTATTCAAAATCTGCCCGCTTGAAAGCTGATAACCGGACACCCGCCCGCGTTCCTTGACAAGCCCCGTAATATGCGCGGCGTTTGCGTTCGGCTCAGGGACTTCGCGCATCGCTCTCATAGGCAGATTGGCGGCGGCAAGAGCCATATTCCCCGCTACGTGGTCTGTGCTGTTTATTGTATTATCATTTGTATACATTTTAAATTTCCTTTCGTTTAAAAAATTGCTTTTTTATAAATTATCTGCGGAATTTTATAAAATTATGCTGTAAATTTATGCAAAATAATGTAGGGGCGACCCTTGTACTTAGCAAAGCTAAGTACCGGTCGCCCGAAACCCGAAGAAAACAAAATCCATCGGGCAACCGCAAGGGTTGCCCCTACAACAAAAGGAGCGATATATTTATGAAAATTTCATCTTTATTCAGCCAAAACAAAACCGTGCTTTCCTTTGAAGTTTTCCCGCCGAAAAAAGACAGCCCTGTCGAAACGGTTTACAGAACGCTTGACGAATTAGCGGGCTTAAACCCCGCTTTCATCAGTGTGACCTACAGCGCGGGCGGCACAGGCGGTGCGGAGGAATCCACAATTAATCTTGCTTCCTACGTGAAAAACACGCTGAAGGTAGAAACCGCCGCGCATTTAACCTGCATCAATTCCGGTTTTTCAGACATTGAAAAAACGCTGAAAAACCTTTCGGAGCACGGCATTGAAAATATTTTAGCTTTGCGCGGGGACAGAAACCCTGATACCCCTACGAAAGATGATTTTCACTACGCTTCAGACTTGGTCAGTTTTATAAAAAAGCAGAATTATAACTTCGGGATTGCGGGCGCGTGCTGTCCGGAGGGACACCCCGAAAGCGAAAATTTAATTGCGGATATTCGGAACTTAAAGAAAAAAGCAGACGCGGGCGCGGAATTTTTAGTATCGCAGATGTTTTTCGACAATACTAAGTTTTATGATTTTTTGGAAAAGCTGAACCTTGCGGATATAACCGTACCCGTAACGGCAGGGATTATGCCCGTTACGAACAAAAGGCAGTTTGAACGCATGATTATGCTGTCGGGGGCAAGTCTGCCGTCCAAGTTTACAAGGGCTGTCGCCCGTTTTGAAAACAACCCCGAAGCCTTAGCCGACGCAGGGATTGCTTACGCCATTGACCAAATCGTTGATTTAATGTCAAACGGCGCAGCGGGAATTCATCTTTACACCATGAATAAGCCTGTTTTAGCGCGGAAAATTACAGAGAGTATCAGGTCGCTGTTATGACCATGACCTGTGAACTTAACAAAATCAACATTGACCTTACGCTTGAATTCCTCGATATAAAAGGCGACGTTCCCGAAAATATAAAAACGCTGATTAATCATTATGAGCCTTTACTGCGTGATAAAATCACCCCGCGTTATGTTTATAAGACGTTTCCCTTTAAACAATTTTCGGGCATACAGATTAACGCGCCATTGCAAGGTAACGACATAAAAGCGCACTTAAAAGACTGCAAACAAATTGTACTGCTTGCCGCAACGCTTGGGCTTCCCGCCGACGAGTTCATCAGAATGACCGAAGCCGCAGACATGGCGGGCGCAGTGGTTTTGGACGCGCTTGCGAGTGCGGCAGTCGAGCAGACCTTAGATATAGCCGAGCGGGAAATCAAGAAAAAATACACAAAAATCACCACCCGCTACAGCCCGGGCTACGGAGATTTCCCGCTGACCGTTCAGCAGAAATTACTTGCCATACTGGGCGCGAAACGGAAAATCGGGCTGTACGCGAATGAATCGGATTTGTTAATCCCGCGTAAATCGGTCACGGCGGTAATAGGTATAATAACATAACGTAGGGAACGCATTAATGCGTTCCGATAAATAATATCCGACATTAAAAACCACCCCGTCACAAATCTCTGCGGAAATTTGTGCCACCCCTCCAAGGAGGGGAATGTTCTGATTATATATAAACAAATTCCCCTCCTTGGAGGGGTGGCAATCAGTCCACAGACTGATTGACGGGGTGGTTTTAGCAAAAACGATGATATCAACAATTTTTAAAAAATTACACCAAGAATAAGGAGAGAACCCCCTTGAATTTCAAAAAATTATTAACAACCAAAAAATTTATTTTCGCTGACGGCGCTCAGGGAACAGAATTACGCAAATTAATCAAAGAACCCGTTGAATCCCCCCACCTGCTGAATTTTTCAAACCCCGAAATCGTAAAGCAGGTTGCGCGTTCCTACGCCGAAGCGGGTTCTGATTTTGTCTGCGCCAACACGTTCAGTATTAATAAATTCAACGTCATAAACGTTGACGAAGAAATTAAACAAGCGTTAAAAATATGCAAGGAAGCCCTAAAAGAAACAAACGCGCTTATCGCTTTGGACGTTTCGACGCTCGGGAAACTGCTTGAACCCGCAGGAGATTTAACCTTTGAGGACGCATATGAAGCCTATAAAGAAATCGTAACGGCGGGCGAAAAATACGGCGCGGATTTAATCATCATTGAAACCATGACCGATTTGTATGAAACTAAAGCCGCTCTGTTAGCGGCTAAGGAAAATACAATCCTGCCTGTTATTTGCAGTTTAACGTTTGAGAAAAACGGGCGGACATTCACAGGTACGCCTGTTTCCTGCATGGCGGCAACTTTAGAGGGGCTGGGGGCTGATATTCTCGGCATAAACTGCTCGCTCGGACCGGCTGAGCTGAAGCCGTTGGTGCAGGAATTGCTTAATTGCACAAATTTGCCCGTCATGGTGAAGCCCAACGCGGGCTTGCCGAACCCCGAAACGGGGGAATTCTTCCTTTCGGCGGAGGAATTCGCGGCTGTTATGGCGGAATTCGCGCAGAACGGCGTGAAAATTCTCGGCGGCTGTTGCGGAACAACACCGGAATTTATTAATAAATTACGTACCTCTGTAGGGGGTGACGCTTGTATTTGCTTTGCAAATACTGGCGTCCCGTGCGATACCACAGACCGCGCAATTAAAAACACGGGCGACCACGCAGGGTCGCCCCTACGAACGGTTATCTGCGGATACAGCACGGCTGTAGAAATTACACGCCCCCGCATTATCGGCGAACGCATAAACCCCACAGGCAAAAAATTAATGAAGCAGGCGCTTCTTGACAATAATATAGGTTATATTCTGAAAATGGCGGCGGAACAAGTGAACGCGGGTGCGCATATTCTTGATATAAACGTAGGCGCGGCGGGGATTGACGAAGTCGCAATGCTCCCCAAAATCGTCAAAGCCGTGCAGGGCATAACCGGCATACCTTTGCAGTTAGACAGCGCGAACCCCAAAGCGCTTGAAGCGGCTTTGCGCGTGGTCAACGGCAAGCCGATTGTCAATTCCGTCAACGCCGAAGACGAGAGCTTAGACACCATTCTGCCGTTGGTTAAAAAATACGGCGCGGCGGTTGTGGGTTTAACGCTTGACAAAAGCGGAATTCCCGACAAAGCCGAGGAACGGCTTGCTTTAGCCCAAAAAATTCTCAACCGCGCTTTAAAATTCGGCATAAAAAAAGAAGATGTTTTTATAGACTGCCTTACCTTAACCGTCGGCGCAAATCAAGACAGCGCAATGCAAACCTTAAAAGCCGTTGCGCTTGTAAAAGAAAAGCTAAGACTGAAAACTGTTTTGGGCGTGTCGAATATTTCATTCGGCTTGCCGGAACGCGGCATTATCAACCGCAATTTTCTGATTATGGCTTTGCAGAGCGGCTTGGATTTGCCGATTATGAACCCGTCCGAAAGGGACATGATTGACGCCGTCCGCGCCTTTAACGTGCTTTCCGGCATTGATAAAAACGCCGCGATGTATATTTCTGCCGCGAACACTGTAGGGGACGCCCTGCGTGGCGTCCCGCGTGATACCGTTCCGGTTGGCAGTACCGATATATCGGGCGACCACACAGGGTCGCCCCTACAGTACGCAATTTTGAACGGTTTAAAATCCGAAGCTGTGCAAATCACTGCAAAACTGCTTGAAGAATTTTCACCGCTTGAAATCATCAATACCCTGTTAATCCCCGCGCTTGACAAAACCGGCGAAGAATTTGAAAAAGGTAAATTATTCCTGCCGCAGTTGATTTTGTCGGCGGAAACGGCGGAAGCTTGCTTTTCGCTCGTCAAAAAGAACTTCAAAAGCGGCGAAAAACCTTTTTCGGACAATAAAATCATCTTAGCCACCGTTAAGGGCGATATTCACGACATCGGCAAAAACATAGTCAGAACCCTGCTTGAAAGCTACGGTTATCACGTTATTGACTTAGGGCGCGACGTCCCACCCGAGGTTATTTTTGAGGAAATAAAGCGGCAAGGCGTAAAGCTTGCGGGGCTTTCCGCTCTGATGACCCCGACGCTTCTGGCTATGGAAGAAACCGTAAAGCTTTTAAAGTCTGAAACCGGCTGTAAGGTCATGGTCGGCGGCGCGGTTCTGACCGAGGATTACGCAAGGAAAATCGGCGCGGATTTTTACGGAAAAGACGCAAAAAGCGCGGTCGATATAGCGGGAAAGGTTTTCGGTGAAAGTAAAAATGCGTTATAATTTTAATATTAAACCGTTAGTTTTATCAGCTTTGTTTGCCGCCATTATAACCACCTTGACTTTTTTCGGGAAAATACCTGTAGCAAACGGTTATATTCATATAGGCGACAGCATAATATACATTGCCGCTTGTGTTCTGCCTTTTCCGTACGCGCTTTTTGCGGCGGGCTTCGGCGGTGCGCTGGCGGACGCGCTCGGCGGGTACACTGTTTTTATTCTCCCCACGTTTATTATTAAAGCCCTTCTTACGCTCCTGTTTACCCCGAAAGCTAACAGTTTCTTAACAAAACGAAACGCCTTCATGGTGCTCCCCGCCGGCTTGATTACCGTTACGGGTTATTTAATAACCGGTTGGTTTATCTACGGCGAAGGTGCTTTCGCAGGGATTATAGGGGACTGCCTTCAGGGCGCGGGAAGCGGAATTTTATTTATCACATTCGCCGTAACGCTTGATAAAATAAGATTCAAACAAAGATTGACAAAGCAGTGAATCTATGTTATACTAAAATGAGTTATTATTACTTTTGTATTTAACAGTAAAAATTTTTTCGTATTGCCGCCCGCCTGCGGCGGGCGGCAATACATAGAAATATCTGTTATTTACTTTCAAAGTAATAAAAAGTTTTTTAAACCAAAAATCATT
The DNA here is from genome assembly GCA_009782265.1 of Oscillospiraceae bacterium. Taxonomy (GTDB): domain Bacteria; phylum Bacillota; class Clostridia; order Oscillospirales; family Ruminococcaceae; genus Ruminiclostridium_E. The sequence continues at coordinate 16,327 of WRJM01000007.1, read as the reverse complement.
CAAAATATTTACGGAGGTTTTTTCATGGATAACAATTACAAACCGAACCCCTTAGACGTAGATAACAACTTACTCTTTAACCCCGGCGAACAGCAACCGCAGGTACAACCGCAGCAACCCATGCCTGAACAGCCTATGTACCAGCAACCGCAACAGCCTATATACCAACAGCCTGTGCAGTACGAACAGCCTATGCAGCAGCCTGTACAGCAGCCCATGTATCAACAGCCTGTGCAGTACGAACAGCCTATGCAGCAGCCTGTACAGCAGCCCATGTATCAACAGCCGATGGTTCAGCAGCAGCCGATTCAGCCGCAGTATTCGGTATATCAGCAGCCCCCGCAGACGCAACCCCCGCCGATACAGCAGCAACAGCCCCAATCCAATCCGTACACGGATTTTTACGGCAGTTTAAACGACAATATGCAAAGCAATCAAGGCAACGCCGCAAGCAACATGGGTTACGGCAATTTTGCCCCGCAAATGAACGTGTCTGCACCCGCAGTAACCGCAAGCAAAAGCGTCACTCCCCTGATTGTTACATTAATCTGCCTTGCAGTTGCAGGGATTGCTGTCGCTTGCGTACTGTTCTTCCTGAACGGACCGAAAACGCCGCTTGAAAAAGCGGAGCGCGATTCAATTAACTCGTTCACAAGCACTTTTTCGTCCATTCTCCCGTTTGATTCAAACGGCAAAATGTCCGAATCCGGAAGCATTACCATTACGCCCTCAAAGGATTTGCTTTCCATGCTCGGTGACATTGACCTTTCCAGTATAGGCTTTGACTACGAAATCATTTCAGACGGCAAAAACGCCTATATCTCTTTCGGTGCTGACGCAATGGGAACAGCAATTTCGTTTTCATTATGGCAGTTTGAAAATCAACTGATTGCAAAAATTCCCGAGCTTTCGGATTATTACATACTGCTCGGCGACGTGTCCGACCTAATGAATGAAATGACGGGGCAGTATTCAGCGTCCGTTTCGGCGGCAAGCATGGATACCGACAAGCTGATGAAAGAGCTCGGCAAGGTCGGCGATAAGGTTTTAGACAAGTATTTTGAAGTGACAAAAGAAGCCGTTGTAAACACTGGTAAAACCGTAAGCTTAAAAGGAATTAACCAAACCTGCGACATGTATAAAATCGACCTGAACGGCAAATTGATGTATGAATTGGTTAAAACAGCGTTAGAAGCGATTCTTGAAAGCAAAGAATTGCTCAATATATTAGACGATAATTTGTATTCAATCATGCCCTACGGCTATTATAACGGCGCGAAAGAAATGCTCCGCGAACTGCTTGACAGCTTAGAAGACACCGCAAACAGCCCTTACGCCGATGAATTCTTCAGCGAATCCATTGGTACAATGAATGTTTACATCAGCGGCAAAAACGTAATAAAACGGGAAATCTTTATTGAAGATTTCTACGCAAGCTATACTTCGGTTAAAGACGGCGATAAGTACGCAAACGGGCTTGAAATCAGATATGATGATTACTGGAGCGAAACCAATATAGGCTTTACCGACAGCGGTACGGAAAAAAGCGGCGCGAAAACCGGCGAAATTTCGCTTTACTTTGACGACGGTTATGATGAATATTATTTAGACATTGACTATTCCGATTTTAAAGTTGAAAAGAACGGTTTAATCAGCGGTAAGTTGGAAATTTCAATCCCGCAGGCATATTCAAGCGTAAAGCTTAACTTCTCTTCTAAAGGAAAAACGCAGGACGTCAGCGGTTCGGTTACTGTTTTAGGTATGAAAGCCTTTGATATTGAAATCACGTCAACAACCGACACAGGCGCGAAAATCGTTAAACCCGAAACCTCCGGAAGCAACGTTCTCGACATCAATAACCGCAGGGATATGGAAAAACTCGAAGAAATCATTATGGACGCGCTCGGTAACTTAGGAATTGAAGATTTGCTTGAAGACTTTTTCTACTACGGATTCGATTTTGAAGACGTATTTGACGCACTTTATTACATGTTTTAAAGTTTAATGTAAAAAATAAATAAAAATAGGGGGCGATATGTTCGCCCCCCTATCAAACAAAATGATTATTAAAAAGGAGCTCACCCCCTTTGGAATACCCGAAAAACGTCCGCAATTTCTGCATTGTCGCGCATATCGACCACGGAAAATCTACCCTTGCCGACAGGCTTTTAGAGCTTACCCAAACCGTCGCTCTGCGCGATATGGAAGCACAATTGCTTGACAACATGGACTTGGAACGCGAGCGCGGCATAACGATTAAAGCCCGCGCCGTCCGCATGAATTATATCGCACTTGACGGGAACGAATATATTTTGAACCTCATCGACACGCCCGGGCACGTGGATTTCAGCTATGAAGTCAGCCGCAGTCTGAACGCCTGTGAGGGCGCAATTTTGATTGTGGACGCGTCACAGGGGATAGAAGCACAGACGTTGGCGAACGCCTATCTTGCGGTTGAACAAGGCTTAGAGCTTGTTCCCGTGATTAATAAAATCGACCTCCCCGCCGCAGACCCGCAAACGGCAAAAGAGGAAATTGAAAACGTAATCGGCATACCCGCGCTTGACGCGCCCTGCATTTCCGCCAAAAACGGCGTGAATATCCGCGACGTTTTAGAGCGCGTCATCGCCGATATTCCCCCGCCGGAAGGCGATACCGAAAAGCCTTTCAAAGCGTTAATTTTCGACAGTTATTATGATTTATACAAGGGCGTTATTATTTATATCCGCGTAAAGACCGGTAAAATTAACACCGGCGATAAAATCAGAATGTTTGCAACCGGCGCGGAGTTTCAAATTGTCGAGCTTGGCTTTATGGGCGCGACGGGGCTTATTCCCGCTAATGAATTAAAAGCGGGTGAGGTCGGCTTTATTGCCGCAAGCATTAAATCTATCGGCGACACACAAGTAGGCGATACGGTCGTCAGCGCGGAAAACCCCGCAAACGAAGCACTGCCCGGTTATCGTCCCGTACTTCCCATGGTTTTCAGCGGGATTTACCCCGCGGACGGCGCAAAGTACAACGACCTCAAAGAAGCTTTAGAAAAACTGCGCTTGAACGACGCCGCCTTGGTGTTTGAAGCGGAAACCTCAAACGCGCTCGGTTTCGGCTTCCGGTGCGGGTTCTTGGGGCTTTTGCATATGGAAATAATTCAGGAGCGTTTGGAGCGGGAATACAACCTTGATTTGATTACCACCGCACCGTCGGTAATATATGAAATCGAAACGGTGACAGGCGAAAAAATCACCATTGACAACCCTGCCAATTACCCCAACCCGTCTGAAATCAACCAAGCATTTGAGCCTATGACTGACGCGCATATCATCGCGCCGTCGGATTATATCGGCGCGATTATGGAAATCAGCATTGAACGGCGCGGCGTTTTCAAAGATATGAAATACCTTGACGAAAAGCGCGTGGACATGCACTTTGATTTGCCCTTGAACGAAATCGTTTATGACTTTTTCGATTTACTGAAATCTAAAACAAGAGGTTACGCCAGCTTTGACTATGAAATCAGCGGCTTCGCGCCGTCTAAACTTGTGAAGCTTGACGTGCTTCTGAACGGCGACGTGGTAGACGCGCTGTCGTTTATAGTGCATACCGATAAAGCCTACGCAAGAGGGCGCAGAATCGCCGAAAAGCTGAAAGACAATATCCCCAGACAACTTTTTGAAGTGCCGATACAAGCGGCAATCGGCGGGAAAATTATCGCCCGCGAAACAGTCAAAGCTATGCGTAAGGACGTGCTTGCGAAATGCTACGGCGGCGATATTACGCGCAAGAAGAAGCTTTTGGAAAAGCAAAAAGAGGGCAAAAAGAAAATGCGGCAGTTAGGTTCGGTGGAAGTTCCGCCGGAAGCGTTTATGGCGGTGTTAAAGTTGGATACGTAGCGGACGATATAATATGTAAAGGGTTTACCCGAAATATAATAAAAAAGGAGGAAAAGCCATGCCTAACTTAGGTTTATATATCCACATTCCCTTTTGTCTTGAAAAATGCCCCTACTGCGACTTTTTCTCCCAGCCATACGACAGCCGCCATTCCTTCGCCTACGCGGACGCGGTTATCCGCAACGCCGAGCATTACAAAGAACACTTCGATACTATTTACTTCGGCGGCGGCACACCGAGCGCGGCATGGTGGGACGTCTGCCGCATTATGGGCAAGCTTAAATTCGATGACAGCGCGGAAATCACAATTGAAGCCAACCCGAATACTTTAACGCAGGAATCGCTTTCTTCGCTCAAAGGCTGCGGCGTCAACCGTATATCTATCGGTGTGCAATCGTTTTCCAACGCTGAACTGCGCTCGCTTATGCGCGGGCATACCTCAGAGGACGCTTCAAACGCGGTCAGAATCGCGCAGAGCGGCGGCTTCAAAAACATTTCCGTAGACTTAATGCTTGGGATTCCCAACCAAACGCCGGACAGCGTCCGCAGAAGCATTAAAATCCTTTCAGGGCTTGGCGACAGCGTAAAACACGTGTCTGCCTATATGCTTAAAATTGAACCGTCAACGCCGTATGCCAATATGGGGCTGAAACTGCCGGACGAGTATATGACGTCGCAGATTTACCTGACGGCTGTAAGCGCGCTTGAAGAACACGGCTTCATGCAGTACGAAATCAGCAACTTCGCAAAACCCGGTTATGAATCCCCCCACAACCTCAAATACTGGAAAAGCCAGCCCTATCTCGGAATCGGCGCGTCTGCCCATTCCTATTATGAGGGTGAGCGGTTTTATGTAAAAAACAACATTAAAGCTTTCATTAAATCAATCGTTCAGGAAACCGTTGTAACCGACCGCGACAACGTAAACTTCTCCGATTATGCCATGCTGAAGCTCAGGCTGAACGAGGGCTTGACGTTTACGGAATGTGAACGCTTCGGGCTTAAAAAAGAGGACATGCTGAGAAGATGCAAATTAGTGCCGCCCGATTATCTCAAAATCACCGATAAAGGCATATCAATAACCAAAGAAGGCTTTTTGGTTTCAAACCGCATAATCGGCAAGCTCACCACCAAACCCGCGGAACAATATGTACCCGTGCAGATTAAAAGATAACGTAAGGGGCGGTCTCAACCGCCCAAAAATATCCGCGCAACATTAAAAGGGACGCCGCACAGGGCGTCCCCTACATATTATTATATCGCTTTCTTTGCTAAACGGCTTTTAATACGCGCCGCCTTGTTTTTATGAATAAGCCCTTTGGTAGCCGCACGGTCGATTTTCTTTGTTGCTTCAAGCACAACCGTCTTATCCGCGTTTTCAGCGTTCACTTTTTTAAGAAGCGTTTTCAGTTCGCTCTTCTTCGCTTTGTTGCGTGTGTTCGCCGCTTTAGATACCAAAACTCTTTTTTTAGCAGACTTAATATTGGGCATTTTTTCCCCTCCCTTGCCATATATTTCTGGCGAAACGACCAAGCGTTCCTGCACGTGACAAAATATAGTATAACATAAAAAATTTACCTTGTCAACAAAAATTTTTCTGTAATGGGTGTTTTATGAACATTGAAATGATTAAAAGCCTTTTAAACAACCAAAACACCGCGCTTTTCCGCTTTGACAGCGTAACCTCCACAAATATTATCGCCAAAGAAAAAGCACCGCTTTTAAACAACAATGCCGTCTTTTTTACCGAAACGCAAACCGCCGGACGCGGCAGGTTCGGGCATAAGTTTATTTCCCCGCCGGAAACGGGGATTTATATGAGCGTTGTCCTGAAGGACGTCCTAAAGAACGTCTTAAAAAACTTACAAAATATAAGCTTCCTGACGCCCGCCGCCGCAGTTGCTGTCTGCCGTGCCGTTACCGCTTTAACAGCGCGGAAGCCGGAAATTAAATGGGTCAATGATGTTTTAATCGGCGGCAGAAAGCTTTGCGGAATCCTTTCCGAATCAGCGGGGAATGACGCAGTTATCGGAATCGGCATTAACTACACCACAGATTTTTCCGCGCTCCCCGAATTGAACGCGGTTTCGTTATTCGGTAATAATCCAACCTGCACCCGTGAAGAATTAGCGGCTTTTATTATAAACGAGCTTGAAAATTTCAAAAACGATTTTAAATCCTGCTTAAAAGAATATAAAGCGTTATCCTGTCTTACGGGACAGGAAATTTCATATGTGCATAACAACGAAACATTTTTCGGAACAGTTATTGGCATAGACGATTCTGCGCGGCTTTTGGTAAAAAGCAAAAGCGGTGAAATTACCGCGCTGTCGTCGGGGGAAATTATGTTAATCAGGGCGGTAAACTCGGATTCTATTTCTTGAAAAATACAAGATTTCTGTAAAATTATTTCAGTTCTACGGGTTTTACGTAATATGTTTCCGCGATATTTCAAAAAGAGTTGACATTATTAGAAAAACATGGTAAAATATAAAAAATAATAAAAAATTATATTTTTGGTAAAAAGGAGTGTCGTTCGATGGGGTGAGGACATTTGGCAACAGTAGCTGTATTGTCGCTGACAGTCGGCATTTCCGGTGAGAGGTTAAAAACAATCAACACTTATTTCAATAAATGAACAGTATTTTGTAACTTTTTTTGATATATTTTTTTAAAATCATTTGATATAATATGAACACAACCTATTTTATAGGAATATTATATCAAGGAGGAACATAAATATGTTCACAAAAGCAATGAAAGTTAAAATCAACAAGGTACTGGCATTGGTTCTTGCGGTGATAATGACCGCTTCTCTCGGCACATTAACCGTTTCGGCGCAGGAAGAGCAAAGGCAACGTTCAAATTTACAGGTTACCCCACAATATAAAGAGGTAACAGACCCGGAAACATTAGCGTATCTTAATAGTACGCTTTTAACAAGGTCAACCGTAAGTTTAGCAAATGGGTATGTTTTTAGCGATTCCTTCACTTTCGCATCAGGTGCAACCTTATTTTATTCACCAACTTTCAAACTTGGCTCACCGCGCAGTTATTTAAACATGGCAAAATTGGAAATAAACACTACCGCAACAGTAAAATTTACTGTTTACTTTATGCTTCCTACAACCACTAACGGATGGCAGGAGGGTCCTACTTATACTTTTAATTTTAACGCTGTGAATAAGGTTTACGGGTTTAATCTCGGCACATCTATAAATTATGAAGCTGAATATATGACAATAAAATTTATAAAAGATGGAACAAATAAAAATTCGTTATCGTATAAAGTATATCATTAATCCATTAAAAGGAGTTCGTTATGCCCATATCAAAAAAGTTTCTTTTTAAAGCTACTCTTTCGTTTTTATTAATCCTGATATTAATTTCCGGACTGTGGTTTTTTTTAAATCAATCTTTGGTTAACTCTGCAAATGCAGATAACAATGTTATTTTTCCGCGGCAGGACAACGGCGGGAATACGATTGTTGCTTTAATATCCGGACCTATGATTGAAAGCAATAAAAAAGAGGAACTCAAAGAACAAGGATATATTGTAAACTACCCTCAGCTAATTCCTATGAGAGATTCGGATTTTTATTGGAAGTGGAATAATGAAGCTATCGTAACAATGCAAGACCCCATAATTTATTATGCAAGTGAATTGTTGTTTGAGTACGAATACTATGTAAAGCTTGATTACACGGTAGAGGTTACGGAAAACAAAACTGTAGAAATAACCTTTTTCGGCTTTGGTTATCGTGACGAAGGCAAAGGAGAACCCGTTCCGCTTTACCAAGAATTTATATTCGACATCAGTGATGTGAGCAATGAAAAAATGCCTGTTCTAATACATTCTTACCCTATCGAGGACGTAGAAACCGTTTTCTTGGCTCGTTTGGGTTTAACGGAATAACCCTTAGAGGAAGAATCGGTTCACGATAACTCTTTTACAAGACATTTTATTTCACTGGTTAGAATAAACCTTTAAAAAAAACAAATAATAACAGGGTTCGATTATACAGTAAAACGCCGAAGCGTTTTACTGTTAATCCTTACCCTGTTATTTTTGCGTAGGGGACGACGCCCACGGCGTCCCTACTAAACCGAAAGGTAAAATTATGCTCTTAACCCGAATCAAAAAAATCCTGAACCAATCAAACGACATCATCACCCTTGACTTCTTCATCGGCGCAAACAAAAACATACCTGCGCAAATCATCGCCGTAGACGGCATGGTGAACCTGCGCTCTATCGGCGAAGAAATACTGAAACCGCTTGAATCCGGCAGTTTTTCCGCCGGTTACGCGGACATAGCAACCGAAATTATGAACGGTGCAGTTTGGTATATGGCAAGAACTTTAAAGGAAAACCCTGAAGCCGGCGAAATCGTTACCGATATTCTTGCCGGCAACGCGGTGTTAATCATAGGCGAAAGCGCGGTTGTGTTTGACGCGAAAGGCTTTGATAAAAGAAGCATAACCGAGCCGGGCAGTGAAAACGTCATCAAAGGGCCGCGAGATTCATTCATAGAAGTATTAAGAATAAACACGTCTTTAATCAGACGCAGACTTAATTCGCCCGATTTAAGACTTGATGAAATCAAAATCGGCGCGGAGCTGAAAACCGCCGCAGCTGTGGTTTATATGGAAGGCAAAGCAGAGCCTGAAAAAGTAGCGGAAGTTTTAAAACGCTTGGAACAAATCAGCGAAAAAGTAATCAAATCCACCGCTCCCGTGGAGGACGCGCTGAAAGACCGCCGATTTTCTATTTTCCCGCAGGTCATGTACACGGAACGCCCCGATAAGCTTTGCGCTAACATTTGTGAGGGAAAAATAGGCATATTGATTGATGGTTATCCGGTTGCTTTTGTCGTCCCGACCGTGTTTAATATGCTTTTTCAATCGGGTGAGGATTATTCGCAGAATTACGCGCACGGCTCTTATGTGCGGGTTCTGCGGTACGCGGGCGCGTTTTTATCATTAGTCATTCCCGCTTTTTATGTAGGGATAACCACCTTTCATCACGAAATGCTCCCGACTAACTTAATGCTGGCAATCATCAAAAGTAAACAAGCGGTGTCCTTTACCACGCTCCTTGAGGTTTTCGCGCTGTTAATCGCTTTTGAAATCTTAGTGGAAGCAGGTATAAGGCTTCCTAAATCTATAGGACAAGCGGTGTCTATTATCGGTGGCTTGGTTGTCGGGGAAGCGGCAGTGTCCGCGAAGCTTGTTTCCCCGGCGATTGTTGTGGTTGTGGCTGTAACGGCGATTTGCGGCTTTGTCGTCAGCAACGGCGACCTTGCCAACACGTTTAGAATCGTGCGGATTTTACTGCTCACCTGTGCGGGTTTCGCGGGGTTATACGGGCTTTCGCTCGGTGTGATTTTCATGGTTTATTATATGTGCTCTATGACCTCGCTCGGCGAACCCTACATGCGCGCCTATAAAAACGGCGAATGTGCCGTAACGGACGGATTACTGCGGTTGCCGAGGAAATAAAAATGAAAAAATCAATCATCACAGTTTTAATTATATTTACCGTGCTGTTGGCTTCGAGCAAAGCACGGCTTTTACCGCGCATGACCGAAATCACACTTGCAGAGCCTGTTTTTGTCATCGCGTTAGATAAAACCGATGAAAACCAAACGCTTCTGACCCTTATTTACGAGAAAATCGAATCTGCAGACGAAAGCGGCGAAAACGCCGATAAAAAATATATTGAACGCTTTACCGCAAGCTCCGCCGCCGCCGCGCTTGAAGAAATGAAGAAACGCTTCCCGCGGGAAATCGCCGCAAGCACCGCTGATTATTTTCTTATAGGCGAAGCGGCGGCAAAAGAAGATTTAACCGCATACGTTGATTTTCTTTTAAAGGAAAACACGCTCCGCCTTACCGCTTCTGTTTTTATCGTGAAAGAAGCTTCCGCTTCCGAAGCCTGTGAAATCCTGACCGAAACATTAACGCTTGACGTTCTGCGTAATTTCGGTGAAAATTCAGGAATCAACGCAGTTTCTTCTAAAATGGCTTTTTATAAGCTTTTAAGTGAGCTTGCAGAACCAAATAGGGCGGTTGCCGTTCCCGCGCTTTGTTTTACCGAACGTGACGGCGGAACAGTCGTTGCGCCGAATGGTTACGCCGTAGTAAAAAACAACGAGCTGAAAGGCTTTTTAGACGAATCCGCCGCACGCGGGCTTCATATCCTGACGAAGAAATCCGCATATTCCGCTGTAACCCCCGGGCACGACGGGGAAGCGGTAAGAATCAATCATATCAACAGAACGATTAAATTTGATTTTAATAACCATGAATTTTCAGGTATAACCATAAACGTGAACGTTTCAGCTTCCGTTATACAAGGAACGATATCGGAAAACGCCGAAAAAGCACTGAACCGCTTTATTCACAGGGAAATCTGGAAAGCAGTCAACGCGGCAAAAACCTACGAAAGCGATTTTTTAGGATTCGGCGACGCGCTGAAAATCCGCCATCCTTACAAATGGGAATCATATAAAGACAACTGGAACGAAATATTTTTGAACACGCCTATTATAATTAATGTTAATTCAACGATTACACAAACGTAGGGGACGCCCTGCGTGGCGTCCCGTAACGGTTTTATGCGATTTCTGTAGGGGCGAACATCGTTCGCCCGAATAAAAAACGCAAATGTAGGGGTGACCCTACAAAGGAGACAATATATGCCTTTATTTATAATAATTTTAATGATTTTAATCCTCAGTGATTTATCTGAACTCAAAAAAAGCAAATCACTTAAAAACTATATGATTTATTTTGCTTTAACAGCGTTAATCATTACAGGCGCGGGGGTTTTTTATGGAAAATTCAACTAAATCCAAAATCACAATCAAACAAGCTTACATTCTGTTCCTGCTTTCCGCTTTTTCCCCGTTAATCCGCCTGTCCGCGTCGCCCTCTGTCGTGCGCGGCAGACAAGCCGTCTGGGTTTCGGTGCTTTTTTCATGCCTGATTTACTTCGGATTGATTTTTTTATACGGCTTAGCTTTTAGCAGAACCAAAAACACCTGTCTTATAACCCTTTATAAAACCGCTTTCGGAAAGGCTTTAACAAAAATCATCATCCTTGCTTACGCGGTTTGGGTTTTCGTTTTAGCCGCCTATTACCTCAGAATGTTCTCCGAACAGTTTGCGGGTTCAATCATGCCCGGCGTCAGTCCGGAATTCTTCACAATCACCCTGCTTGCATTAATTTACATCATCATAAGCGGTAAACTGCAAAGCTTCACCCTGATGAGCGAAGTGTTTTTTTACATCGTTCTGCTTGTTACCGCCGCGCTGTTCATGCTTCAGCTCCCGAAAACAGATTTCCGCAATCTTTTACCCGTCACCACCCACGACACGGTAAACATTTTTAAAGGTATAATCCCTTCTTTAAGCGTTTTTATTTATATCACGCCGCTTCTGCTGTCCGGCGATAATTTTGCACAAGCCAAGTCCGGCGAATTCAAGAAATACGGCTTTTACAGCACGCTTGTTTTATTGGCAGTGAACTTAATTATTGTTTTAATGACCGCGGGTGTTTTCGGCGCGGCTTTAACGCAGAAAATGCAACGCCCTTTTCAAATGTCCGTGAAAACTGTAGGGTTCATGGGCTCTTTAGAGCGTCCGGAATCTGTATTTCTGCTTCTTTGGGTTGTGACCGACCTTGCCGTTATTGTGCTGATGATGTATGCTTTATTAAAATGTTTTAATGTTTTATTCGCCGCCGAGAAACCGGAAATTTATAAAACGCCGCTGATTTGCGGGGTATATATCGGTTCGCTTTATTTAAAAAAAATCATCAATGAAACTGAACTTTCCGAGAAAATCGGGTTTCCGGTGAATTTGGGGCTGGGGTTTATTGTGCCTTTAATCGCAATCGGGGTTTTATTTATCCGAACACGAAAAACCCGAACGTAGGGGGCGACCCATGTCTTTTGCTAAGGCAAAAGACAGGTCGCCCTTTAAAGGGTTGTGCGAATTTCGGGCGACCGCAAGGGTCGCCCCTACTTGACAGATTTAATTAAAAATAATATAATATATATGTTTTATTAAACAAGACAGGGAGGGTTCATTACGAAATACGATGTAATTGTCATCGGCGCGGGTCATGCGGGCTGTGAAGCGGCTTTAGCATCCGCACGGTTGGGCGTTAAAACCGCAATTTTCTGCCTTTCGCTTGACACGGTTGCGAACCTGCCCTGCAACCCCAGTATCGGCGGCACGGCTAAGGGTCAAATCGTGTCCGAAATCGACGCGCTCGGCGGCGAAATGGGCAAAGCCGCAGACGCTTGCTTAATCCAATCCAGAACCCTGAACAAAGGCAAAGGCGCGGCAGTTCACGCGCTGAGGGCGCAGTGTGACAGAACAAAGTATCACCTTTACATGAAACAGATTTTAGAAAAGCAGAAAAACCTTGTTCTAAAACAAGACGAAGTTATTGAGATTATATTCGAGCAAAAAAAGGTTAAGGGCATACGAACAAGGCTTGGGCTTTTTTACGAAGCAAAAGCGGTAATTATTGCTTCGGGGACGTATCTTGACGCGAAAATCCATATGGGGGACTGCTCTTTTTCAAGCGGCGCGGACGGCGTTCTGCCCGCAACCGTGCTTGGTAAAAGCCTTGAAAAAGCAGGAATCAAACTGCGCCGCTTTAAAACCGGAACACCCGCAAGAATTAATCGCCGCTCGATTGATTTTTCTAAAACGGAAGCGCAGTACGGCGATGAAATCATTACCCCTTTTACGTTTGATTCAACTCAAAATTTACAGAATCAAGTGCTTTGCTACATTACTTATACCAATCAAAATACCCATAAAATTATTACGGACAACCTGCACAGCTCGCCGCTTTACAGCGGCAGAATCCACGGGCGCGGACCGCGCTACTGCCCCAGTATTGAGGACAAGGTCGTTCGCTTCGCCGACAAAGACAGACACCAGATTTTTATAGAACCTATGGGGCTTGACACGGACGAGTTTTACTTACAAGGATTATCCTCTTCGCTTCCCGCAGAGGTACAGGAGCAGTTTATACGGACGATTGCGGGTCTTGAAAACGCGGAAATCATGCGCCACGCCTACGCTATAGAATATGATTGCTGTGACCCGCTGTGCCTGTATGCAACTTTAGAGTTCAAGGAAATTCAAGGCTTATTTTCTGCAGGGCAGTTTAATTCAACCTCCGGTTATGAGGAGGCGGCAGGGCAGGGGTTAATCGCCGGCGTCAACGCCGCCCGTAAGGTTCAAGGGAAAGAACCTGTCATACTTGAACGCTCTTCTTCTTATATCGGAACTTTAATAGACGATTTAGTGACCAAGGGCTGTGACGAGCCTTACCGCATGATGACGGCACGCTCCGAATTCCGTCTCATGCAAAGACAGGACAACGCCCCCGAAAGACTCTGCAAGCTTGGTTATAAGTGGGGTTTGCTTGAGAAAGCGCGGTATGAATATTTTCTTGAAGCAAGGAAACTACAGGAAAACGAAATCGAAAGGCTCAGAAAAACGGTTGTAAAGCCGTCGCCGGAATTAAACCAAATCTTGGAAGAGCGGCAGACAACGCCCATAACAGGTGCAGTAAAGCTGATTGATTTATTGAAACGTCCGCAGATTTTTTACAAGGATTTAGTCCGAGCCGGACTGGCAGTCCGAGCCGGATTAGAAGGTGAAAATTTACCGCCGTATTTACAAAGCAAAGTTGAAACCGAAGTCAAATATGAGGGTTATATAAAAATTCAAGAGGATAAAATTAAAAAAGCGCGGAGTTTGGAAAAAAAGAAACTACCGCTTGATTTTGACTATAAAAACCTAAAAGGTTTGAGCATTGAAGCCGCGGAAAAGCTGAACCTGCATACGCCTCTGACCGTGGGGCAGGCAGGCAGAATTTCAGGCGTGAACCCCGCAGATGTAGCGGTTTTACTTGTGTGGCTTGCAACCCTGTAGGGAACGGATTTATCCGTTCCGCAAACAGAATGTTGTGTACGGAACACAAACAGAACGCATTAATACGTTCCCTACAGCCGAACGTTAAATATGTAGGGGATGACGCCCACGGCGTCCCGATATAAAACGAACAATTTTAACGCGGGACGCCGTGGGCGTCGTCCCCTACATAAATAACATTTATATAACGAGGAAACCCATGATAAATTTCACACCCGAACAAGAAACCTTGCTTCAAAAACTAACAGACTTCATGCTCGTCTATAACCAAAAAGTCAACTTGACCGCTATCACCGAACCGGAACAAATCAGGCAGAAGCATTTCATTGACAGCGCGTACCCTCTTCTGTTGACCGATATTTTTTGTAGTGACATTCCCGATACGGTTACTTCTGCAGGTAACGTTCCTTGTGTCAATGTTCCTTGTGTTAATGTTCCTTGTGTTAATGTTCCTTGTGTCAATGTTCCACGTGGAACGCTACCTGTAGGAACATTGACACCGAGAACACTACCTGTAGGAACATTGACACAAGGAGCGCAAGTAATAGACATAGGCTCCGGCGCGGGTTTCCCCGGGGTTATCTGGAAAATCCTGCGTCCGGATTTAAAGCTTACACTTCTTGACAGCTTGCGGAAAAGAACAGATTACCTTGAACTGTTAAAAAAAGAACTTAACATAGAATATAAAACCGTTCACGCCCGAAGTGAGGAGCTTTCTTTGAATCCGATTTACCGCGAAAAATATAATGTTGCCGTTTCCCGTGCTGTTGCGAATCTCCCCGCGCTCTCGGAATATTGTCTGCCTTTTGTAAAGGTCGGCGGGCTGTTTCTCGCCATGAAAGGAGCGGATTCCGAAGCGGAAGCCGCCGGTTTCGCACTTAAAGTGCTTGGGGGTAAAATAAGGGAAGTTAAAACTTATACGCTTCCGTCAGGGGATAAAAGAAGCCTTGTTATAATTGAGAAAATTTCAAAAACGCCGAAAGAATATCCAAGACAGAGGGTGAACATAACGAAGAAGCCGCTTTGTTGATTTATACACATTAATTTTACCACACATTTTCCCTTAACTCGTCCTCTTTCTCTTTTTTATTTGTTTTTTTCTATCGAAATATTTTTCATTTTGTTACCGAAAGTCATATTTTTTGTTCCTTTGTAAAAGCAAGCCGATATTTTCAAGTGGAAATATCGGCTTATTTTTGTTATGATAGAGATAAGAAAACCACAACATATAGTAAATTTAATAAAAAAGGAATATTAAAATGGCTCTAAAACCAATCTTTCAAAAACATAATTCTATTGAAAATCCAATCAACCGCGTGGTTGAAATCCCTGTTTCTGTGATTTGCCCCAACCCCTCACAACCCCGTGTTATTTTCGATGACTATGAACTTTCCCAGCTTGCGGTCAGTATACGCCAGAACGGTATGTTGCAGCCCGTCACCGTCCGCAGAATTGAGGGGGGCGGTTATGAGCTTATTTCGGGGGAACGGCGGCTTCGTGCCGCTAAGCTGATAAATATGGAGCAAATCCCTTGTATTGTGATTGAAGCCGATAGGGAAAGCTCCGCTATTTTAGCCGTGCTTGAAAATATACAGCGCGCCGACCTAAACTACATAGAGGAAGCATTAGCTATTAAAAGCCTGATTGACCATTTCGGGATTACACAGGAAGACTGCGCGTCCCGACTTGGTGTCGCGCAGTCCACAGTCGCCAATAAGCTTCGTCTGCTTCGGCTCACCGACGAGGAAAAAACATTAGCCCTCCGCTTCCGCTTAAATGAAAGACAAGCCCGTGCCCTGCTTAAATTACCGTCCGAAAAGCGGCTTTCCGCAATCGAAAAAATAGGCTCTCTTCAGCTTAACACTATTCAAACCGATAAGTTTATTTCTGAACAGCTTGGCGAAAAACCGGTTGAGCGTAAGAAGCCGGTTTGGGTTTTTAAACAGGTCGGGCTTTATATCAACACATTCAACAAAACCATCGAATCCATGAAAAACGCAGGTATAGACTGCGTTGCCACCCGTAATAAAACTGATGATTTCGTGGAATATATTGTAAAAATCCCCCTCAAATAAATATGTTCTTCGTGGAACAACGCCGCCCCGTACCAGAGCCTTTTTCTAATTAAAGGTTTAGTATAAGGCGGCGGTTTTTTGTTTTATAGTTAATTTACTATAATTTACTATAAATGTTCCACGAGGAACATATATAGTATTCTTTTTTTGTTAGCACACAAGTTATGGTTTTGCTCAGAATTTTGTTGACGAACATGCTTTTTTGTGCTATAATTTAATTTATTACAAAAGACATTTCTATTATCTCCTGAATGAGTGGATTTTTGAGCATAATTTTTTGTCAGACAAGGCAAATTTACGCAGTAATACTTTATGTATTACAAGAAAATTTAACGCAGTATGGCAGAAAATTTGCCAAAAATACACCATGAACGGAGTTAGTGGAATTGTTTAA
>WRJM01000006.1 GCA_009782265.1 Oscillospiraceae bacterium | reverse complement strand
AAAAAAGACGCAGAAAAACTTAAAGGCGTTATTGCCATGATGGGCGAGCTGAAAGACGCTTTTTCGCAGATTTCTAAAATGTCTAAAGAACAAATCGATTTGCAGGAAATGCAGAATCAAGGACAGGCGATTTAGCTTTTTAATCAGATAAAATAAAAATACACAGGCGGGGTTTTCCCGCCCTGTGTGTTTTAGAAAAACGGGAGAAAATTTAATGATAACCGATATAAACTTACTTATCGAAAAATTCGGTAAGCTTGAAGCACTGCTTACCCGATACGGCGAGCTGACCGCCCGCCTTTCGTCAACGGACGCTGAGCTTGTTGATGAAACAGAAACTATTTTTACTGAGCGCGAAGAAATGATTCAAAAAATGAAACTTTTAAATCCGCAGATTACAGAAATTATAGACAAACAAACGCCCGAAAAAGCCGCCGCCATCCGAAAAATGCTGTTGGGCGAAACCGTTGTGTCCGACTTTGCGGACGACGAGAAAGCCGTTCAGGCAAGCATTATTTCCCTGCGCTCGCTTCAAAGCGATATTATTAACAAAGATAACAGCAATCAAACCCGTTTTAAAAGGAAATATGACGAGGTTCGGGAAGAACTTGAAAATATGCAGAAGGATAAAAAGAAAATCAACTTTGTGCAGAATGTTGTCGGCGACGATAATAAAAAGCCCAAGCTTGATATTCAGACATAATATAATGTTTATTGATTTTCACACACATGCGTTCGCGGATGAAATCGCCGAAAGGGCAATGGCAAGGTTATACGAAACAGCTTCTGATGATTCCCCTGAAAAACCCTGTACAGACGGCACAGCAGGGGGGTTGCGCGAAAAGCTGAAAGCGTGCGGCATAAATTACGGCGTAATGCTCCCCATTGCTACGAAACCTACCCAGCAGAAAACCATTAATAACTGGGCGGCAAGCGAAAACAAAGGCAATCTGATAGCTTTCGGAACCGTTCACCCCGACGCGCCCGATATTGCCGAAGAGCTTGGCAGAATCAAGGAATTAGGGCTGAAAGGCATTAAGCTTCACCCCGATTATCAGGAAACCTTTCTGTTTGAAAATAAAATGCAGGTGATTTACAAACGCTGTGAGGAATTAAACCTGCCGGTGATTCTGCATATGGGCTACGACCCGATTTCGGTTATTATCCGTCACGCTATGCCCTCTCATTTGCCGGAAATAACCGTAAAATATCCCAAGCTGAAAATAATTGCCGCGCATTTGGGCGGTATGTATGCTTTTGAAGAGGTTTTGCATTATATTGCAAGCAGTAAGCAAATTTGGCTTGACACCGCTTATATTGCGGGGAATATCAAACCGGAATTATTGACAACAATCATTAAAAAGCACGGCGCGGACAGGGTTTTATTCGCCAGCGACTGCCCTTGGCATGAACCGGCGGCGGAAAAAGAGCTGATTCAAACCTTGAATTTAACCGAAAACGAAAAAGACATGATTTTTTACAAAAATGCGGCTGAAATTTTGGAAATATAAACAAAACGCTTAAAGAAACGCTTCTTTAAGCGTTTTTTTACGTCGCGAAGCGGTGATATTACCGACGCCGGTTCGGCGTTTGTCAAAAAAAGGTTGAAAAATTTTAAAAAAAATGTTATTATAATTATATGTGTTTTAAAAACGAAAAACTTGAAATCCAAAAAATCCTTGGGTTTATCCGTAAAGCCTGTCAGGAATTTAATTTAATAGAAGACGGCGACAGAATCGCCGTGGGTGTTTCCGGCGGGAAAGACAGCCTTGTTTTACTTGCAGGGCTTTCGGAAATGCGGATTTTCTTTGAAAAAAAGTATCAGCTTCATGCGATTACGCTTGACCCGCGCTTCGGCGGGGAGGACGGGGATTTTACGCCCGTTGCGCGTCTTTGCGAAAAACTCGGAATCCCTTTTACGCTTTTGCGGACAAACATTGCCGAAATTGTTTTCGATATACGCAAAGAAAAGAATCCTTGCTCGCTTTGCGCCAAACTCAGACGCGGTGCGCTCCATGACGCGGCAAAAGCCGCGGATTGTAATAAAATCGCGCTCGGGCATAATAATGACGATGTGATTGAAACTTTTATTATGAACCTTTTTAAAGAGGGCAGAATCGGCTGTTTTTCACCGAAAAGCTATCTTTCCCGAAAGGATTTAACGCTCATCAGACCGCTCGTCTTCGCACCGGAACAAAAAGTTTTGGGTTGTTGCATGCGAAACGGCTTTGAAGTGGTGAAATCACCCTGTCCGGCGGATAAATCCACGGAAAGACAGCGCGTTAAGGAGTTTTTGGCAGAAAAAGAACAAGAGGACAGCGGGTTTAAACAGCGGATATTCGGCGCGCTCAGAAGAAACGGCGCAGATAAATGGGGATTTAGATAAAAAACCGTGAATATAGACAGGAGGGAAAGAAGTGCTTAACCTTAATATCGAACTACCGACGCAAATCACAGAACTGCTGAACCGGCTCAATGCCTATTCTTACCATGCCTATATTGTGGGAAGATGCGTAAGGGAATTAATCGGCGGGCAGGGGACTGTTGATTTTGATATCATTACCGACGCTGAGTTAGAGAGAATCCGCGCTATTTTTGAAATTTACAGCGTGAATATTGATAATATGGAAAAGGGAGAGGTCATTGTCACCGTTCAGGGACTGCCCGTTTTAATCGCACCTTACAGAAAAGGATTTAAAAGCGGCGGAAGCCCGGTTTATACCGATAATTTAACAGATGATTTAAAAAGACGGGATTTTTCTTTCAATGCGATTGCTTATAACCCGCGAGAAGGCTTTATTGACCCGTTCGGCGGAATCGACTGCCTTGAAGGGGAAGAAGCAATTGTCAGAATCATTCACGAAGAGCAAATCAGCGAGCAGAAAGAAAAATTAAATAAAGAAGAAGAGCCTTCAACTTTTGAGCGTAATCCCGTAGCGATTTTGCAAGCGTTAGGATATTATTCGTCGGGTGATTTTGCGATTTGCGAAGAAACCCGTGAAGCATTGCTTAAAGATAAAGCGTATATTAAAAAAATACCGGAAGCCGACCTGCGAACAGAATTAAGCTGGGTTTTACGCGGGAAAAAAGTAAGCACGGTTTTAGAGGAATACAAAGAAATTTTTATTGAACTCATTCCGGAATTTGAAAACCTTGACGGATTTGATTTAAAACGCCCTGAACACAATTATGACGCGCTTGTTCACACATTCAGAAGCGTAGGCTATGCGTCGCCTGTGCTGACATTAAGATATGCCATGCTGTTTCACGCGCTTGGGAAGCCTGATTGTTTTTCGGCGGATAAAAGCGGCAAGGGGCATTATTACGGGCACGCGGAACGTTCATGGTTATATGCGCGCAGAATTATGCGCCGCATGGGTTTTTCAGAAGATGAAACGAGAGAAGTCGGTTTTATTATCCGTAATCAACATGTTGAAATCGCACCCGACCGCCGTTCTTTAAAGTTAAAACTGCGGGAAATGCCGCCGGAACGCCTAAAATTGCTTTTGCAGTTCCGGCATGCGGATTTAAAAGCGCAGTCGCCGGAATTTGAGGACGCCGCCATGCAGTGCAAAAGACAGGTTGACGTAATTAATGAAATTGTGACGATGAAGGAATGTTATACGCCCGGTCAGCTTGCGGTAAACCGTTATGATTTAATGCAGAAAAATATTGTGCGCAGTGACGAACAGGCAACGGCGGTATTGGAGAGGCTGCTTGACATGGTCATTGATTCGCCCGCTTTCAATACACGGACAAGATTACTCAATGCCGCCGAAAAAATCATGCGGCAAGCTTATCATAAATAAACAGGCTCTTATAATTTTTATTGGAGATTAGAAAAAAATGAACTGCTGTCTATGGCTAAACGGGGTTAAGATTTGGCACGCCGAAGATATAAAAAGCAATTTCGATATAACCTCTCTGCGCGGGTATTTATCGGGCGGCAGTCTTATGCCTTGGTTAATCGCCAACGGCGGCGAGCTTTATGTCCGTAAATTAACCCAAACAGCCTACAGCAATGACTTAAACGCACGTCTTGCCTACGCTTTCGGATTAAGTGAAAAACCGCCGGAAGATTATAAAATAGTAATATTTAACCCGCCGTCAATACATCAAAACACGCCTTTAATACATCTAACCACGCCGTTGAAAAGCAGTTTCGGTTTATGGCTGACCGGAAGCTTTCAATCCTACAGCTCGGGCTCGTTTTATACATCCGATTCTTACCGGTTCGGTTCAGGTTCATTCGGGAGTTACGGAAGTTTCGGGCATTACGGGAGCTTTGGTTCATATGCCTTCGGAAGCTGTGCACTGAATCATTTCGGCGGGTACGGGGTGCATATTATATGAGAGCAATCCATGTGAATTCATTCGCGCCTTTCTTTGCAAAAAACGGCATAAATGCTAAGTTAAAAATAGAAAAATTCGATTTATACAACACGGTTTTATCAGCATTGACGTGGCGAAAAAAAAACGGTAAAATTGATTTAGTCTGCGACTTAGCTTCCGCGGATTATTATAAAAAAATCGGTATAACTTCAATATGGAATGAAGTTAAAGCGATTCTTCCCGATGACTTGGAGGGGATTAATCCGGTGATGTTCTGGGCGGCGGGGAAGCTGTTAGCCCTGCGGGAAACGCCGTCCCCTGTTGTTATGATTGACACGGACTTTATCGTTTGGAAGAAGCTTGACCTTAACATTAAAATCACAGCTGCGCACAGAGAGGACTTAAACCCTAATGTTTATCCGGATATAGATTATTTTCAAATGAAATCCGGTTATAATTTTGACGGCAGATTTAATTATAAAACCCAGCCTGCGGTTTTACCCGTGGCTCTGCCGCTAAATACAGCGTTTTTATATTTACCTGATGAAAGCTTTAAGCAATATTATGTCAATATGGCAATTGATTTTATGAAGTCGGCGGAAGATACGGGTGATGTATTGTGCTATATGGTTTATGCGGAGCAAAGACTGCTTGCGCTGTGTGCGGACAGGCTGAAACAGCCGGTTGAAACCTTGCTTGACAAGGATAGGCTGTTTGAACCGCAGAATGATTTTACCCACCTTTGGGGCGCGAAGCAGGCTATGCGTGATGACAGGCAGGAGGAAATCAAATTCTGTCAGCGGTGCGCGGACAGAATCCGGCGGGATTATCCTGAATATGTTTATTTGACAGATTTAATTGAAAATATTAAATGAAATGTGATTATTTATATAATGCGATGTTGCGGGGATTTCCCCGCGGGGGTTGTTACTTTTGCCCGTGCAAAAGTAACCAAAACACGCTCCTGCAGAGGGCTACGTCCTCTTATTAGGAGTCAATCCTACTTTAAACCTAATCATAGTCAGCGTAAACTTATCTGTAGCAGTCATTGTGTATAATCTTATAAGAAGGAATCTTTTGAAAAAGAGGATAAGCCCGCCGCAGGCGCGCATTTTTGGTACTTTTTGTGCGAACAAAAAGTACAGTCCTCCGTTTGCGGGACGAAGTCCCGCTGTTCCCGCCAACAGGCGGAAAACCTGCACATTATAAACATTTTCATTATAAAGAAGGACTTAAAAATGAGTACAGAATCCGTAAAACCCTACATGGATAACCGAGAACTTTCATGGCTCAAATTCAACACCCGCGTTTTGGAGGAAGCGGAGGATGTTACTGTTCCGCTTTTTGAAAGACTGCGGTTTCTTTCCATTTTCCGCTCGAATATGGATGAGTTTTTTATGATTAGAGTGGGTGCATTACATGACCAAACCTTATTTAAAAAAGAAAAACTTGATACTAAAACTTTCCTGAGCGCGGCAGAACAGTTGGATTTGATTTCAAAAAGAACCAAAGAACTGATTCCGCGGTTC
The DNA here is from genome assembly GCA_009782265.1 of Oscillospiraceae bacterium. GTDB lineage: Bacteria > Bacillota > Clostridia > Oscillospirales > Ruminococcaceae > Ruminiclostridium_E. The sequence goes on along the minus strand of WRJM01000006.1, from coordinate 29,426 downwards.
ACGAACGCTTACAGCGAGATTATGAGAAGCTTCGCAAAAGAAAAAATATTAGTTCAGGTAAGACCCGAAAATTCCTACTGCACGCCCGGCTCGACCGCCTTGTCCGAAAGCGACAGGGGATACCTTTCGGAGCAGTTTAAAAATGAGCTGTTGCTTTTGCTTACGCCGTCGGTCATTGACAAAAGGCACCCCAATCATTTTCTGAAAAACCTTGAGGTTTACGCCGCCGCTGTTTTGAAAAAAGCCGGTGCGGACGGTTCTCAGAAAGGCAATACCATGGTCGGGATTGTGCCGGTTCTGTCGCCGAATGTGTTTAAGCGCGTGTTTTACCTGCCGTCGGAAAGCGGCATTATCCGCTTTATATTAGCGGAAGATTTGATTTTATATTATATCGACAAGGTTTTTTCCAATTATGCTGTTACCGATAAAACTGTTTTTAAGATTACCAGAAACGCGGATTTAGACATAAACGAAGCGGTTTATGATGAGGACATGGAGCTTGACTTCCGCGAAATTATGGAAGAAATGCTGAAAAAACGCAAAAAGCTGACGCCGGTGCGGATTGATTTTACAGGAGAAAACACACCGGAAGATTATAATAAAATCGTTTCAAAACTAAACTTAAAAATAGGCGAAAAATTCACTTTTTTACTTAACTCGCCGCTCAACTTTTCATTTTTAAACGAGCTTGAAGAAAAATTGAAAGACCGTCCGGAATTATTTTTCGGGAAATTAAATCCTCAGCAAGCGGTGATGGCAGACCCGGACGAAAAAATTCTCAAACAGCTTGATAAAGGCGATATACTTTTATCTTATCCTTATGAAAGCATTTCAACATTTATTAAATTTCTTGAAGAAGCCGCCAATGACCCCGATGTGTTTTCGATTAAAATTACGCTCTACCGCGTCGCAAGGGACAGCAAAATCATTAACGCGCTGATTACCGCCGCCGAAAACGGTAAGGACGTGCTGGCTTTGGTTGAGCTGCGTGCGCGGTTCGACGAGGAAAACAACATCGGCTGGTCAATGCGGCTTGAAGAAGCGGGCGTAAACGTCATGTACGGGCTGGACGACCTGAAAGTTCATTCAAAGCTTTTATTAATCACCAAAAAAAGCGGTTCCGGAATTAAATATTACACACAAATCGGAACGGGGAATTATAACGAACGCACGGCAAGGCTTTACACCGACTTGACATTGATGACAAGCGCGCAGGATATAGGCGCGGACGCATCGCTGATTTTCAACGCGCTTTCGGTGGGCGTTGCGGTAGGGAACACGGGCGCGCTTTTGGTTGCGCCGAAAGGCTTAAAAGCGCGTGTTGTGGAAATGGTTGATACAGAAATCGTTCACGGTGAAAACGGATATATCGGTTTAAAGCTCAATTCATTAACTGACCGCGACATCATCGCAAAGTTAGTGGAAGCAAGCAAAAAAGGCGTCACAGTTCAGCTTTTAGTACGCGGAATCTGCTGTCTGATTGCGGGTGTACCCGGCGAAACCGAAAACATCACCGTAACCTCCGTGGTCGGGCGGTTCTTGGAACACAGCAGGATTTATATTTTCGGCAGAGCGCAAAGACAGAGGGTTTACATTTCCTCCGCCGACTTTATGACCCGCAACACCGAAAAGCGGGTGGAGGTTGCCGCACCCATTCGGGACAGCAGAGTAAAAGAACTTATTTTAGAGGATTTTTACGCGCTTTTAGAAAACAATACAAAAGTGAGGGTTCAAAACAGCGACGGGCATTATATAAAACCCGCTCCAAGCCCTGATGATAAGGACATACAGGTTGAGTTATATAAAACCGCGTATGAACGCGCTGTCCGCAGTGAGGGACGAAGCATGAAGCCCAAAAGGAAATCGTGGTTTTCAAGACTGTTTAAATGGAAAAAGAGGTAGGGAATTCACATTAACCGATAAAGGAAAAACAACCATGAAACTATTAGTCATTGACGGCAACAGTATAGCCAACCGCGCCTTTTACGGCATACGCCCGCTTTCCAATAAAAAAGGCGTATTTACCCACGCCACAACAGGCTTTCTGAATATTTACCTGAAATTAATGAAGCAGTTCAATCCGGATGCCGTTGCTGTCGCTTTTGATGTGAAAAAGCCAACCTTCAGAGCGGAATTATACACTGTGTATAAAGCTAACCGTAAAGGTATGCCGGAAGACTTAGCTGTGCAAATGCCTTATATTAAGCAGATTATAGCCGCGCTCGGTATAAAAGTATTAGAATGTGAGGGCTTTGAAGCCGACGACATTCTGGGGACATTAGCCGGTATTGCAACTGCCGCAGACAGTGAGTGCGTCATTGCAACGGGCGACCGCGACGCTTTTCAGCTTGTGAATGACAAGGTTTGCGTCAACCTTGCTAAAACCAACGACGACACGGTTTTTACGCCTGAGCTGATTCGGGAAACCTACGGAATAGAACCGGCGCAAATGCTTGATGTTAAGGCGATTATGGGCGATTCAAGCGACAATATCCCCGGAGTGAAAGGGATAGGCGAGAAGGGCGCGTTTGATTTAATTAAAAAATTCGGCAGTGTGGAATTTATTTACGAAAATTTAGAAACACTTGATATTACTACGGGTATAAAAAAGAAGCTGACCGATGATAGGGAAATGTGCTTTTTAAGCCGTGAACTCGGCAAAATCGCAACGAATGTTCCTGTTTCAGCCGCGTTGTCCGATTATATTTTGCACGGGCGCGATGAAGCAGAGCTTGCAAGGATTTTAACAGAGCTTGAAATGTTTTCTTTTATAAAAAAATTTAATGTAGACGCGGTGACCGCGCTGTCAGAATTGACTGCTCCGCTTGAACGTGCGGAAGAAAATTCTATTACTACCGATGTACCCGAATACCCCCTCGCAACCCGCGAAAGCACGCCGGATTTTTTAAGCGGCGGCGAACCTAAAAGAACCCATGACCTGAAAGATTTATGGAATTACGCGCTTGATAGCGGTATTGAAATAAAAAATGTCGTGTTTGATAATGTTTTAGCGGCTTATCTGCTTGGCGTAAATGTTGAAGATTACGGTTATGAGCGGCTTTACGAAAAACTTGCGGAAGAAAAGATGATGAAAGTTTTAACGGATATTGAAATTCCGCTGACTGAAGTTTTGGTGAATATGGAGCATGAGGGAATAGAACTTGACAGAGACGGTATTGAATCATTCGGCGAAGAACTGCGCCGCGATATTGAGCGGCTTGAAGCTGAAATATACGAATACGCGGGTGAGAAATTCAATATTTCGTCCCCGAAACAGCTTGGTGAAATTTTATTTGAAAAACTTATGCTTCCCACCGGAAAAAAGACAAAAACCGGCTACTCAACCAACGCGGACGTGCTTGAATTTTTAGCGGACAAGCATGATATTATTCCGTTAATCACGGAATACCGCACATTGGCAAAGTTAAATTCTACCTATGTCATGGGTTTAATGAAGCTTGTGGGTGAGGACGGCAGAATCCGCACCACTTTTATGCAGACCATTGCACGGACGGGGCGCATTTCCTCCGTTGAGCCGAATATACAGAATATTCCGGTCAGAACACAGCGGGGGCGGCAGATGCGGAAATTTTTCCGTGCCAAAAACGGCTGTATGTTAGTTGACGCGGACTATTCGCAAATTGAACTGCGGGTATTGGCGCATATTTCGGACGATGAGATTATGAAAAAAGCGTTCGCGGAAAACGAGGATATTCACACCATTACGGCATCGCAGGTGTTTGGTCAGCCGCCGGAATGGATTACACCCGAGCTCAGAACTGCCGCGAAAGCCGTAAACTTCGGGATTGTCTACGGAATCGGCGCGTTCTCGCTTGGTAAGGACATCGGCGTAACTGTCAGCGAAGCGGATAGTTATATTAAAAGCTATCTTGCGAAATACAAAGGCGTAAAAACCTATATGGATAAGGTGGTTGAGGACGCGAAAAAAACCGGCGGGGTTTCAACCTTATTCGGGCGCAAGCGACTAATCGCGGAAATCAGCTCAACCAATAAAAATATTGAAGCGGCGGGAAAAAGAATCGCCATGAACACACCGATTCAAGGGACAGCGGCAGATATAATAAAACTTGCGATGATTCGTGTGTTTCATAGAATTAAAGAGCAGGATTTAAAAGCGCGGTTGATTTTACAGGTGCACGATGAACTCATTGTAGAAGCACCGATGAACGAAATGCTGGCGGTTGAAAAATTACTGAAAGAAGAAATGGAAGCGGCAGTGAAGCTTTCTGTTCCTTTGCAGGTAGATGTAAAAAGCGGGAAGACATGGTTTGACGCTAAATGAAAAATTTTTTAACTGTTGATATTATTTATGAATTAGAGCAGAAATGCTTTTCTGAGCCTTGGAGTAAGGCGGTAATATCATTGCAATTAAATAATACACATGCTTCTACCGTAATCAAAACCGTGAACGCTGTTCCGGCGGGGTATGCGACAGGGCTCAGAATGGGTGAAGAAAGCGAATTGTACCGTATTGCCGTGCTCCCCGAATACAGGCGGCAGGGTTTTGCGAAGGAGCTTCTTCTGCGTTTCATTGAAAAATGCGGGGGTGATGTATTTCTTGAAACACGTTCAAGAAACGCGGCGGCAATCAGGCTTTATGAAAGCGCGGGGTTCAAACAAATCGGGCTCAGGAAGAATTATTACGGGGACGACGACGCGGTTGTTTATCGGTATAAAGCGTAGGGAACGGATTTATCCGTTCCGCAATGTAACGGAACGCATTAATGCGTTCCCTACAACGAAATATCAGCAATGTAGGGGCGACCCTGCGTGGTCGCCCGTATATGTGATAACACCGCCATTATGATACGGCGGGACGCCGTGGGTGTCGTCCCCTACAAATTTACATTATAAATATAATTATAACACGTAGGAGAAAAAATGCACGAACAAAAAAGAATTATTGCAATACATGACATGTCCGGCTTCGGGCGGTGTTCGCTGACAGTGATTCTGCCGGTTCTGTCGGCAATGGGGATTCAGGTCTGCCCCGTCCCGACGGCGGTTTTAGCTACGCACACAGGCGGCTTCGGTGAAGCCGTTATGCAGGATTTAACTGATTTTATACCAAAATGCCTTGAAAAATACAAGGCATTAGAAATAGGTTTTAACGCGGTTTACAGCGGATTTCTTGCTTCATCGGCGCAAATTGACCACTGCCTTGATTTTTTTAAAAGCTATCCGGATTCCTTGAAAGTCGCAGACCCCGTTATGGGCGACGACGGCAAGGTTTACAGCACCTACACAAAAGAGCTTGTGCGCAGAATGAGCGAGCTGGCGCACGCGGCGGACGTGATTACGCCGAACTTGACAGAAGCGGCAATTCTGCTTAATGACGAATATAAAGCCGTTCTGACGGCGGAAGAAGCAGGGGATAAGCTTGAGCGGCTGATGAAAATAACCGAAACCGTTGTGATTACCGGCGTCGCGCTGACAGATAATACTGTCGTGAATATCGGCGGGAATCCGGACGGCAGATGGCTTGTGAAATGCGATTACGTCCCGCAGAATTACCCCGGAACCGGCGATTTGTTTACGGCGGTTTTAACCGGCGGACTGCTTAAAGGTAAAAACCTGCCCGATTCCGTAAGCATGGCGACCGCTTTCACGCAGGAGGCGGTGAAACTGACTTTCAACAGAAAAACCCTGCCCAGAAACGGCGTTTTCTTTGAAGAAATCCTGCATTTGCTTCCGGCTGATAACTTTTTTTCAAAATATATTCAATTTTAACTTGAAATTTTTTACAATATATAGTATAATATAACGGGACAAATTGTATAGGCGGTGGGAAGAAGTTTTTGAAAACAGCCAAAACATTGAATATCGTGCTTACAGAACCGCAAATCCCGCAGAATACCGGGAATATTGCACGCACCTGTGCGGCGACGGGTGCAAGACTGCACCTGATTAAACCGTTCGGCTTTGAAATCGACAGCGCGAAGCTGAAACGCGCCGGACTTGATTACTGGGAACTGCTTGATATTACGGTTTACAACAGCACGGCAGAATTTTTAAAGCAAACAGACGGTGAAAAGTTTTATTTTTCCACGAAATCACCGCAAACGCACACAGACGTGATTTATCCCGATAACGCTTATTTAATCTTCGGGAGAGAGGATAAAGGTTTACCCGAGAGTCTTTTACAGGAAAATTTAAGTCATTGCGTGCGGATTCCCATGATTGGAGAGGCAAGAAGTCTGAACCTTTCAAACAGCGTAGCAATCGGAGTTTATGAAGTATTAAGGCAATGGAATTATCCGGAATTGCATAATTTCGGTAAATTTAAAGAATTATATCCGGAAGGAGAAAATTAAAAAATGAAAAACGAAAAAATTAAAATTATTACGGACAGCGGCTGCGACATCCCCGAAGGTTGGGAAAACACCTATAACATCGACATCATGCCGTTCAATATCCTGATAGACGACAAGGAATACTGGGAAAGAATAGATATAAAACCGGATTTATTTTTTGAATTAGCAAAAAACTCCCCCGGAATCCCGAAAACAAATCAAATTACAGTAGAGCGTTTTGAGGAAAAGTTTCTTTTATATGCTGAAAAAGGCGTTCAGGACGTAATTTACGTTTCGATTAACGGAGCGGGTTCAAAATCCTGCGAAAATGCCGTTCACGCAAAAAAACTTCTGACAGAATCGGGTAAAATCGGAGACATGAATATCCGTATCATTGACAGCCGCTGTTATTCCATAGGTTACGGGTATCCGGTGGTTGAAGCCGCTAAGAAAGCGGCGGCGGGGCAAAGTGCGGAAAGTATTGCCGCCTACCTTGAGGATTGGTTCAACTGCTGCGAGATTTACCTTTTGGGGTTTGACCTGCGCCATATGAAAAAGTCGGGCAGAATTACGGCGGCGGCAAGCTTTTTAGGCGAAATGATGGGATTAAAGCCCGTAATTTCAATGATTGACGATAAAACAACGGTCGTGAAGAAGTCAAGAGGGGAGAAAAACGCCGTTGACGACGCGGTTTCTACGATTATGGAGCGCATGATTCCGGAAACGCCGTGGCTGCTCCTACGGTCAACCTGCGCCGAATCCGAGGATTATATGCTGAGCGAAATGACCAAAAAAACCGGAAAACCGCCCGCAATGGACAGCGTAAGCGGCGCGGCAGTGTCTTCCAACGCGGGCGTACGGTTTATCGGCGTGATTATCCGCGGTAAATCAAGAAATTAAAAATAAACGAATTTTTAAATTAATTGAATATAAACACTTGAAATTTTTAATTTAAAGTGGTAAAATAATATAAAAGGCTAAATAAAAAGAAAAGGAAACATCAGAAAATGGCAAAACTGACAAAAAAAAGTGTAAACGATTTAAACGTAAGGGACAAGAAAGTGCTTGTCCGCTGTGATTTCAACGTGCCGATTAAAAACGGCGCAATCACCAACGACAAAAGAATATCGGCGGCTCTGCCGACCATAGAAAAGCTGATTGAGGGCGGCGGAAAGATTATTCTCTGCTCTCACCTCGGTAAACCTAAAAACGGACCTGAAGCGCAGTTCTCGTTAGCACCCGTGGCTGAAAGGCTTTCGGAGCTTTTAAACAAAAAAGTGGTTTTTGCCAAGGACGACAGCGTAATCGGTGAAAACGCCAAAAAAGCAATCGGCGAAATGAACAGCGGCGATGTGGTTTTACTTGAAAATACGCGCTTCAGAGCGGAAGAATCCAAAAACGGCGAAGCCTTCAGCAAGGAATTGGCTGAAATCTGCGATGTTTATGTTAATGACGCGTTCGGCTCGGCGCACAGAGCACATTGCTCCACCGCCGGCGTTACTGATTTTGTCAAGGGTGAAACTGCCGTCGGTTATCTCATGGAAAAAGAAATCGAGTTCCTCGGCAATGCGGTTGAAAACCCCGTAAGACCCTTTGTGGCGATTCTCGGCGGCGCAAAGGTCGCGGATAAGCTGAACGTAATCGCCAATCTGCTTGAAAAATGCGATACGCTGATTATCGGCGGGGGCATGGCGTATACCTTCCTGAAAGCGCAGGGCAAGGAAGTAGGCAAATCGCTTGTTGACAACGATAAGCTTGACTATTGCAGAGAAATGCTCACGAAAGCTGAAAAATTAGGAAAAAAACTGCTTCTTCCCATTGATGATATTGTAGCGAAAGAATTCCCCAACCCGATTGACGCGCCGATTGAAATTCAAACCGTTCCCGCGGACGGAATCCCGGCAGACTGCATGGGGCTTGACATCGGCTCGGAAACAAGAAAGCTGTTCTCAGACGCGGTTAAAACAGCAAAAACGATTGTATGGAACGGACCGATGGGCGTTTTTGAAAACCCTCAGCTTGCCAAAGGAACGCTTGAACTGGCGTGGGCAGTATCGGAAGCGGACGCGGTTACGGTTATCGGCGGCGGCGACAGCGTTGCGGCTGTTACGCAGCTTGGCTTCGCAAAGAAAATGACGCATATATCAACCGGCGGCGGCGCGTCTTTAGAATATCTTGAAGGCAATGTTCTTCCCGGAATCCAGGTTATACAGGATAAGTAATGAATTCACCTGCATATGCGCGGGGAGCGTATAAAAACTCCCCGCTCGGATTTTAATATTATCACAAATCATAAATTAAGGAGGATTTCGCAATGGAAGGCAGCAACAGGAGGTCTTATAAGCGCGACACGAATTTTTGTACGGACGCAAAGGTAAGCCTTGACGGCAGGATTTGGCACAGCGCCACTGTTTATGATATTTCAGCGGGCGGATTAAAATTTGTGACGAACATCATCTTTGACATGGATGAAAATTTATGGTTTGACCTTGATATACCCGAGTTTTTATCTAAGCATCAGATGAAACTGCAAGGTGTAATCCGCAGACAGGAAGACGAAGAAAACGAACAGTTTGTTTACGGGGTTTCTTTTATTAACATAAGTCCGGATATTCAAATCGGAATCGACGAGAATATAATGCTGAGAGAAAGAATGAGAAAGAAAAAGAAGTTCGATACAGATTAAGCAATTTTAGAGGGTTAATAATAATGAGCACCTTATTTAGTTTTTTAACATCGGAGTGCGCGCGCTGCGGCACTAAACGCGGATTGTATAAAATCAACGGTGAGAGATGGCTGTGCCTTGAATGTCTTAAAGAAGGGGAATACAAGGAATCTTGGGCAGACATTAAAACACATATATCCGATACTTATAACTTCTGCAAGGAAGACCGCGAATCAATTTATTTAAAATTGATGGAGGAATCCGATGAAGTTTTAAAGTATAGGATTATGCTGGACCAAGGAGAAATAACAAGAGAGGAATTTGACGAGAAAGCAAGCGGCTTTTTTGACAATAAATAATTGTATTATGAAAAAAGACATTAGAAAAGCAATCATCGCGGGGAACTGGAAAATGAATAAAACCCGTTCGGAAGCGAAAGCATTGATTGACGAGATTATACCTTTATCGCAGAACGCTGATTGCCAAACAGTTGTGTGCGTACCTTACACCAACCTTGAAACCGCAGTCCAAGCGGTAAAAGGCACAAACATAAAAGTCGGCGCGCAGAATGTACATTTTGAAGAAAACGGTGCTTTCACGGGTGAAATTTCCGTAAGTATGCTGAAAGAAATAGGCGTCAGTTATGTCATCATCGGGCACAGCGAACGCAGGCAATACTTCGGGGAAACCGATGAAACCGTAAACAAACGCACAAAAACGGCGTTGGCGGGCGGGTTAATCCCGATTGTCTGCGTGGGCGAATTATTATGGGAGCGGGAAACCGGCATTACTGAAGAAGTGGTTTCGCGTCAGATAAAACTTGCTTTTTTCGGAATCAGCGCGGCGGACGCAGCGAAAGTTGTAATCGCGTATGAACCGGTTTGGGCTATCGGCACAGGGAAAACCGCCACTTCCGAACAGGCGCAGGAAGCTTGCAAGCTGATTCGTGACCGGCTCTGTACGCTTTACGGCAAAGACATTGCGGATTCGATTACAATCCAGTACGGCGGTTCCATGAACGCGGCGAACGCGGCGGAATTGGTTGCTAAAGAAGATGTGGACGGCGGTCTTATCGGCGGTGCGTCACTGAAAGCAACGGATTTCGGGGAAATTATTAAAGCGGCAAGTGTTTGAAAAGAAAGGGTTGCGAAATGTACGAAACAAAAGTAATCCTCGCGCTGTTAGCTGAACAAGCGGCAAAAGCGAAAAACACAAAGGAAATATATAATTCTATAAAAAACGCGGCAAGCGTGGAAGGTTTGCAATTACCGGCTTATGAGGAAATGCAAAAGAAGTTAGAAGCGGAAAACAAATAAAAACAACCGCAAAAAGGAGATAACAGCGTGGACAAAATTAAACCTGTTTTACTTGTAGTCATGGACGGCATCGGCTTTTCATCAACCGGAATCGGCGACGCGGTTACATTGGCGAACACGCCGGTTTTGGACAAGTTGCTTGCCGAATGTCCGAATACAAGGCTTAAAGCCCACGGCGAAGCTGTCGGACTGCCCGGTGACGACGATATGGGTAACAGCGAAGTCGGGCATAACGCGCTCGGGTGCGGGCAGGTGTATTCGCAGGGTGCAAAGCTTGTCAATGAAGCCATTGAAAGCGGTAAATTATTTAAAGGCGAAACATGGAACGAGCTGATTAATAATTGCAAGAATAATAATACATTACATTTTATAGGACTTTTATCGGACGGAAACGTCCATTCAAATATCGCGCATTTGTTTTCCATGCTGAAAGAAGCCAAAAACAACGGTGTGAAACAAGCGCGGGTGCATATTTTACTTGACGGGCGCGATGTTCCGGCGACTTCAGCTTTGGAATACGTTGAAAAATTAGAAAACGTGCTTTCCGAGCTTAACGACGGTAATTTTAACGGCAGAATCGCTTCCGGCGGCGGACGCATGAAAGTCACCATGGATAGGTATCAGGCAGATTGGAGCATGGTTGAACGCGGCTGGAAAACGCATGTTTTAGGAGAAGGCAGAAAGTTCGCTTCCGCTAAGGAAGCCATTGAAGCTCTGCGCGGCGAGAACGCGGGTATAATTGACCAAGACCTGCCGCCTTTCGTTATTGACGAAACAGGTATTACAGATGGCGACAGCGTAATTCTTTTCAACTTCCGGGGCGATAGAGCCATTGAAATTTCTATGGCGTTTGAGCAGCGAGCCGCCGCCGGTATGCCGGACTTCGTCCGGGATTTACCCAATCCCGATGTAATTTATGCGGGCATGTTGCAGTATGACGGGGATTTAAAGCTTCCGGAGCGTTTTCTTGTAAACCCGCCTGAAATACATAACACCCTTTCGGAACTGCTCGTGAAGAATAGTATAAAACAATACGCTGTTTCTGAAACGCAAAAATACGGGCATGTAACTTACTTTTGGAACGGCAATAAAAGCGGAAAGTTCAGCGATGAATTAGAAACTTATAAGGAAATTCCGTCCGATAAAGTCAGCTTTGACGAACGTCCGTGGATGAAGTCGGCTGATATAACCGACGATTTAATTGAAGCTTTAAAGTCCGGAAAATATGATTTTCTGCGCTGTAATTTCCCGAACGGCGATATGGTGGGGCATACGGGTAACCTTGACGCTACAATTACAGGCGTTGAAGCGGTGGATTTGTCATTGGCGCGGTTAATGAAGGTCTGCGATGCGTGCGGCGTTACTTTGATTATTACTGCCGACCACGGCAATGCTGACGAAATGCTTGAAAAAGACAAAAAAGGCAATTTGGCGGTACGTACCGCACATTCGCTCAACAAAGTGCCTTTTATTATTTACGATAAAGAAAAAGAGTATAAAATCATTGACGGGAACTACGGTTTGGCGAATGTTGCGCCGACGATTGCGAAGATGTTCGGGTTAGAAACGCCTGCTTCATGGGAAAAGGCGATGATTAAAAAGAATGAGAACGCTTGAATACAGGAAAATCGACGCTTTTACATCCAAAAATTCCTTAGGGAATCCCGCCGCCTGCATTTATTTAAAACAAGAGCAATTCCTGACAGAAACGGAAATGCTTTATATCGCAAAACAGCATAAAGGCTTTGTTTCAGAGGTTATATACATTACGCCGGAAACGGAAAATGCTTTTAAGCTTGTGTATTATTCATCCGAGTGCGAAGTGGATTTCTGCGGGCACGGGACGATTGCGTGCATGTATCATTTGATTCAAGAAACCCCGGAATTACAGAATCAAAAAGAAATAATCATTTATACCAATCAAAAAGGCGCGCTGACTGTATATAATGAGATTGAAACATGGGACGCGGTTTACATCACCGCACCGAATCCGGTTTATATCGGAACAAAGCTTACCTTGAACGAAATAGCGGAGAACATGTCCCTCAGTGTAAGTCAAATTTCAAATGCTCAGCCAACAGATATAATCGACGCAGGATTAAAAACGTTAATTATACCGATTGCGGCTTTTCAAGATGAAATTAATATTTTCCCTAATGAACAAATCCTTAAAAAGTTTTGTTTGAATAACGGCATTGACATTATTTTAATTTATTCACTTAAAACGGAAAATAAAGATAATATCGCGCATACAAGGGTTTTCGCTCCGAAGTTCGGTTATTTGGAAGACCCCGCGACCGGTTCTGGGAACAGCGCGTTTGGTTATTACATGATGAAGAATCAATTATGGGACGGCAGTCCCGTAACCATTGAACAAGGCGGCGCAGACAGAATTTTCAACACGGTCAATCTTTCTTACAGAAACAGCCGGATTCTTTTCGGCGGCAAGGCAACTACCCGGATAAAAGGCGTTTATTATTTATAATAATGATTATAAAGGAGCGTGCTTATGAGTAACATAGAATGGCTTTGGCTCAACAATGCGGAAATAGACGCTGAAGTGCTGTCGTTGCCTGAAAGGCTTTCCAGACACGGTTACGCGCTGATGATAAACCGGCTGGAAACCAAAAAGATTCAGGCGGCGGAGCTTTGCGTTAATGACGTTTTAACTAAAACGGAAAAACCCAACATCATTGTGATTGCGCCTGAACATTTGGTGAAAAGCTGGTATTCTGCGTTCCTGTGGGATATGGGCGTTGAATTCAAGTATTTAAGCGTGAACGATAAAACGCCGGAATTGATTTCACCGTCAATTTCTAACCTCTGCATGATGACTTCGGAGTCGCTGATTAAAAGCAAAGGAAATTCTATAACCGCAAAAACGGTAAAGGAAAATCAAAAGTTCGTTTGGGATTTAATGGTTATTGACCTTCCTTTTTCCTGCAAGATTAACACAGATGCTTATATAAACGCAATCGGTATAAAAGCGGATAAACTGCTGATTAACGCACCCGCGCCCGATGATTTCGGTGAAACCTGCGAAAATTTATCAACGCTTGTGAAGCATTTATTGAAACGCAACGAGAAAAAAAGAAGAGAAGCCGATTTCTCCGCTGACGAGCTGAAAGATTCCATTATCGCGGGCAGAAACATGGAGGGGAATTACACGGTAAAAACCATCAGCTACAAAGGGGAAAATAAAACCGGCGCGTTCCTGAAAGAAACAGAAACCATTCTGTCAAACCCGGAGAACCGCACGGTGATTTACTGCACGGCGCAAAATACCGTAACCTTGGTTAAAAACGCTTTATCCGAGTTTTATAAAGACAGCAAGAGTATATGCGTTTACGACAGCGGCGTGAACGAAGCCGAATTTATAAGCGGCGAATTTAAAGGCGAAAGTATTACAGAGCCGCAAATCATCATCACCAACGACCTTTGCGGTACAATGTTCATTAATACAGAAAAAATCACGCATATCATTAACTATGAATACCCTGAAAACCCCGCGGTTTTGGAACAAAGATACGCAAGAGGCGGCAGAAAAGCCGCAAAAGAGAATCCCGTGTTTTATCTTTTCTGTGATGAAGAATATAAAACAGACGGTAAAATCCTGCGTGAATCCATCCTGAGCGAATCAATACGGATGTTCTGCGGGCACATTCCCGATAAATCCCTGTTGTTTGACATTCCGGATATTGAAGAGCATTTAACGGTTCTGATTTTAGACTTAAAATTTGTCGCGGGCGAAGCAGGGAAAGAAAAATTGCAGAAACTGCTGCCCATGTTGGATTTAGCTTATATTTTAAAAGAGAATGAAATAGACGGGGAGCGGGTTTTCGGGGAAATCACCGAAAAAATCGCGGTATTTAGGAATAAAAGGGTTTTCCTTGACGAAAACATGGTTTTGCATACAGCGGATGACCTGCCCGAAAAACCGGAAAAAGACATCAAAGCCAATATTCCCGAAATAAGAGAAGCGTTAAAAGCCGCACGGAAACTGACCGGCAAGGAAACCGACTTCAAGATTATCGCGGAAGAAACAAGCGCGCTGTCCGATAATATGAAGCTCGCCGCGTTAATCGGGATTTGGAAGCATTGCAAATATGAACTTAAAATTCCCAGAACGTATCAAAAGTTTATTGAGCTTTATAATAAAGTATAAGTAAAGGAGTGATTTGAGTGGCGGGAAATACCGGGAAAGTAACGGCGCTTATCGGCGACTTTTATGAAGGGCACGCCAATAAAGACTTCTACAAGATGTCAACCACGCTTGAAACGCTTGACGCTCTGCTGATGACGGGAGAGGACGAGCACGCTGAGTTCATGGCGTATTTCAATGAGATGTTCAGCGGGCGTACCGCTTTCAACACGCTCCTCAACCTCAAGGATTATCCGGTGGAAAGCATCATCAGGGAGCTTTTCCAGAACGCCTTCGACTGCGATTATGACGAGGATGACGTAAAAATCGCGGTCAACTTCAAGGATAATCACACCATTTCCATTTCATACAACGAGGTAGGCTTTATATTAGAGCAGTTCATGTTTTACCTCAGCTTCGGGCGGAATACCAAAAACGCCGCGAGCAGTGAGGGACGTTTCGGCGTAGGCGCGAAGAGCGTCTTTATGAATGTTGAATGGCTTTCTATGCGTTCCAATAATTTCAGCTTCTGCATTATGAACAACGACGGTTTATTGAAAATCACCGACATCAACCTGCGCCGCCCGATTTTCAAGGGTACGGAAATCGTCATTAAGGTTGACCCCGAACAGCATAAAAGAATCAAAGAAAACTTTATTAATCTTACGTCTGACAAAGGCGATTATATCAGCCTTGTTGAACTCTGCTTCGCGTTTAACCGCAAGAAAATCCTTAACAATAAAAAATCAACCGAAATGAATGACAAGCGTACCTTTAATATAGCCGTGATGAATAACGGTAAGCTGATTGAATTTTATAAGGTTTATAATCATTACAATAAAGCCGTTGACGTCAATGTAGTGCGCTTTACCCAAGGCGGTAAAAGCGTGGTTGACTTCATCTGCTACGAAAACGACGGCTTTGTTTACTTGATTCCGTTTGCGCTGGCAATGTCTAAGCGCGCCGATATGGTGAAGCTTCTGACGGAGAAATACAACTTCTTTTCAACTTATGAGCTTACAGGCTTAATTAAAAGCGAAGACACCGGCTTTAACGAGCGGAAGCTTTCGGCGTTTTTCATCAGTGTTCCCAACCGACATATTACCTCGTTCCGTACCGGTATACGTCCGGATAGAGAGTTTGAGGTGATTTCGCATGTTGAGGAAAGCGTGAAGAAAATTATTTCCGATTATGAGCGGTTTTTTGTACTGGGACTGCACCCCAACGCGGACGGCGACGGGTTTTATCATTTGCTTCCCGAATCCTACGCATTTGAGTTTATTAAAAACTTTATTCTGACCGGAAACTTTCCGGAAGAGCTTAGGAAAAGCTTTTTGGGTGCTGTTTCGCTCAGGTATAACAAAGGGGAAGAACCCTTGCATTATTCGGATATGCAGAAGCTTGCGTATTTCAGCAGTATCAAGCAAGTTCCTAACGAAAGCCACTGGAACGGCGCGGCTTATCAGGAATTCATCAATGCGAAGCTTGAAAGCATGAACCGCATGCTCGGAAGCCTGTCCCACAGAATCCTTTACGCCGGTTATGAGTGGGAACCGCCCGTGTTAGCGGAAGGCGAAGAACTGCAGGAAGGTAACGAAGGCGGCGTAACTTATCTTTATGAATTTCATAAAGACGGAAATGTTATGTACATCAGCTCTGAGAATAACCCCGCTTTCACTGACTACGACCTGTTCGACGGCTTTATGAGCTTAGCGGAGCGCGTCTTGAGCGAAGCGTTAAACGGCGGCGATTCACTGCAAAGCGGCGAACAATTCGAGAAACTGCTGGCGTCGCTTGACGATATGTACCACGGCGAATACCGGATTGCTTTAAAAGACGGCAAGCTTTATGTTCTGCTTTCCACCGACGAATTCCCGATTGAAACAAGCAATGTTAAAGTAAAAGACATACAGAAGCTGATTAAAATATTGCAAAAGCATAAGCGTTTGTTCCTGACGTATCAGGATTACAGCGAAACGGTGAAATTAATGCTTGACGCTTTCGCGGAGGGCAGACCGGTTGCGGAATTTTTGCGCGCACTTAAAGAACAGGGCGCGGAAATCACCGTTCAGCCCGATATTGACAACAACTACTGCTTCTCGGTTTATGAAACCATGTTTATGATTTCCCCCGAAATAACCAACGCGGAACTGATTGAAATCATCGGCGATATTAACGCTTTAATCAAAAGCGGCGTGCTGAACGGCAGAACATTCGGGTTTATTTACGACAAGGGGCGTTATAACTTTGAGCCGCAGAAAGTTGTTAAAATTCTTGCGTCCGACGAGCTTGCGGAAGCGGATATTGTTGATTTGTTCGGTAAAATTCAAGTTGCGGAGTTAAAATCAAATAAAGTTGCTCTGTTAGGTGAAAATGATGTTATTGTTGACATTGTTGACATTCAAAACGGTATAGACGCGGAAAAACGCGCTTTAACCCAAAAGTACATTATTCTGCGTGAAGATTATTTGAAAGAAGAATTCGCGGACATCATCGAAATAATCATTACCGGTGAAAATAAAAACCTTATGCGCCGGCGTTATATGGGTGCAGCAGGCGCGAAGATTGTCATTCCCGATCAGCTTGCGTTTTATTTGAAACCGTTACCGTCTTTCAGTAAGGAAGAATTCGGATTTTTGCGCTCGGTTGCGCGTGATATAACCGAAAATGAGCTTAATGCGCGGAATTATTTTGCAAAGGACGTAAACGCTAAATTATTCGGATACGGCGGGAGCTGTTCTTTCTGCGGGTTTGAGTCGGAAGGGATTAACGGCTTTACGGTACGGGATTTTGAAGTGGAAATCATGTACGGTGAGCATGAACGGCATTTTAACTTTTCGCTTTACCTCTGCGCTGATGATACAGCGTTATGCGACAGTTGGGTTTTCGACGACCTTTCCATAAGCGGTATGCCGCCGTTTGAATGGCTTGACAAAATCCAGAAAGCGGAAAGGATTACGTCTGAGCTTTTACAGTGCACGCTGACTTACCGTGAGCAAATCACCCACGATATGCCCGACAGCGAAGAAAGTTTTTCCGGAAAACTGTCAGCAACCAAGAAAACGGTTAAAATGATTCTGTCGCCTTTGGCGGCGGCGGACTGGGTAGAAAAAAATAAGGACAATAAAAGCGGCAGAAACAATAAAAAATAACGACATGTAGTATAAAGGTAACAAATAGCAACACAATATATTGTAAAAATTTTTGTTAGAACCCTCTAATTTTGAGGGTTCTTTTTGTGCAATATTACTAAAAAAGTGGCAAAAAGTTTTCTGATAAAGTTTTAAAAAATGAATTGCTTTTTTAGTTCAGAAAGTGTATAATAAGTTTATCGGCGGTGAAAAATGGTTAAAAATTCACGAATTGGGTTAAAAGTGGTTGAAATTTAACAGATAACCTCGACTATAACTTCTGAACAGGGGGTGAAAGCAATTCTCGGACAATCTAAATCGACAGTTGACGTAAAAGGCAGAATGAATTTTCCGGCAAAATTCCGCGATGAACTGGGAGAAGCTTTCATCGTCGCTAAAGCCATTGATAATAATGTAAAGTGTCTTAAAGTGTATTCAACCGCTGACTGGAACGCTTTATCGGAAAAGCTGAATGAACTGCCGCAAAATAAAACCGCACCTTTATTAAGAGGGATTTTCGGAACTGCTGAACCTGCAGAACCGGACAAGCAGGGCAGGATTATACTGCCGCTGTATTTACGGAAATACGCTGAAATTGAATCGGAAGTGGTTGTTGTGGGGCTTGGCGCGCGCGCTGAAATTTGGAGCAAAGCGAACTGGGAGAAAGCCACCGACGACGAAAGCATGGACATGCTGGTGGATATAGCGGAAGAAATTGGTTTCTGATATGTCTGATATATTAAAATTTCCGGAATTTTCGCATACACCGGTGCTTTTGAAAGAAAGCATTGAAGCCTTACAGGTAATGCCGCAAGGCGTTTATATAGACTGCACGGTAGGGGGCGGAGGGCACAGCCTTGAAATTGCGGGTAAACTTGACTTCTCCAAAAGAACATTAAGGGCAAACCCAAACCCAAAACGAACATCAGGCGCCCTCCTCTGCCTCGACCAAGACCGGCAAGCAATAGAAGCCGCGAAAATAAAATTAGCAAATTTCCCTGTGATTTTAATTAATGATAATTTCACGAATATAAAAAAACACGCTTCGGAACAAGGGTTTACGGACGCAGACGGGATTCTGATGGATTTAGGGGTTTCTTCCCATCAGCTTGACAGCGCGGAGCGCGGATTTTCTTTCCATGAGGACGCGCCGCTTGATATGCGGATGAACCCCGCAGAAGGTAATTTAAGCGCTTATGATGTGGTGAATACCTATTCCGCGGAGGATTTGACAAGGATATTATTTCATTACGGCGAAGAAAAGTTCGCAAGAGGGATTACAAGCGGAATCATAAAAGCCCGCGAAGAATCCCCCGTAAAAACCACAAATCAGCTTGCGGAAATTATTAAAAATAATGTTCCTTTAAAAATCCGCAAAGAGAAGAACCCGTGCAGGAAAACCTTTCAGGCAATCAGGATAGAGGTCAACAGCGAGCTTGAAAATATTGAAAAAGCTTTACCGGAAGCGTTTGAACTTTTAAAATCCGGCGGAAGGCTTGCGGTGATTTCATTTCATTCGCTTGAAGACAGAATCGTTAAAAACAGTTTCAAACAGCTTTCAACAGGATGTATCTGTCCGCCGGAATTTCCGGTCTGCGTTTGCGGAAATAAACCGAAAGGACGGCTTGTGTATAAAAAGCCGGTCACAGCCGGACAAGCTGAGCTTGAAAATAATATTCGCAGCAGAAGCGCAAAACTGAGGGTAATTGAAAAAATATAAATAAACGAGGGGTAAAAAACTTATGATGCTGCCAAACAGAACCAGTGAAGCCCATGACTTTTCCTTATTTGAAGAACGGGAGGATAAGAAAATTAAAATGAATCCCAAACCTCTTAATAAACCTGCCGCCGCACGAAGCGGCAGTGTGATTAAAACTCTGCTTTTGGCGATTTGCGCGATTACGCTTCCGGTTTATCTGCTTGTCAGCAAGGTTGAATTATCCGAGCTTTCAGTGAAAATCAGCGAAGAAAGCATGGCTTTGGAAAAGGCAGAAAGCGAGAATTCAAGGCTTCAGGCGGAGCTTGACAACCTTGTTACCGTAGCGAAGGTTGAAGAATACGCCAAGGAACTCGGGATGCAGAAAGTGGCAACCAATCAGGGCAAATACGTTTCTCTTGACACCGGCGGAACAACCGATATAGCTGAAATCAACGACAGCCCTGTTGTCTTTGTATCAAAATGGTTTGCAAATACGCTGGAATTTTTAGGCTTCAGGTAGAATATATTAATTAACAGACAGGCTGTTGACAGTTCGTTAAGTTTTATAAATTGTTTTATTATTTAGGAGAGTTCAATGACAGAAAGGTCTGAAAATAATCCGTCACCGGCTAAGTCAATGCAGTTTAAGCTCAAAGCGGCTTTCGCATTGATTTTAGCATTAACAGTGTATATAAGTACACAGCTTTTTGACACCGCTGTCATCAAAGCGGAGTATTACCGCGCAAAAGCAAATAACCAGCAATTGCGTCCTTTTACGATTAACGCGAACAGAGGGACAATTTATGACCGCAACGGGAAAATATTAGCGCAGAGCAAAACGGTTTGGACGGTTATTTTATCGCCGAGCGCGATTTGGAAAAATAAAGAAGTGTACCAAACACAGCGTGAAATCGCGGCGATGAACGAATATCATAAAAATATTAATGACGGGCTTCCCGCTTATTTGCCTGTTTCGGGGATTGTTTACGATGAAGCAGAAGAAATCTGCCGCGCACTTGCGGATATTTTTGAGCTTGATTATGAAAAGCTTTTAAAAACCTGTCAGGATTCGGAGCTTGGTTATGAAATCGTTGTAAAAAAAGTGGAAAAAGCGGAAATTGACAAGCTTGACGAATTTAAAAAGGAAAAAGGAATCGGAACGTATTCCGTTTATAAAATTGAAGACACTAAAAGACTGTACCCAAACGGCTATCTTGCGGCGAACGTCATCGGGTTCACGAATTACGATAATATCGGTATTTACGGCATCGAAGCGCAGTATGATGATTATTTGAAAGGCGTTGACGGGCTGTTTGTCATGGCAAAAGACGCATATAACCAAGCTATGCCTTACGATTATGAAATGCGTTACGAAGCGCAGAACGGCAACAGCTTGATTCTTACGATTGATGAGGTTTTACAGCATTATTTGGAAAAAAACCTTGAAATCGCCGTATCACAGCATAAGCCTGAAAACAGGGCAACCGGGATTATTATGAACGCCAACACCGGAGCGGTTTTAGCAATGGCAACCTATCCGAGCTTTGATTTGAACGAACCCTCAACGCTTTCCGACCTTGATTATCAAAAACTTGAAGACATCAGGCAGGAAAAAATCAACGATACGCTGATTCTGAGCGGCTTTGAAATCGGTACGGAAGCGGATTTAACATCAGAGCAGGTTGAAAAAATCAACAGTGATATTGACATCATGCGCAGTGTTATGCGGGAAACGCAGTGGAAAAACAAGGCAATCAGCGAGCTTTATTTCCCCGGCTCTGTTTTTAAGGTAATTACCTGCGCAAGCGCGCTTGAAGAACACGTCGTAGGGCTTAATACAGGGTTTTACTGCCCCGGTCATGTCATTGAGGGCGGCGAGAAAATCAATTGCTGGAGCACGGGCGGACACGGTCAAATTGCCAATTTAACAGAAGCGATTACTAAAAGCTGTAACCCATCATTTGTTTCAATCGGAAAATTATTGGGTGTGGAGCGGTTCTCGGATTATTTCGACGCTTTCGGATTCACGAAAAAAACAGGAATAGACTTACCCGGCGAATCCGCGCCTTACTTCCATAAAAGAGAAAATATGGGCATAGTTGACCTTGCGGTTTCCTCTTTCGGTCAAGCAAATAAAATTACGCCTTTACAGATGATTACAGCGTATGCCGCGGCGATTAACGGCGGTTATTTGGTAACGCCTTATGTCGTGGATAAAATTATAGATAACGACGGCAACGTCATTCAAAGCACACAGCCGAATGTTAAAAGACAGGTAATCAGCGAAGAAACCTCCGCGCTTATGCGTCAAATATTGGAAGATGTAGTTGAAGTCAACCGCGAAAATAACGCTTATATCGCAGGTTACAGAATCGGCGGGAAGAGCGGAACCAGCCAGAAAATCGACCATCCCGATTACGGGGAGGGGCATGAACTGTACGTAGGCTCGTTCTGCGCGTTCACGCCCGCCAATGACCCCGAAATTGTCATGCTCGTTATAGTAGACCAGCCGACCGGCGGTTCTTACTACGGAAGTGCGGTTGCCGCGCCTGTGGTTTCCGCCGTGTTCAAAGAAACCCTGCCGTATCTTGAAATTTATCCGTCGCAAATGAGCGAAGAAGAGCTTGCTATGCAAGACACCGTAGTGCCTTATTTGAAAGATATGACCGAAACGGAAGCGTTAAATAAGCTTGCGGAAGCAGGCTTAACTGCGAACTTCCAAGGACTCGGAAGCGGAAACCGCGTACTTTATACCGTTCCGCAGGGAGGTCAGCCGATTGCCCCGAACGGCACAGTGGTGGTTTATATGGCTGAAGAAGAATATAATATGAGCACTGTCCCTAATGTTTACGGGCTTAGCCCGGCAAAAGTAAACGAGGTTATGACCAACGCGGGGCTGAACGTAAAACTAACGGGTACGATTTACAGCGACAGGGCTACGGCGTATTCGCAAAGTCTGCCGGAGGGAACAAAGGTGGCGTCCGGCACGGTCATAGAAGTGAAATTTATATTCGTGGACGGATACGCAGGATAGGGATTTGGATTATGAATTTTGACGGGGTTAGCGGGATTACGGATAATTCTTTGGAATTTAAAGAAAATAATATTTTTGTCTGCATAAAAGGCGAAAATTTCGACGGGCACAGCATTGCGGGCGAAATGCTCGAAAAGGGTGCTTCTGCAATTGTTACCGAAAGAGATTTGAACCTGCCCAAACAAATCATTGTTGAAAACAGCCGTAAACATTTTGCTAAATTATCATCAGATTTTTACGGGAATCCTACTAAAAATATAAAACTGCTCGCCGCCACGGGCACAAACGGGAAAAGCACCACAATCGCGCTGATTAAACATATTTTAGAAAAGCAAGGAAAAAAAACCGGTTCAATCGGAACAATCGGGTATGACACGGTCGGGAAATTCTATGAAGCGCATCTAACCCTGCCGCGCCAAAACGAGTTATACAGGCTTTTCAGAGAAATGGCGGACAACGGAGCAGAATATTGCGTGGTGGAAGCGTCATCACAGGCGTTGTCACAGGACAGATTCGCGGAAGAAAGTTTTGCTTGCTCGGTTTTTACGAATTTAACGCAAGACCACCTTGACTGGCATAAGACCATGGAAGATTATTTTTTAGCGAAGCGTTCATTATTTGATATATCTAAAAGCGCAGTGGTGTGCATTGACGATAAATACGGCGAAAGACTTGTTCAATATATAAAAGCAACCAAAGAAATACCGCTTATAACTTATTCCGTGAAGGATTTCGCATCTCATTATGCGGTGAATTTGAAACTGAATAACACGGGCGTTTCCTACTGGTTTTCTTCTGAGAAAGAAAAAAAATCCTATCAGGTAAAATTATCGCTCCCCGGCAGTTATAACGCGGCGAATTCCATAGCCGCCATCAGCGTTTGTGTACAAATGGGCATTAATCTTGAAGATGCAATCAAAACACTTGCGGATTTTAAAGGCGTTAAAGGCAGAAGCGAAGTAATCTATAACGAAAACTTTACGGTAATCCGCGACTACGCGCATACCCCGGACGCGCTTGTAAAATTTCTTGAAAACATAAAAAGCTCCGCAAACGGCAGATTAATCTGTGTTTTCGGCGCGCCGGGCGAAAGAGATGTGATGAAACGCCCGTTAATGGGGGAAGCGGCGGCAAGGTATGCCGACTTCATCATTGTTACTTCGGATAATCCGAGATTTGAAGACCGGGAGAAAATTATTTCGCAGGTGTGCAAGGGGATTGAAAGCGTTCCTTATGAAACTTACACCTGCCGCGAGCAGGCAATTACAGCGGCTTTAGAACGAGTAGAAAAAGGCGATATAATCGCGCTTTGCGGGAAAGGGCATGAAACCTATCAGGTGATAGGCGACGAATACATGCCTTTTGATGAAAGAGAAATTGTTTTAAATTTTATCAATGAAAAGAAGTAAAAATAACTATAATTCCGAAACGGAGCTTAGTGTTATATGGATTTAACCGCAACCCTTGCCGCGGCGGCTATATCGTTAGTTGTGACGGTTCTGCTGGGATTTTTCATCATTCCGGCACTTCGCCGCCTTAAATACGGGCAGACGATTTTAGACATCGGTCCTGTCTGGCATAAAGAAAAAAAGCAGGGAATTCCGACGATGGGCGGCGTGCTGTTCATTGCGGGTTCTGTAATCGGCTTCGGAGCAGGGCTGGGTATTTTATGGGCTAAGGGGTTCATCAGCTTTGAAGCGGCGGGTTCTGTAAACTTTTTTAAAAGCATATCCGGTATGATTATGGCTGTTTGCTTTGCGTTCGTGGGTTTCCTTGACGATTTTATAAAAGTAAAGAAAAAGCGTAACGAAGGGCTTACGGCAAATCAAAAAGTAATCTTTCAGATTATGATTATTTCGGCGTATTTTACAGCGCGGGTTATATCGGGCGATACCTCAACCGTGATTACTTTTCCGTTTTTGGGACAGCTTGATTTATGGTATTTTTATTATGTGATTATGGGCTTGGCAATCCTGTACCTTGTGAACGCGGTGAACTTAACCGACGGCATTGACGGGCTTTGCGGCAGTGTAACATTAATTTACTGCGCGGCGTTTATGACGGTTTGCTCTATACTGGGCTTTTTTGAACTGTCGGTTTTATCGGTTGCCGTTGCGGGCGGGTGTTTGGGCTTTTTGATATGGAACTTCCACCCCGCGAAGGTCTTTATGGGGGACACCGGTTCGATGTTTTTAGGCGGAATTGTCTGCGCGCTCGGAATAGGCGCGGGCTGTGAGGTCATCATGGTTGTAGCGGCGGCGGTTTACATTTGGGAAGCGCTGACCGTTTTAATTCAAGTAACCTATTTTAAAGCAACGGGCGGGAAAAGGCTGTTTAAAATGACCCCCATTCACCACAGCTTTGAACTTCGCGGGTGGAAGGAAGTTAAAATTGTATTTGTTTTTTCAGCACTTGCCGCGCTTGCGGGTATTGCCGCAATATACTTAGTAAACAGCTTGATTCATTAATCAGCCGATAAAAATTCCGAAAGAGGAATTGAGATATATGCAAAACAGTAACAGTAAAAATGAAATGTTTACCCAAAACAAGGGGAAACAACAGCGTTCGATGCCGCCTGTATCGCCTGCAAGACAGGCACATTTAGAAAAAATGGCGGAAATCGGCGCGGCTTTGCAAAACAGAGAAGTTTCGGTCACGCAGGAAAATTCTGATAATCAGAATTTTCCTGCAAAAAACCGGAACAGCACGGACATGTCCGGAAAAGCGTTTTCAACAAGGAGAAACGCAAAATGTGTATCAAAAAGAACGGCGTTATCAGGCTCGCATGGAGGAGCAGCGGTTGCTTCAAAAAAAATAAAGCATAAAATAAGGTATGAAAAACTGCCTAAAATTGATTTTCCTTTTTTTATTATCGTTATTGTTTTATTATGCTTCGGCATTGTAATGATGTTTTCGGCAAGTTACGCTTATGCGTTCAGAAAATTCAGCGACAGCTACTATTATGTTTTTAAACAGCTTACCTTTATCGGAATCGGGCTTGCGGCTATGCTTGCGTTTTCCATTATGGATTACCGCATCATGCTGAATAAGTTCATCATTAAATTAGGCGCGGGTATTGCGGCGGGGCTTATGCTTTACACAACTTTTATTGTGAAAGACCGTTGGTTTTATATCGGCGGTATCAGTATACAGCCGTCAGAAATATTAAAATTCGTAGTAATTGTTATTTTTGCTTATTTTGTACATACAAGATACGGCAGGCTCAAAGAACTAAAATACGGGTTCAGACCTTTTTTATTATTTTTAATGGCAGGATGCGGATTAACGCTTATGCAGTCGCACCTGTCGGCAACCATTATTATTTTTACCATCGGTTTAATTATGATGTTTATAGGTGATTGCAACATTAAACATATAATCATCATGCTCTTAGTGTTTGCGATTTTATTAAGCATGGGACTGCTCGGACTAAAAGCGATGGGGCATGATTATTTCGGCGCGAGAATTTCAGGCTGGCAAAATCCGGAAGCTGACATCAGAGGTTCAACCTTTCAAACCTATCAATCGCTGATTACAATCGGCTCAGGGGGGCTTTTCGGGCTGGGGCTCGGGAATTCAAGGCAAAAATATTCCTATCTGCCCGAATCGCATAATGACTTTATTTTTTCCATTGTCTGTGAAGAATTAGGGTTTGTAGGCGCGATTTTAGTGATTTTACTGTTTATATTATTTGTATTAAGAGGATTTTTTATAGCGCTTAAAGCAAGAGACAGATTCGGTATGCTGCTCGCGGTGGGGATTACATCGCACCTCGGAATCCAATCCCTGCTCAATATCGGCGTCGTCACCAACAGTATCCCCAATACAGGTATTTCTCTGCCGTTTTTCAGTTACGGGGGTTCGGCATTGATTATGCAGCTTGCGGAAATCGGAGTTATATTGAATATTTCGAGAAGAGCGGCGATAGATTAAATAAAACAAGGAGCCTTAGTTCCATGAGAGTGATTATAGCCGCGGGCGGTTCTGCGGGGCATGTGAACCCCGGGCTTGCTATTGCCGATAAAATTAAAGAAGTCTACCCCGGCAAGGAAAGCGCGGTTTTATTTGTAGGTACGCCGGACGGTATGGAAGCCAAATTAATAAAAGAAGCCGGTTATCAATTCACGGCAGTTAAAATGGCGGGTTTACAACGGAAATTAACCCCGAAAAATATAGCCAGAAACGCAAAAGCGGCTTACTTATATATAAACGCGGGCGCTAAGTCAAAAGAAATCATAAAGAATTTCAAACCCGATATAGTCGTCGGTATGGGTGCGTATATATCCGTACCGG
The DNA here is from genome assembly GCA_009782265.1 of Oscillospiraceae bacterium. GTDB lineage: Bacteria > Bacillota > Clostridia > Oscillospirales > Ruminococcaceae > Ruminiclostridium_E. The sequence goes on along the minus strand of WRJM01000006.1, from coordinate 2,833 downwards.
TCGTGAAAGCGGCGGCAAAAATGAAAATAAAAACAGCCGTCCATGAAAGCAATTCAATCCCCGGGGCGGCGGTAAAAATGCTGTCGAAAGCTGTTGATAAAGTTTTTGCGGCTGACGAAGAAATGAAAAAGCATATTTCAGAGCCGGAAAAGTGTGTGATTACAGGGAATCCCCTACGCAGTAATTTGAAGTTTGAGGACAGGGAATCTGCACGCAAAAAGCTCGGACTGCCGGATGGGCTGACGATATTGTCGTCCGGCGGCAGTAACGGTTCAAATCCGATTACGAACGCTGTTATCACATTGCTCGAGTGGGAAAACGAAGTCGGCGGTATCAATCACATTCATTCATACGGACGGAAAAGAGGGAATCCGTTTGAAGGGGTTGAAACAAACCCGGAACGAACGATTATAAAAGAATATATCAGCAATATGTACACCTGCCTTTCGGCGGCGGATTTGGTTATTTCACGTTCGGGTTCTATGAGCCAGACCGAAATCAAGGCGGCGGGGCGGGCTTCTATTCAGATTCCGTGGTCGGGCGCGGCGGAAAATCACCAGTATTACAACGCTTTGGCAATGGAAAAAGACGGCGCGGCGGTTTTAATCAAGGACAAGGACTTAACACCGCAGAAACTAACCGAAGAAGTGTCGGAATTATGCAAAAACCCGCAAAAATTAAGAGAAATGGAGAAACAGGCAAAAAAAATGTCGTCGGACTATGCGGCGGATAAAATCCTTGGGGAAATGTTAGATTTAATCAAAACGTAGGGAACGGATTTATCCGTTCCGCTAAAAAAGGGTTTATAATCGGAACGCATTAATGCGTTCCCTATAAAATAACACAATTCTTTTAAAAGGCATATTATGAAATGTACTAAAATTAATTTTAGTACCAAATGCTTTATTTGAAAGGTTGTGTTGGGAGTGGCGGTTTTATCCGGAGCACAAAGGCTGGTGATAGGAGGCGGAAAAAGGCTCAGCGGAGAGCTTGAGGTACAGGGAGCCAAGAACAGCATCCTCCCGTTATTGTCCGGTACGGTGCTATGCCGGGGAGAATCTGTTTTACATAATTGCCCCCATTTAACAGACGCCGACGCGGCTTGCAGAATTTTAAATTGTCTCGGCTGTAAATGCAAAAGAGAGCAAAACAGCATTTCAATTAATTCCGAACAGCTTGTTAATACAGACGTCCCCTTAGAGCTTATGCGCGAAATGCGCTCCTCTATTGTTTTTCTCGGCGCAATCCTCGGCAGGGCGGGGCATTGCCGGCTGTCGTTCCCCGGCGGGTGCGAGCTTGGACCGCGTCCGATTGATTTGCATATTCTCGCGCTACGTAAGATGGGCGTTGACATAAAAGAAGAACACGGCTACTTAGACTGTAACGCGCCGAAAGGGATTCGCGGCGCGCATATTTCGCTTTCCATTCCCTCAGTCGGCGCAACGGAGAATATTATTTTAGCGGCTGTAACCGCTAAAGGTAATACAGAAATCAACAACGCCGCCCGTGAACCGGAAATTGTAGACCTTGCGGCTTTCCTGAACAAATGCGGGGCGAAGATTACGGGAGCGGGAACGGGTACTATTATAATAGAAGGCGTCCCCAAACTCGGCGGCGCACAGCACAGCGTAATCCCCGACAGAATCGTCGCGGCGACTTACTTATGCTGTGCGGCGATTACAAGGGGTGAATTATTGCTTAAAAACGCCGATTTTAACCATATCAGCGCGGTTATACCCGCGTTTGAACAAATGGGGTGCAGTATTTACACCTACGGAAAAGACCGGATTTATATAAACGCAAGCAAAAACCTGCGCGCACCGCATAAAATCATTACTTCGGTTCACCCCGGGTTTCCGACTGACGCACAGCCTATGATTATGGCATTGGCGTCAACTTTGAAAGGCACTACGGTTTTTGTGGAAACGATTTTTGACAACCGCTTCCGCCACGCACAGGAGCTTTCAAGGCTCGGCGCGAAAATCAGCGTGGATAACCGCGTTGCGGTTGTTGAGGGCGTGGAAAGGCTGACCGGCGCGGATTTGGAAGCCACTGATTTAAGAGGCGGCGCAGCGTTGGTTACGGCGGCGTTATTTGCGGAAGGAACGAGCACAATCACCGGTATTTCGCATATTGACAGGGGTTATGACGACCTTGTCGGCAATCTGCGGAAAATCGGAGCTGATATAGAAAATAAATAATAAAAGGAATTTTAAATATGCCTGAATTACACGCGCCTAAAAGGCGGAAGAAACCGGAAAATGATTACCGTTATCCTGTTCCGACAGTGAAAAATAACAGTAAACAGGAAGCGCAGAAGAATATAAAACCGATAAGAACCGAAAAACCGGTAAAGCCAATAAAACCCGTAAAACCGGCAAATACAGCGAACAGTAACCGCCGCCGCAAGCAGAACATGGTGATTTATTATATGATGTTTCTGCTTACGGGGATTGTGATTTTTTCGATTTTATCGGTGACGGTGCTTTTTAAATTGGAAAAAATCCAAACCGAAGGGGATTGTATTTACTCGGAAGAAGAAATATTAGCGGCGGCTAATGTCAAAACAAGCGTGAATCTTCTGCGGTTCGATACGGAAGAATGTAAAAAAAGAATCATTGACAGCCTTGTTTATATAGACAGCGTTCAAATCAGGAAAAGCCTACCGGATAAAATAGTGATTCAAATTAACGGCGCGTCGGAAATGGCGGATATTGAATACATGGGCAGTTTCTATACTGTATCGGAAAACGGCAGAATTTTGAAACAAACGGAAAGATACAACCATAAAAACACTGTGATTCACGGGTTTGAAGCGGAAGAAGTTGTTGTA
>WRJM01000005.1 GCA_009782265.1 Oscillospiraceae bacterium | reverse complement strand
ATGAACCGTTCGCGGTAATACCGTTCGCTTTTGTTTTCTTCAATGAAAATCCCCGCTAAGCATAGCTTTTCTGTTTCCTGTGCGGAAAATTCCGCGCCGCTGAAAATGCTTTTCGGACATTCGCCCTGATTCGCACCCATCAGGAAAACAACCTTAATCCCGCTGACTCTTGTACGGCGTAAATCACCGACAGTTACAGCGTCAAGCACCTGCGGGGGTTTGGCTGTTTTAGTTTTGCCGAAAACGGATTTTAAAATAACAGTATAATCGGCAATACTTATTTCTTTATTTTTTAATGCGCTGTGCATGGCTTCAAATATGGAAATAACCGTTTCCCAAAGGTTTCGGTATTCATCGTTTAAAGCACTGCTGACTTTTTCGCCGCGGTAAACAATATCTGCCACCGTACGTCCGAGCTCCATTTTATTAATCAGAAAATCCGAAAGCTCCTCAGTGATTTTATCACCGGTTGTGTTTTTAATTCTTTCGCAGAGCGCGGAAATTTCGCTGACAATTTCTGCACGGATTCGTTCAGCGGGTTCAAACCTTGATTCTTTGGGAAAAGGCATGTACCAATCAGCTTCCTCCATCTGCCATTCATACGCGGCAGAGGTGAGGCGTTTAATCATTTCCCTGCCGATACGGTATGACTTTTTCTCGGGGCGGGCATAATCATAGGTTCTTTTACCCGTGACTTTGCGCAGGGCGTTTACTTTCACTGTGTTTCTGAACGCGGTTTCACCGGACACCCGGATAAATCCGCTTTTAATCAGTGTTAATAAAGCACCCTTTATTCCCAAAACCGCTTCCAACACCGTAATGATAAAACGCACCATCGGTTTTTCAATAACAGATTCGGGCAGGTCGGCGAACGCGCTGATTCCGTATGCCGAAAACGCGCTCATCAGTGTTTCCGGCGACGGCGCGTTTAATACGGCAATGTCGTTTAAGAAATAGTTATGACAGGTAATTAATTCGCGGATTTTTGCCGCGACGAAATTGCTTTCGGCGAATGTATCGGGAAAGAGGAAGGTTTCGGTTTCTTCAGGGGTTCTGCCGCAGGTGTTCAAAGGATTTAAAACAACAATTTCTGCGTTAATCCGGCATCGTACGGCAGTTTCCTTTAACTTTTCGGTTAGTTTTACGGTTGTTATGTAATGAATATGCGCTGAATCGGGCTTATCCGCGGTTAATGTAACGGTTGCTTCCTTTGAACCCCTGATGATAGCTTCAAGCAAAAGAAGCTGACTGCCCGTGAACCCGTCAAAGCCGTCGATATAAATTTTTCTGCCTTCAAAAAAATCAGTTTCAAGCGCGATATTTGCCGCTGTTCTGATTTCATCCTGCCGGTCGGAGAAGTTTTCTGACAGAGACTCCATGTAGCTTTCGTAAATCAAAGCAAGGTCGGCTATTTTTGATTTTAAGCGGGTGCTTTCAATTTCAGCCGCGGATTCCGCAAGGTCTTGGGGAGAAATGCCCTCGCGCTGAAAAACACTTGCCGCGCCGAGCATACGTGAAGCAAAATCCGCCTTTTCGGAAGCGGTTTTATAAAACACAAGCCTGTCCTTAACTGCGGCGACTGCGCCGAACATACCGATTTCCCTGACCGTATCGGAAGCGTAGGCTTTGTCTTTCCGGCTTTCCGTTATGATTTTCGCGGCAAGCTTGGTGAAAGACAAAACCTCAGTATTACAGGCTGTTTGCGCGCCGAGCGTTTGATAAATCATCCGCTCGGTTTCAAAATGGCTCTGCTCGGGCACAATCAGGAAAGGCGGCAGATTTTGCTTTGCGCCTTGATTGACTGCCGCTTTCCGGATTCTTTCTGTGATAAAGGTTGTTTTTCCCGCTCCGGGGGGAGCGACGATGAGTTTCAGCATAAAAACTCCTTGCAGTTAAACTGCGGTTTTTTCATTAACCCGCCGGTAATAAATCGGCTCTAATTTTTTAAGCGCCCTGCTGTGCAGGGAATGAATCGTTCTGAGGCAGACGAAGCTTTCCGTCGCCACGACGTCCCATGTCTGACCGAGCAGATAGTGCCGTTCTAAAACTGCGCGTTCTTCAGGGTCGCTGAGCAGTGCTATAAACGAGCGGATTTCATTTTTAACGTCTACATATCTGTCGATGTCTTTGTTAAGCTGTTCCTCGGCAAGCATGATTTTCGTAACAATCTGCTCAATGCTGCTGCTTCTTCCGCGGCTCGGATTCTTGCCCGCAGATAAATAACTGCGGGACTTTACGCTGAATTCTCTCCATTCCGCAATTTGAAGAATCGCGCTGTCAATCGCTTTATTAAGCTTACTCGCCTGTGTCAAAAATTCTTTAAATGTCATTTTAATAACCATACCTTTCAATGTCGTTGGTTGAATATAATTGCATGCAATAATACCATTATATTACAATTTTCGGCACATTTCAATTGGAAAAGTATGCATTTTGGTGTAAAGTTTTTTTAGCTTTTCGTTCGTTATTTTACAAATTGTCACCTAAAACAACGCCTAAAACCGCTCCCAAAGCGATAAAAGCAATCGGTTCGATTTTTAAACAAGGAAAATAATATTTTTATAAATATATTCTTTTGTAGGGGACGCCCTGCGTGGCGTCCCGTGGAAATATTGTACAATTTATATCGGGACGTTGCGGACGCCGTCCCCGACGCACCGTAAAAATATTTTATAATTTATATCGGGACAGTCCCCTACAGATTATTAATAAGCGGGACGATATTTATTAATCGTCCCGCTTGGTTTTATTTTGCAAAGTCGATTGCCCTGCTTTCCCGAATCAAATGCACCTTGATTTGTCCGGGGTATTCCATTTCGCCTTCAATGCGCTGTGCGATTTCGCGGGCTAAAATCACCATGCCGTCGTCGTTTACGCTGTCGGGCTTAATCAGAATTCTGATTTCGCGTCCCGCCTGAATTGCGTAGGTTTTATCGACGCCGTTGTATTCCGCGCAGATTTCTTCAAGCTTTTGCAGACGTTTGATATAATTCTCGTAGTTTTCACTGCGCGCCCCGGGTCTTGCCGCGCTGATTGCGTCCGCCGCCTGTACGATTGCGGCAACGACGGTTTTCACCTCAACATCGCCGTGGTGCGCTTCAATCGCATGGATAACTTCAGGATTTTCTTTATACTTCTTGCAGACTTCAATGCCGATATGCACGTGTGAGCCGTCAATTTCATGGCTCAAAGCCTTGCCTATATCGTGCAGTAAGCCGGCTCTTCTCGCCAAGTTGGAGTCAACACCCAGCTCTGCCGCCAATATACCCGAAAGGTGCGCGACTTCTATGGAGTGCGCCAGTACATTTTGGCTGTAGGAAGTTCTGTAATAAAGCCGTCCGAGCAGTTTTATGATTTCGGAGTTCACGCCGCCGACATTTGTGTCAAGAATGGCGCGCTCGCCCTCCTGCTTGATTTTAAGTTCGATTTCCTGCTTTGCCTTTTCCACCATTTCTTCAATGCGCGTGGGGTGGATTCTGCCGTCTTGAATGAGCCGTTCTAAGGAAATACGCGCAATTTCGCGTCTTACGCGGTCGTGGCTTGAAAGGGTAATGGCTTCCGGCGTGTCGTCAATAATGAGGTCAACACCCGTAAGCTGTTCTAAAGTGCGGATATTACGCCCTTCGCGTCCGATTATACGTCCTTTCATTTCATCGCTGGGAAGCGGCACAACCGATACCGCCAGTTCCGAAACGGTTTCGGAAGCAAGCCTTGAAATCGCTAAGGAAATGTACCCGCGCGCTTTTGCGTCGCACTCGTCTTTGATTTTCTGTTCATGCGCTAAAATTCTGACTGCCTTTTCATGGTCGAGCTGGTCGTCCAACAGCGAAAGCAAATGTTCTTTCGCCTGTTCTGTCGAGAAGCCGGATATTTTTGTCAGCATTTCGTGCTGACTGCGTTTAATTAAGTCCGCTTCCTCTAATTTTTCCTCCGCTTGTTTGTTTTTGAGAACTAAAGATTCTTCAAGCTTTTCAATTTTATCGTTTTTCTTTTCAAGGCTTTCTTCTTTCTGCTGTAATCTTCTCTCGTTGCGGGATAATTCCGACCTGCGTTCTTTCATATCCCTTTCGGTTTCCTGCTTTTGGCGGCTGATGTCCTTCTCCGCTTCGCCGCGCATCTTGTAAATCTCGTCTTTTGCTTCTACCAAAGCGGTTTTCTTTTTGGTTTGGGCTTTTTCGTTAGCCTCGTTGATGATTCTCAGTGCTTCTTTTTCCGCCGACTCGATGTGAGCCTCGGCGAACTTCATGCGGTGTTTCTCGCCTGCTTTGTATAAAACGAAGCCGAAAACGGCGGCTCCGACGCCAAAGCTGAGAAGGCACAGCAAGATAATCAGCCATGCTTCCATTGGCTGCATCCTCCTTTTTGTATCCTTAAACGCGGCAACTGCGGAAAATAGGCAATTACGGCGTTGAAAAAATGTTGATTTGCTTTATATTAAAAATTATCCCTGCTAACTAAACGGGCAATTTATACAAGCATATCACCTTTTATTTTAAAGTATATTATTAACATTGTCAAGTGTTTTCGGGCGTATTAACTAAATTTTAGGTGAAAAGTGAAAATTAATGCTTGACAAGCACGGTTTTTTGTGATAAAATGTAATTTGCGCTACCATTGTTTATCACTGTTTGATTGGGGAAGTACCCAAGCGGTGAAGGGGCTCCCCTGCTAAGGGAGTAGGTCTGTAAAAGGGCGCAAGGGTTCAATTCCCTTCTTCCCCGGCGGCGGGTCGCCGCTGACAATATCCCTGCTATACTAAAGGTAGCAGGGATATTCCATTAAAAGGGGTTTAATTATCTTTATAAATCCCCGTGCGGCGGTCGCGAGCCGCGACACGCAATATCGCTTCTCCCTTACGGAGAGGCGATAAATTGTTATAGCGGGGATATTCCATCAAAATTAAAATAAAGCGGAAAGTCGTCAAAAATAAAAACGCTGATAAATATATCAGCGTTTTATAGTAAATTAACTTGAAAATTGCACCAATAAACAGGCATAAAAACCCATATATCAAAGCTTTTCATGCCTGTTTATTGGGCATTTTCTAAGTTAATTAACTATATTTAATTATTTAACAATCAATAAGAATTAACCGCAAGCGGTTTAATCGCATAACTCCTGTCTGCCAATTCCTCTCCGGTATCGGATAAAATAATAACCGTTAAAATAAACCCTGTTCCGGAAGTTAAACCGGCGTCCGTAACGGCGAAAGTGATGCTTTTATTTCTGTAATAAGCCGGCGAAAGCACAAAGCGGGAAACGCCCCCGTCCCTGTTCGTTTCTCTCATTAATATACCGCTTGCCGGGTCAACCGTATACTCAACCCAAGTATTGCCAATAGGAATCCTGACTAAATCATCTGCTCCGAATATCATTGACCCGGGCACTACGCTTGTTGCACTTGATAAATCCTTTATAATAGGGTTGGAAACATTGTCAAGCAGCGTGTTCATCTCCGCAAGGTCAATAACTCTGGATTGCACTCTGGACGTCGGCATTAAAATCGATGTAATCATAATCATCAAGAAAGAAAGCATGGCAATGCCCGTTAAAAGCTCGACTAACGTCATGCCTTTTTTACTTTTTAAATTTGATAACTTTCTCATAAATATAACCATTCCTTACTCAAAACTCAAAGTCAGGAGAAAAACCCCTTACGATGTAGTCGCCGTCGTCGTTTTCGTAGAAATAAGTTGTATGCGAAGCATTCTTTATGCCCGCTCCCACAGGGTCGTCATAAGCAAAAAAGATGATAACATCTTCTTCATCGCCGCCGTATTGCGTTAATAAAGTAGGGTTTACAACATCTTCCTGCAATTCCCTTGAATCGCGTATAGACCGCCCTGTTACTCTCAGCGCGAAATTTAAACACATCAGGACAGCCGCAAACAGCATAGCCAAAATCATAAAGCTGACCATGGTTTCCGCGATAAGCTCGCCCTTGTTAGAAATCAGGCGGTGTCTATGCTTCAATCGTTTCATATCTAATCAACTCCCATCTTCCGAAATGAGTAAATACCATATTATCGTCATTTTCATCAATGCAATCAATGTAATGCCATGAAATACCGCAATCTGTACCCCCTCTGCAAACATCACAGGAATGTTCATCTAAAACAATGCATTGTCCGTGTGTCGGGGATAAAATATCTTCATCGTTATGACAACGCTCGTAATAATTAATCGGGTCGTCTGAAAGCTTTCCGCCGGAATATTGATAATAGGCTCTTGATATAATCGTTTTGCCGTTTGCATCAATTACAACAGTAACAATCATTGACGAGATAATATTTATTGTTTTAGGTCTTCTTTCACCGTTGGGAGTAATAAACTCCAATACTTTTTTCATATTTTCGTTGTCAGGGATGGGAATCGGACTTCCGCAATTACATGCATCAAGAGGGTCTGCGGGGACAGGAAATATTTGCCCGTCGCAATTATTGCAAACAACACGGGGGTCTAACACCTGTTTCAATTGGTACTGTGCGGGCGATGAAGGATTGATAATAACATGCTGCTCAGGGAAGGAAAGCTCTACGCTTTGAAGCGTAATGCTCCCGTCATTGTATAAATCAATGGGCGTACCGGAAACCATGCTTAAATTAAGTTCAATCGTTCCTAAACGGGCAGGGGAAAAGGGATTTCCGCCTCTGATTTCATATAATGCTTCAGCAAGCTGTCTTGACAGCAGAGAAGAATCAGACGGGTCGATTTGCAGGCTGTACATGATGTTCTTATGGATGGATTCATCCAATATAATCGCTTGATTGTATTCGTACTGCTTAACCTGATAACCGTGGTTGGCGATAGCGGCTGTCACCACTGACGAACAGATAATCATAAGAAAAAGCATGATTGAGAATATATAGATTAACGATTCGCCTTTATTGTCTAAAAGCCGTGCGGCTCTTCCGGTTCTTTTTCGTTTGTTCACTTATTCCTGCCCTCCTTATTAATTCATTACTTCGTGTTTCCCCCGCCTGCGGCAGGAGAAACACGAAAACAATTTTTATGGCGGCGGCATAAAGGGGTCCATGCCGTTTTCAGGTGTAAAGGTTAGCGTAGTCGTGTCTAATCCGCCTTCTTCTAACTTCAAAATATTCGATAATTGCTGGAATGAACGGATAATAAAGGTATTTCCTGCATTGTCCGCAGTTGGCGAATACAGCGCTTTAGCAAAGTTCGGGTGGTATTTTCCGATAAGGTCGCCTTTAAACATTACAGAGACTAAGCTTAAATTATCTGCCGGCTCGTCGCTTTTGCTGACAATATTCACATATAAGCCGTTCACATAAGGCGAACTGTAACCCGGGAAGGAAATTTCGCTTGCGCTGAGAACAGCATACCCGCTCTCTATGATTTCTTCGTTCTGTAAAACTCTCGGAACAGAAACGCCCGGTCCTGCGTAAAAGCCGTAACTGAATTCTCCGTCGTCATACTGCTCGTAGTACACCAGCGTGTCGGTTACGTAGTGGATTGTTACCGTTGCCACAGGAGAATTAAGCACAATATTATAATCGTCGTCTTCTGTGGTTTTTTCTGAAATTGCGGTCAGTTTTATTCTATAGTGCAGTAAGAAAGTGGAATCGGTTGCGGTTTTCGGCTCAAACTCTACCAAGTTGGTAGCTTTATTCAAACGTGCGAAGAAATCCGGATAATCCGCAATATAGTGCCCGTTTACGTCTTTACCGTTGTCGCCGAACGGAAGAACATTTCCGGCAGGGTCGCACAGCATTACTTCGGACTCCAAAGTGTAACCGGCGGCAACTAATGCGTTACCGGCGTGGAAATTAGATTTACGCGTAATGTTTAACATATCATTACCGTCTATATAGAAATCATCGGGGACGGCGGGAACTTTAACGGTAAATCCTACCGCTTGCGGCGGGAATGAGTCTTTTGCATCCTCCGTAATACCCGAGCCGGTATAGATAAACCGGAAATCGGGATATTTATCATAGGAAGCATTTGAAGCTCCGTAACCCGGACCGGAATATTCCAGCCTATACGTAATCGTGGTGGTCTCTCCGGAATTAAGTTCTATATTTTTAACGGAAATACGCGAATCGCCGTCCCGCGAAAAACTACTGCTGTCGAGCAATACCCCGTCGCGCTTTACCTGCGATATTCTGAACCCGGGTTGAATGTTATCGGTGAAAAAGCCTTTTCTGACTTCGCCGCTTGTCGATGCATTTTTAATCGTAAGCGTAACCTCAAACGGACCGTTGATGCTCGGGCTCACTGTTTTAACGAGTTCTACAGGGGATATGCTTAATTTTTCAACTTTTGAATAGTTATAAAGCTGAGCTTCAGTTGTGTCGCGGTACTGATTGCGGAACTCTGTTTCTTTAAAAGTTACCTTCCCCTGATTTTTAATATAGAAGAACAGCGTGGGTAAACTGTAATCACTCCGGCAGGTCTCGCGAATTTTAATTTCAAATGTAACGGTAATGGTTTCGCCTTTAGCCAGCGTTTCATTCTCATCTACGTCACCTTCTTCGTCATAAGTTTTGAGGTCAACTGTTAAAGTCCATAAGTTTACGTCGGCGGGCGCAGGTCCTAAGGTAAAGGGTATAGTTGAATTACCTTTTTTTACAGTAACATTCCCTATATAATCAAAATATTCATGGTAGGGGTCAAGCCTATCGGTGATAACAATATTATCAACAGGCACTTCACCGAGGTTTTTTACGGTCAGTTCAACGGTTATAGAATCGCCGCCTTCCGCAAAGGAAGCAGTATCTCCGTTTTCATCCTTAAAGGATTTACCGACGGTTAAGAACGAAGGCGCTTTAAAGTCTATACCCGCTAAGTAGTTACCCTGTGTAGGGTTGTTTGTATTTGACTGGAAAGCAAATTCGGTTCTTGTAGTTACTGAAGTTCCCTCAACGGTGATATATTCCGCGCCGGGGTTGGTGGGAGCGGTATATTGACCGTAATAATTCTTCCAGCCGTAATTAATCGTCCAATAAGCGAAAGTATTTGTTTTTGCCTGCGGAGCGGTAAGATAAAGTGCGTCAAGAGTAGCAAATCCGGTGTGTGAGGTTGAATTTAATGCCGTAATATTCGTATTTGACCAGAAAGTAACGCCGAAACCGCTTCTTGTGCCGGTGTCTCCTGCTCCGGCAGTCCCTATCCATACATCATAGATGTAAGGGTTAGTACCCCAGTTGCATTGCGCGGAAAGCGGCTGACCTTCAAGTTGATTAAATTCCGGTTTATCGTTCCAATATTTATAAAGGCTTCCTACATAAGTATTTCCGTATGCAACGGTATTTGCCGCGATAGGGTTATAAAAACGGGAGTTTTGGGCGTAGCTTGCGGCGTTCGTTACGGAGGGGTTAGAGCCCGGCTGTGAACGGGGAGACCAGCAGGGTCTGATAAGCACAAGCTCGGCGTCGCGTGCGGCAAGCTGCTCTTGGTTTTTAACCAGCTCATTTTGGTCTGTAGGGATGAGGGAGAGATAAAAGCTCATTTTCTCTCCGGGGTTATTTGTGCCGTTGGTTCTTGTGAGGTGGTGGAAAGAGTAATAGAAGCTTTGCCCCGGACTGGTTGTACAAACCTGATACATCGTGCTTTCAAGCTCCGCGTTAAGCTCAACGTATGCCGTATCCCCTGTATTATATTTGCCGTTATAATTAATACGGGCACGGCTGTCAGCGGCGGTATTGCTCGGACGCTGATATTCGATTGCTTCCCATGTAAACTGACCGATTCCGTGGTCAGTGCTGTTATGGGCGTTAGACCTCGTGTTGTCCCCGAATTTGTTTTCAAACGAGTTATGGGTATGATTGCTGGGCATTGTGCCGGTCGGATAGTATGCGCATCGAGTCACACCGCTGGGACGGACACAGGTATAAGTACCGTCAACCGGTCTGGTTTGCCAGCCTTGAATATAATCCTGATTGAAATATACCCAGAAAGTTCTTCCGCCCATCCATGCCGCACCGGTTACGCCGGGGTCAACGCTCGGGTAAGGCGTGGGTTTTTGAACCAGCCAGTTGCCGCTTCCGTTATCTGTGTTCGTATAAAAATCACGGTAAATCGGAGCGGTAGGGTATTGGAAAGGCAGATTAAAAGCACCGTTTTTAAAATCTACGGATTTTACCTTATTCCCTTCGCTAAGCTCTTTTCCGAAATTTTCGTTCTCTTTCTGGTCTCTTGAGCTGGCGGCTTCTGCCCATTTTACAGGTGTTTTTAAAGTTCTTAAAACAGGATAAGGATAACTGCCCTCATGTATCCAGTTTGAAAGATTGACGTAGATACAGTCGCAGGGGTCATTTTCGTCTAAGGGGTCTTTACCGCAGTCGGGACATACATCGCCGATTGGAATAGGCTCGCGCCCGTAAACATAGTTTATCCATTCTTTATCCATGAAATCTGTAGTCATGGACGTGCAGTTGTTTTCCGTGTTTCCGTTGAAAATATGGAATTCATCGGGAGAGCAGTTGTAATAGAGGTTTGTTGTGGGCCATGAAATTCCCGAAGTTGTGGAATATTTATAGCCGGCTAAGAAGAAACAGCCGGTATATTTTGCACCGTCGAAAATCCCGCCGGGGTCGCCGCTGCGCACAATCGGATAATAATTCGCTGAAACCGGGTCAAAAGGCGCGGGCGCTAAGTAAAACGCAACCGTAATCAAGCCGTTGTTTTGCCCGACAATGCCGCCGCCGTTGGACGCAATCGGGATTGAAGCTAAGTCCACAGAATTTGTTGAGAGGAAATAAACGTCCTTAATTTCCGCACCGGCTTCGTTGTAGCCTGCGATACCGCCTATATTTATACCTACGCATTTGATTTCGGACTCTTCAACGCCGGCGCACGAAATGACGCCGTAGTTTCTGCCGGCAATACCGCCCGCGCTGTCAGCCATGTTTAATATACTCAACTCTATAACGCAGACGTCCTTGATTTCCGCGCCGGGCTGATTTATGCCGGTAATCCCGCCGGCGTTCCCGCTCGCGCTTTGTCCGCTGATTTTGGAATCTATGACGTTCACTTTACTGATTGTACCTGAATTCGCCGCGGCAATCACGCCGCAGTTTGTACCTTTTATATCCGCGCCGGAAACGGTAAGCCCCTGAATCACACCGTTGTTATCCGAGAACAGCCCGCCGTCGCCGGATGTTACGCTTATTGCAAGGTTTTCAATTACATACTGGTCAGCAAAGCCTTTCATGCCGGAATAGCTTCCGCAGAAATTTTCTATGGGTGCGAAATTAGTAATTTCATGGAACGCCGGTTTCATATCAATGTCTTTTCTCTGCCTGTATGTGTCGGCAGGCAGGAAACGGATATTGTTCAAGTGCCTTGCCGATATAATTTCATACTCATCGGTAGCTAACTCGCGGGAAAAGAGCGTGTTGGCTTCTGTATGAGAAGTATTGCCCTCATCGCTTCCGTCCCTCAGCGAATAAACACGGACATTCTGCGCCCATGTAATCCCGTATTTATCGCCTATACTGTGCACAAAAGCCTCTCCGGCGGACATATCGCCCTCGGCTATATCAATAATCCAGATATATCTGTTGAATATATCGCTTACATCTTCTCCGCCTAATTCAATCGGGTTAAGAATATCCTGATAAATAGAAGGTCCGGACGCGTTTAATGTAAAGCTCGTCGGTACAGTACTGAGGTCAACGATTTGTGTTGTACCCGGAATATTAATTCCCGTGTCAGCTTCAACCAATTTAAATTCATAAGAAGGCATGACGGCTTCTTCTAATAATAAAAACTCAGCATAAAGCACGTTTGTCTTAACGCCGGCAGAGGTAAACAGCGGATAAACCGCTCCGTCATAAATATTAACAATATTTTCGTCCCTGCTTAAAGGCGGAAGCGGAACACCGGTGGTTTCCGCGCCGTAATAACCCTGCCTGCGGGCAATGGCTGTATCTAAATAATCCATGCCGCGCAAGCCGGTGACGTTATTGATGTCGTTATCAGCAATGTCGTCGTATATAAACTCTGTTTGGTCAGCATTTCCGTAAAAGATGGACATAACCAATCCGGTGCGGACATTAAACTCTATCAGAATCGCGCAGTCCAATACTTCTCTTTCAATAAAACCGTTCAGCAGGATTCTGTATAAAGCCTTGGTTTCGTTTTCGTTGGGGTCGGGGTCGTTTTCGGGTCTGTAATCGGCAGGCTTGCTTATGTACCGGACATTATCCTCGTTTCCGTTAAGCACCTCGTCCGCAGGAAAAGTTCCGCCGTTATTGTCTAATTCGGTTTTTACAACATTATGAGTGTTCAATTGATAAGTGCCGTCAGCATTTTTTAAAAACTCACCGGGGTTCGACGGGTCAGGTTCATAGAAAAATCCCGTCACTGTTGACATGATATTTTTTTCCAGCATGCTTTTAGTAAGCTGGTTCTGCACCGATACATACAGGGTTCTTGCCGTATTTTCGCGACTGGTCTGTCTGCTACGGTTCAGCATACCCGTCATAATCGGCATAATAATGGCGGCAAGAATACCGATAATCGCAATAACAACAAGCACTTCAACCATTGTAAAACCGGCTTGCTTATTTCTCCTTACACTATGTAAATGATGAAATTTTTTCATAGTCAAACCCCTCCGAAGGCATAATACGGCAAATCTGATAGTTTTAACAGCTGTCAAAATCCCGCATATGCGGTTCAACAACTGATACTTATAATCATTATACTATAAATAAATGTAATTGTCAATAAAATTTGTAAAAAATTTACTAAAAATATTTCACAAAGATTTCATTTGCGGAAATTTAAAATGTAGGGGACGGCGTCCTCGACGTCCCGCGTTGAATCTGTGCGTTTATATCGGGGCGCCGGGGACGCCGCCCCCTACATAGGTTTATTTGGGTTTTTAGCAGACAAAATCGTACGTTCCTGCATTTATACAGCGAATTGTACAAATTAAACCCCGAAAAATGGTGTTTATTGTGGTTGACAAACGGCGAAATAAGTGCTATTATGAAACTTAGGCGCAAAAACTATTATTTAATGTGAGGTATTTCATTATGTCTTGGTTTAAAAATTTAAAAGTAAGAGCGAAAATGATTACAGCTTTTACAGGCGTTATTATCCTTATGGCGGCTTTATCGGTTTTTTCGATTGTAGAAATGAACAACATTTCGTCGTCTTACACATACGCGATTGAACACCCGATAGAAGCGGAAACTCAAATGCACATATTTGACACGCATTTGGGGAATCTCCGCCGCGCAACCACAACAATGGCTTTGTTTGCTTTCGCCAACCCCGACAGTGTTAAAAATTATACCGGTGACGCGAACGACGCATACGACTTGGGACTGCAGGCAATTGCGGCGGCGGAACATTCGGTTCTGAGCGGCAATATGAACGAAAAAGCGCAGTCTTTTGCAGACCAGCTCACCGAAATTAAAGGAAAATATGCCAGATATAAAACAGATGTTTGCGACCCTGTCGCAAAAGCGGCGGCGGAAGGCGACTCTGCCGGAGCGATGGGATATATAGGCGCGGGCGTGGATTTAGCCAACGACCTTGCGGCGATTACCAAAAACTTAACGGAAATTTCGGAATCCTCGGCAAACGCTAATATTAAAAGCGCGGAAGAATCCGCAAGAGCAACTATAGTTATCGTAGTAGGCGCGTCGCTCGGCGTAGCGGTTATATCCGTTATCATCGCGCTTTACATAGCCGCGATTATCAGCAAGCCGCTGAAACCGCTTGCCGCATTTATGAACAAGGCGGGTTCTACGGGTAATCTGCATATGTCGCCGGCGGACGCGGCGAATGTAGCCGAATTCTCCATAATGCAGGATGAAATCGGGCAGACCATTAAAGGCTGTGCTTCTTTTGTTCAGCATATATCGGTTGTGGCGCAGGAACTCGAATCCATAGCGAAGGGCGATTTAACCACCCATATTGCAATGCTTTCAGACGAAGATGAAATGGGCATATCGCTTTCAAGAATGGTCAAAAGCTTGAATCAGATGTTCAGCGAAATCAACAGCTCCACCGAACAGGTTTCCCACGGCTCAAAGCAAGTTGCAGACGGCGCGCAGTCTCTTGCGCAAGGTTCTACGACACAGGCGGCGTCAATCGAAGAGCTTTCAAGCTCTATTTCCGAAATCGCCGAAAAAACCAAAACCAACGCTGTTACAGCGGATAAAACCGCAAAACTCGCTGAATCCATTATGAGCAACGCGGAAAAGGGAAGCCGTCAGATGGACGAAATGATGACCGCTGTTCAGGAAATTAACCAAGCAAGCCAAAACATCAGCAAGGTTATTAAAGTCATCGACGACATTGCTTTCCAAACCAACATTCTTGCGCTTAACGCGGCAGTAGAAGCGGCAAGAGCGGGTGCGCACGGCAAGGGCTTCGCGGTGGTTGCGGAGGAAGTACGTAACCTTGCAGGTAAATCCGCCGAAGCGGCAAAGGAAACCGGCGACATGATTCAGAACTCCATGGCGAAGGCTGAACTTGGAACACGCATAGCGGGTGAAACCGCGGCAAGCCTTACGGATATTGTAGCGGGCATTAACGAGAGCAGTGAATATATCAGGGAAATTGCCCGGGCGTCCGACGAGCAGTCTACCGGAATCAGCCAAATCAATACAGGTATAGACCAAGTGGCGCAAATCATTCAGCAGAACAGCGCGACGGCAGAGCAAAGCGCGGCGGCGTCCGAGCAAATGAGCGGACAATCCAGTATGCTTCAGGATTTGATTGCGCAGTTTAAATTGAAATAAAGTATAATATATATAAAAAATCCCCGTTTCGGTTGAAACGGGGATTTTTATAAAGTTTTACGTTTTATTATTGCAATTTTTGATAAAATATGATATAATAAACTTTATTATATTTAAGTTGATGTGAGGTGTCATATTGTATAGGGAATATTTTAGAGCTACCAAAGAAATTATGGATATTATTAACTGTATAAATCCTACTGATACCGCTAAAATTGATAAAATAATAAAATATTTAGAATGGCAAAAGGAACAGAATATTTTTTATCGTAAGGAAGCCAATCCTTTGGAAATTCCACAAAATATATTCAAAAACAAAATATCTGCTTTTGAATATAATAAACATAAAGGGATATTACATAAATATTATTATCAACAAGGTTCTGCTTATATTAAGAAAAAGATTAATATTAATTATACTGATGCCCTATATTTATTAAAAAATATGATTTTAATTTCCGGTAACGTTGTTTGGGTTAGTTTTGGTTTCAATATTGGTCGAGAGTTTGGCGGATTCCATCCTGCTGTAATATTAAAAAATCTTGGTGAATGTCTTATTGTCGCTCCGCTTACATCCGGTATAAAAGACCCGAATAATAATCGTCAGATAGATGTGTCTAAAGTATATGATTTTGAAATACGAGATAGATATACCGACATAACAAGGATAAAACCAATAAGCATATACAGGATTGATTTAAACAATAAAATCGGAAATATCCATAAGAAAAAGTTAAATGAAATAAAATCCGAGATAATAAATTATTGGCAAAATATATTTTGTATGTATTTATAGTTGACAACCGATACTATTTATGCTATAATGTTATCAGATATTTATAGTGGGTATATGTTACGGCATATATTCGGGAATACTTTTTTAATGAAAGCTGCCTACGGGCGGCTTTCGATGTTCTTATCCTAAAACAAAAATCCCCGCTTTGCAAGAAGCGGGGATTTTTTATATTTTATTCTATTAACCTAATCTTTCTTCAAGCGCGGCAAGCTGTGCTTTTAATTCTGCCGGCATTTTATCGCCGAATTTTGCATAGAACTCTTTCGTTCCCGCAACCTCTTCTTTCCAAAGGTCTTTATCAACGCTGAGCAGGTTTTCGACAACGCTTGCGGTAATTCCGTCGTTTTCAAGCCCCTCAATGTTAATATCCTCAGGCTTCGGTTCGTAGCCGATAGGGGTTTCAACTGCGTCGGCATTGCCTTTACAACGCTGTACCATCCAGTCAAGCACCCGCATATTATCGCCGTAACCGGGCCAAATGAACTTGCCGTTGTCATCTGTTCTGAACCAGTTGACGTTGAAAATTTTCGGTGCTTTATCCCCTAATTTTTTACCCGTTTCAAGCCAATGAGCAAAATAATCGCCCATGTGATAACCGCAGAAAGGCAGCATTGCCATCGGGTCGCGCCTTACACCTGCCGCAAGTCCGATAGCCGCAGAAGTCGTTTCAGAACCCATAATTGAACCTACAAATACGCCGTGTTCCCAGTTAAACGCCTGATACACCAAAGGCGCAGTTTTTGCCCGTCTGCCGCCGAAAACAAGCGCGGAAATCGGAACACCTGTCGGGTTATCGTATTCCTTGGAAATGCAGGGGCAGTTGGACACGTGGGAGGTGAAGCGTCCGTTGGGGTGCGCGCCGGGTTCTTTGCTTTCGCTTGTCCAAGGTTCACCTTTCCAGTTGAGCGCGTTGGTAACGGGTTCTTTGTCAAGCCCCTCCCACCATACGGTATTATCGTTTAATTTATGCACAACATTGGCGAAAATTGTGTTCTTTTGGGTTGCTTTAAGCGCATTGGGATTGGACTTCATGTTTGTACCCGGTGCAACACCGAAAAATCCGGTTTCGGGGTTAATCGCCCATAAACGCCCGTCGTCGCCCTGCCTGAGCCATGCGATGTCGTCGCCCACGCACCATACTTTATAACCTTTTTTCTGATAACCTTCGGGAGGAATCAGCATTGCCAAATTTGTTTTTCCGCACGCCGACGGGAAAGCGGCGGCGATATATGTAACCTCACCTTTGGGGTCTTCTATACCGAGAATGAGCATATGCTCTGCCATCCAACCTTCGTTTTTGCCCTGATTGGACGCAATGCGGAGTGCAAAGCATTTTTTACCGAGAAGCACGTTTCCGCCGTAGCCGGAGTTAATTGACCAAATCGCATTGTCTTCGGGGAAGTGGCAGATGTAGCGTTTTTCATCGTCAAGCTGACCGGTAGAGTGCAGTCCGCGCACAAAGTCGTTGCTGTCGCCGAGGAAGTCTGCCGCCGCTTGCCCGCATCTCGCCATAATAACCATGTTCAGCACAACGTAAATCGAGTCGGTAATTTCCACGCCGACTTTGCTCAGCTTTGAGCCGATAGGTCCCATGCAGAACGGAATGACATACATGACGCGCCCTTTCATTACGCCGTCGAACAAGGCTTTTAATTTGCCGTACATTTCGTCGGGCGCGCACCAGTTGTTGGTAGGACCTGCGTCTTCTTCTTTTTTTGAGCAGATGAAGGTTCTGTGTTCCACACGCGCAACGTCGTTCAGCGCGGTGCGGTGAATATAACAGCCGGGGAGTTTTTCCTGATTCAAGGGTTTGATGATGTCCAAGTCGATTGCCTGTTTCTGAAGCTCTGCGATTTGCCCTTCGCTTCCGTCAATCCAGACGACATTGTCGGGTTTTGTCAAGGACTTCATTTCCTCGACCCAGTTTAATACGTTTTGGTTGTTTGTTAATGCCATAAGTATTCCCCTTTCAAAATAAAAAATTTAACAGCAGGAAATTTGTGTTTGTGTTCCCCCGCCTTGGGCGGGGGAACACAAACGAATATTTTAGCTTAATATTATTATACACTTTTTTTAAAGGCGGGTCAAGGGGGTAAATGAAAATTTTATATGAATTTTGCAAGTTTTATATTTTAATCCTGCATTTTTATTTTATTATACTTCCATGCAAAAATAAGCACAGCAAGCAGATTCGGGACTGCCATCAGCCCGTTGAACACATCCGCCGCGCCCCAAATCAGCTCCAATCTTGCCGTCGCGCCGATAAAACAGCAAAGCGTGAAAATCACCGCGAAAAGCTTGATAAATTTTTTCCCGAACAGGTATTCTACGCAGACCGTACCGAAGAATGACCAGCCGGAAGCGGTTGCAACAGCAAACAATGCAATACAGGCGGACAGGAACATATCGGCGTACTTCCCGAACGCTGTTCCGAACGCGGCTGACGCGAACAGCGCGCCCTCAATTCCAAGCTTATCCGCACCTGTCACCAAAATCGCAAGCGCGGTTAAAACGCAGATGATTACAGTGTCGATGAACACTGCTAAAGACGCCCATAAGCTTTGCTTCATAGCGGATTCTTCCGATGACATGCTGTTGAAGATGACCGCTGTACCCAATCCGGCTTCATGCGAAAAAATCCCGCGTCTGAACCCCCAGCTCATACCCCTCATAAGCGCGCTTCCTAAAACGCCGCCGCCTACGGAGCGCAAAGAAAAGGCTTCCTGTATGATTCGTGAAAACGCAGTCGGCAGTTCTGAAAAATTCATTATAATGACAATAAAACACCCGATAATATAAACAACCGAAAGCACCGGAATCACCTTTTCCGTCACCTGCCCGAAGAACACAGCTCCGCCGAAAACAAGCAAACCCACTAAAACCATTGCCATCACGCCCGAAGTCCATAAAGGAACGCCGAAGCCGCGTTCCAAAGAAACCGCAAGCGCGTTAATTTGCGTCATGTTGCCCATACCAAGGCTGGCAAGTATACAGCAGAGCGCGAAAAACTTCGCCCATTTACTCCCCAATACTTCTTTTATGTAGAAGAACGCACCCCCGAAGCGGCTTCCGTCCGGTTTTGTCCTGCGGGTTTTTATACCAAGATAATTTTCCGCATATGCGGTCGCCATACCGAGAAACGCGCTGACAACCATCCAGAACACCGCGCCCGCGCCGCCGAGCGCGATTGCCGTGCCGAGCGCGACAATGTTTCCCGTGCCGAGCGTCACGGCTAAAGCCGAAGTCAGTGTTTGGAAAGGCGATAAGGTTTTAGTTTCGGACGGTGAGTTTTTATCAGGGTTTTTACCGCTGCTGAAAAATGTCATTTTGATAATACGGGGCAGGTTGAACTGGAAAAAATTAAGTTTAATGCTTAAATAAATGCCTGTTCCTAAAAATAAAATCAACGCGGGAACACCCCAGATGATTTTTTCGTTTAGAAAGTTTATAATATCGAGCATATAATTACACCTTGTCCTTTTTAACTATTGTATTCAAAAGGAATCGGGGTTATTATAACAATGGGGTTTCACAGGAAATCGAACCCTGCAAACCCGCATTTTAAGTGAGGTCTGGCTTCTATGCCCGACCGTTTATCATATTTTTCTTTTTTCTAATGTCATTATTTGAGTGTCAAAATTAACACCGAAATTAAATTGGTTTAATATATTCATACCGATTATACCGTCAAAATGAAAATCGTCAAGATATGTATGGGCGTGAACCGTTATATTGATTAATTCAAAAGAGCCTAATTGAACTTTAGGAATATTTACTTCATATACATCAACAAAACCGCTTGCGGTTCTTACGCTTGCTTTCTTCTCTTCATTGTAACAGCCTAAACTTTTTAAAGCGGCATCTGAAAAAGCGGTTACAGTCGCACCCGTGTCAATTAAAACAAGTGCTTCTTTATAATCGTTATCAATTATACTCCAAACCGGAACATTAGCATAAATTAAATCATTTCTTGTTTTTATTTCAATATACATCATTACAGAAGATACCCCCCCGGAGCATCCGGAAATTCCCCCACCCATTGGTAAAAACTTCTCGGGGTTTTACCCCAAATTTCAAGGATTTCTTTTTTATTTTTACTTACGGCAATAACCTCCCCCCCTATAATGCCGTAATATTCATTTTTTTTATAATTTATCATGCAGATAAAATTCCCATCGTATTCTCTTTCGATTTCTTCCATGGTCTTATACATAACCGCAGCCTCCCATTCGTTTTATCACTTATTATTATACCCTTAATCCTTTTTAAAGTCAATATTAAACAAAATATAAAAATTCTTGCAATGACGACGATTTTATGTTATAATAAAAATATGACTATATTTTATATGCTTTATAACAAGCTGTATGTAAATATAACGAACGCTTGTTCGTGCGCCTGTGTTTTTTGTATCAGGAACAACAGCCCGTCCGTAGGCAGCGCGGATTCGCTTTGGCTTGAGTATGAACCTGATTTTTCGGAAATTAAGCAAGCGTTTGACGCGGTGAGTCTTGAGGGTGTTGCGGAAATTACGTTCTGCGGGTACGGCGAGCCGATGGAAAGAGCGGATTTAGTCATACAAACCGCGGAATATATTAAGAAAAAATGCGCGCTCCCCGTACGTTTGAACACAAACGGGCTTGTAAAGCTGATAAATCCTGATTTTGACGTGAAACGGCTCGTTGTTTTCGATTTTGTTTCAATCAGCCTTAACGCTCCGGACGAAGAAGCCTATCTGCGTGTAACCAACCCCCGCTTCGGGGCGGGTTCGTATCGGGCAATGCTTGATTTCGCGCTTGAAGCAAAGAAAGTGACCGCTGTCGGCTTCACGGCTGTTGACGTCATCGGGGAAGAAAATCTGCAAAAATGTGAAGCGTTTGCTGCAAGCATGGAAATTCCGCTCCGCGTAAGGCATTTTGTGCAAAACAATGATAGTTATGATTAATTTATTATTAATTCTGCACCTGATAACAGACAAAAAAACATCTGATAATTATCCAAATTGTAATATTATAAATCTAATCCGGAAAGGATAAAATAAATATGGAACATATTGCTGTAAAAATTGCCAATATCCCTGAAAACCTGTACCTTGACAGCAAGGTCTATCTGAAAAAGGGCAGGAGCTATTCATTTCTGTGCGAAAATAAAACCGTAACGCCCGCGCTTTTAAAAAGTTTTACAAAACTTGCTTTTCCGGACGATTCGGTTTATGTTTCACGCGATTATTTAAAAGCACTTCAAAGCAAAGGGGTAGAATTAGCACCGCTGCCCGCAGAGGATGAGAAGCCGGAAAAACCCGTAAAGCCCGCAAAAAGCGAAAAAATTCAAAATACGGGCAGAAAACGACCCGAAACCGATTTTGAAAAAGTGAAAAAGCAATATGACCAAGCCAAGGAGGAAGCTAAGAAGCTCTTTTCCGAAATCGCCGAAAGCGGCAAGGTTGACGATAAAAAAACCAACGACTTTGTTGACGATATACGCTTTAAGCTTGAATCCAACGATATAGCGTTGATTTTGCAGAGTATCACCGGAATCCGTACCTTTGACGAATCCCTGCATACGCACAGCTTGAATGTGGCTTTTTTGAACGGGCTTATGGGCAGATGGCTGAAATATGATAAGGTTAAACATAAAAAATTAGTGAAAACAGGGCTTCTGCATGATGTAGGCAAGCTGAGGATTCCGCTTAAAATATTAAGCAAGCCGTCCCGCCTTTCCACAAGCGAATTTGATGAAATCAAAAGACATTCTTATTATGCCTATGAAATCATGGTGAATTCGGGTATTAACGAAGAAGACGTTTTAATGGGTATTATTCAGCACCATGAAAAGCTGAACGGCACGGGTTATCCGAGCGGCATACGAGCCAATGAAATTACCGAGTTTGCAAGAATTACGGCGATTTCCGATATTTACGACGCGACCGTAACCCAGCGCGTCCACAAGGATTCACATTCTCCTTTCACTATTCTTGAAAACTTCTCGAATGAGGGGTATTCCGAGCTTGATATTAAATATGTAAAGCTGTTTATAAGCTGTATGATTGAGGAACTGAAAGGCAAGATGGTGGAGCTGTCGGACGGTTCTGTGGCAAAGGTACTGATTGTCAGCGAACAGAATCTTCAATATCCGGTGGTAGAGGTAAACGGTAAGGTGGTTTCCACTTCCCCTGAGCTTTACTGCGTTTCTATGAATAATCACAATGTTTCTTTGGAAGAGGTAGAAAAGGTATAAGGAGGTTTAATATTGGAACATATAGCCGTAAAAATTGCGAATATACCCCCGGATTTAAATCTCAACTGTAAGATTTATGTAAAAAAGGGTGAAGACATTTCTTTCCTGTGCGAAAATGTAATTGTAACGCCCGCGCTTCTCGAAACTTTTAAAACAAAAGCTTTCCCCGAAGACTCTGTTTATATAACTGCCGATTATATGAGAAGCTTCTATGACAGAGGGATTGATTTAGGCTGGACGCCCCCGCCCCCGCCGCCTTTGGAATTTGAAGTTTTAGAAATTAAACCCAAATCAAAACCTGTTGTTATATCCGAACCCGAACCTGAGCCAAAACCGCCGCAGCAAAAACCGCCGCCCGAGCCAAAACCAAAACCCAAAGGTGAGCCGAAAACTGAATTTGAACGGGTTCAGCAGATTTATGAAACCGCCAAGGAAGAAACAAGGCAGTTTTTCGCGGATATTGCCGAAGCGGACGTTATCAGCAAGGATAAAACCGATGAGTTTGTACAGGAAATAAAGCTGAAGCTTGAAACCACCGATGTTACCTTGATTCTGCAAAGCATAAACGGTATACGCTCCGTTGATGAATATTTGCATACACATAGCCTTAATGTTGCTTTTCTGAACGGGTTAATGGCAAAATGGCTTAAATTCGATAAAATAAAGCACGACGAATTGGTAAAAGTCGGGCTTCTTCACGATATAGGCAAATTAAAAGTGCCGCCTGAAATTTTAAACAAGCCTGCCCGCCTGACGAAGGAAGAATTCGCGGAAATTAAAAAGCACCCCTATCATTCCTTTGATATGATGGTGAAATCCGGTTATAAAGAAAAAAACGTACTGCTCGGCATACTCCAGCACCATGAAAAGCTGAACGGGACAGGGTATCCCTGCGCTATCAGCTCGGTTGAGATTACAGAGTTCGCAAGAATCACTTCAATTGCGGATATTTATGATGCGATGGTGGCGCGCCGGGTATACAAAGAAGCCCATTCGCCCTTTGAAATCCTTGAAAATTTTTCCAAAGAGGGTTATTCTCAGCTTGATATTAATTATGTCAAGCTGTTCATAGACTGCATGGCGGAGGAACTGCGCGGAAAGACGGTTGTATTGTCCGATGGTTCAATCGCGGTTGTTAAAATGGTAAATGTGCGCAATTTAATGTACCCCATGGTAGAAGTCGGAGGGGAAATCATCACGACTTCACCTGAACTGCACTGTGTATCCATGTTTAATACAAATGTTTCGGAAGCTGAAGTGCAGAATGTGTAAGAGGAGTGCTTTTATGAAAGCAGGAAAAAGGTTTGTGCTTTTGATTGCGGTTTTAATTGCTTTTTCTGTTTTTACAAGCTGTAATGGACAGGCTGATTTACCGCAACAAGTTGACTTGCCGCAACAAGTTGCAGCTGACGATGAGCTTGAAGCAAATACGCCTCCTGAAAACACATCCGTTATCCCGCCCGCAAGCCCCCCTGTTACCGTGACCCCTCCGGCCGCCGAAACAAAACTGCCTGAATCTGATTTTAATAAACCGGAAAAATCCGATAATACACAGGAAAACACGCAAATGAACACAGAACAAACCTCCGCACATACCACGGATTCTTATATGATTCACAAATACCCTCATTTAACAACATCAAACACCGAAGAAGTGCCTGTAATTACGCAGAACGACAATATCCCTGCAGATAATACAGGGGATTGGTTTTTTGCTAAAGGCAATAAAATCGTTGATAAAAACGGTAGGGAAGTCTGGCTGACAGGTATCAACTGGTTTGGGTATAATACAGGCACAAACACCTTTGACGGGCTTTGGACGGCGGATTTAAACGATTCAATCGCCGCGATTGCCGACAGGGGTTTTAATGTTTTGCGGATTCCGATTTCTACCGAGCTTATTAAGCAATGGTCAAACGGGCAATATCCGAACGCCAATTATAATCAGGCGGTTAATTCTTACCTTAACGGTAAAAACAGCCTTGAAATTTTTGATTACGTAATCGGGCAATGTAAAAAGAACGGCTTGAAAATCATCATTGACTTTCACAGCGCGAAAACAGACCCCATGGGGCACATGAAGCCTGTTTGGTATGACGGGGATATAACAGAGCAGGATTATCTTGACGCGCTTGCGTGGATTGCAAAGCGTTACGCGCATGACGATACAATTATTGCTTACGACCTCAAAAACGAACCGCACGGTAAACCGAATGAATTCCCACGCGCTAAATGGGACAATTCAAAGGACGCAGACAATTGGAAGTATATCGCAGAAAAAGCGGCTACGGCTGTTTTAAACGCGAACCCGAACGCGCTTGTTTTGGTTGAGGGGATTGAAATTTACCCCCGCGATATAAAAGCAAATCCGAACTTTACGTCTAAAAATGACGGGGATTATTATTACAACTGGTGGGGCGGGAATCTGCGCGGCGTGCGGGATAACCCGATAAATTTAGGCGGGTTTCAGAATAAATTGGTTTATTCGCCGCATGATTACGGTCCGGCGGTTTATGAACAGCCGTGGTTTAAGGGCGGTTATACCTTTGACAGTTTAATGAAGGACTGCTGGTATGACAACTGGTTTTTTATTTATAAGGAAAATATTGCCCCGATTCTTATAGGCGAATGGGGCGGGTTTATGACAGAGCCGAATTTAACGTGGATGACGCATTTAAGAAAGCTGATTAAGGATAATAGGCTTCATCATACATTTTGGTGCTTCAACGCCAATTCCGGCGATACGGGCGGGTTGGTGCTTGACGACTTCAAGACATGGGATGAGCAGAAATATGCGTTTGTAAAAGAAGTTTTATGGCAACAGGACGGAAAATTTGTCGGGCTTGACAGTCAAATCCCGCTCGGCTCAAACGGGATTTCATTAAGTCAACTGAGATAATATGAAAAGTAATATTTATAATTTAACCTTCACCGCTCTTGAAAATTATTTTATCGAACACGGTGAAAATCACAGCAAAGCCGCTTCAAAAGCAAAGATTATTTATAATTATCTTTACAGAAATATCCCGCACGGATTAAGCGAAAGAATCACAAATTTGCTTGAACGTGATTTTGATTGTAATTTCAATTTTGTTGAAATTACGGAGCAAAGAAACAGCGAAGACGCGGTAAAATTCCTTTTTGAACTTAAAAGCGGAGAAACTCCCGCCGCAGGGGGAATTGCGTCCGCATGCAATGCGGCGGTAGAAGCGGTGTTAATGCGGCACGATTACGGTAACGCTTTGTGCATTTCTACGCAGGTCGGCTGTAATATGGGCTGTGCTTTTTGTCAAAGCAGTACGCAGAAGAAAATCCGGAATCTTGAACCGTATGAAATGGTTTTGCAAATTTTAAAAGCGCAGGAAGCTAACGGCGAAAAAATTTCACGATTAACTTTAATGGGTATCGGCGAACCGCTCGATAACTATGAAAATGTTAAAGATTTTATTGACATCATCGGGCATAAGGACGGGCTTTCAATCGCGCCGCGGCATATCACGGTTTCAACCTGCGGGCTTGTTCCGGAAATGAAAAGGCTTTTATCCGAGAAAATACCGTGTAATCTTGCCGTCAGTCTGCACGCGCCGAATGATGAAATCAGAAGCCGGCTTATGCCGGTCAATCAAGTTTACGGAATCAATGAATTGTTAGCAGCCGTGCGGGAAATTACCGCTGTTAAAAATAAAAAAACCACGCTTGAATACATTATGCTTGACGGCGTGAACGACAGCGATGACTGTGCGCGGGAGCTTGTTTCCCTATTGAAAGGTATTTACTGCTATGTAAATCTAATCCCGTACAATGAAACGAATCTGGGATTTAAACGCTCTTCCGCTGACAGAATCAAGGCGTTTTATTCGATTTTGATTCAAGGCGGTATCAGGGCGGTGGTCAGGCGGGAATTCGGCGGCGAAATCAAAGCCGCGTGCGGACAGTTAAGGGCAGATGTAGGGGCGAACATTGTTCGCCCGTAATTAAAAATCATTATAATATCAGGCGTAATCGGGCGCACACTGTGCGCCCCTACAGAATTACAAAGGAGAATTAATTTGAAAATCATCATAAACGTATTAGGACCTGTTCAAACCAACAGCTACTTTATTATTAATGAAGATATAAATGAAACATTCATTATTGACCCTGAGGAGGACGCTCATTATATAATTAAAAAATGCAAGGAACTGCAAGTGAAGCCTGTTGCTATTCTGCTGACGCACGGGCATTTTGACCATGTCGGCGCGGTTGGGGATTTAAAAGAACTGCTGAAGCTTCCCGTTTACGCGGGCGCGGAAGAAGAAAAGCTGTTAGCCGACCCCGCGCTCAACGGTTCTGCCAAGCTCG
Organism: Oscillospiraceae bacterium; assembly: GCA_009782265.1. Taxonomy (GTDB): domain Bacteria; phylum Bacillota; class Clostridia; order Oscillospirales; family Ruminococcaceae; genus Ruminiclostridium_E. The sequence continues at coordinate 10,622 of WRJM01000005.1, read as the reverse complement.
GCAGAACGCCGCTCACGGTAAAAACCGATAAATGGCTGAAAGACGGCGAAATTACCGAGCTTGCAGGGTTTTTCGTCAAAACAATCGCAACGCCCGGGCACACATCAGGAAGCGTTTGCTATTATATCGAAAACGAAAATGTGCTTTTCTGCGGTGATACGCTTTTTAACGAAAGCTTCGGCAGAACGGATTTTCCGACCGGAAGTCAGGAAAAACTTGCGGATTCGATTATCAACAAACTGTTTACTCTGCCTGATGAAACCGTTGTTTACCCCGGGCACGGCGGCAGTACCACGATTCGGCATGAAAAAGAAAATAACCCGATTTATCATTGCCGGTAATAATATTAAAACATAAAGAGGTATTAAACAATGAAGAAAATTTTATCAATTTTTGTAATCGTAGCTTTAGCGGCTATATTTACAATCAGCACTTCCGCGATTACCACTGAAACAGAAGCAGACGGCGATACAGTAAAAGTATTCCTTATCGCGGACGAAGACGGTAGCCTTGAGGGGTTAATTGAAGTGGATTACGGCGACGGACTTGTTTTCGATTTCTTTGAAAGCAACAGCCGTGCCGGCGAAATTAGTCTTTGGGTTTACAACGATGACTCCGGGCTTCTCTCTTTCGCGGGTGTTGGGGTTGATTCCGGTGACATTCTTGCTTATTTTGTGTTTACAATCGCAGACGCTGACGGCGACCTTTCTATCTCTTTCACAAGTGTAGACAGACAAAACGCCTATGAATTTAAAGGCATTGAAATCTTTTACTCAAGCGATGAAATCCTTGAACTTTATGAAACAGTTATTTCGGACGGTCAAGGGGATATAGCAACCATAGGTGACGAACCGGAAGGGAATACATGTATATGCGAACATTGCGATAAATGCGGCGGATGCCTTGATTGCGAAGAAAATTGCAATTGTGCGGATTGCACGCCTTGCGTAGGACATAACCCTAATTCCGGCGTAATATTTGCTGTCATTCCGGCTTTTGTATCAGCAGGCGCGGCAATCATTACCCGCAAAAGGAAATAATTCAAATCATTTTTTAAGGGCGGATATGGAATCCGCCCCTACGTTTTATTTTTTCAGCAATTCTTTAACCCTTCTCATCGCTTCTATCGTATTCTCCCGTGTCCCGAAAGCCGTCAGGCGAAACCAGCCGTCCCCGTTTTTCCCGAAGCCCGCGCCCGGCGTCCCGACAATTTGCTTTTCGGTAAGTAATTTATCGAAAAATTCCCAGCTCGGCATATTGCATTTAAACCAAATGTACGGTGAATTCTTCCCGCCTGTATATTTAATTCCCAGCTCGTCAAAAGTGTCAGACATAATTTCAGCGTTTTGCATGTAATAACCGATTGTTTCGCGGGTTTGCTTCAAGCCCTCCGGCGTGAATACAGCTTCCGCGCCGCGCTGAATGATATAAGGCACGCCGTTGAATTTACTGCCCTGCCGCCTTGCCCAGATTTTTAAGACGTTATAAGAATTCCCGTTTTCGTCATAAAATTCAAGCTCTTTCGGAATAATTGTATACCCGCAGCGTGTTCCCGTGAAGCCGGCGGTTTTGGATAAAGAAGCGATTTCAATCGCGCACTTTCTTGCACTTTCTATACAGAAAATGCTCCGCGGCAAGGATTCATCAGAAATAAACGCTTCATAAGCCGCGTCATAAATAATCACGGCTTTATTAAAAATAGCATAATCAACCCATTTTTGAATCTGTTCTTTTGTAAAAACCGCGCCTGTGGGATTATTGGGAGAACATAAGTAAATGATGTCTGCCTTTGTATTTGTCGGGATAATGGGTGCGAACCCTGTTCGCTCGGTAGCGTCGGCGTAAATCACGTTTTTGCCGTTCATAATACTGCTGTCTACATACACGGGATAAGCGGGGTCGCTGACAAGCGCGATGTTATTTTCGCTGAAAATATCGGTGATATTACCGCTGTCGGACTTTGCGCCGTCACTGATGAAGATTTCATCAGGTTCTATCGTTACACCAAAGCCTTTGTAATATCCTGCGACGGCTTCGCGCAGGAACAAATAACCCCGTCCGGAATCTTCATAGCCTTTAAAAGTTTCTTTCACGCCCATTTCATCACAGGCTTTTTTCATGGCTTCAACGACAACAGGCGCAAGCGGCTGTGTTACGTCGCCAATCCCCATGCGGATTATGGACTTATCAGGGTTTTTGTCGGTGTATCCGCGGATTCGCTTGCCTATTTCAATAAATAAGTAGTTTTCTTTCAGGTTTAAAAAGTTTTGGTTAATTTTTGACATTTAATTTTCTCCTTCCAAAAAATACGTCGCTTCCATATCCGCGACTGTCAGCGCGAACGCAAGCGGGTATTTTTCCAAAGCACTGCCGATTGTATTTTTATCTTCAATTCCCGAAAAACCCATATGCCAGCGGATTGCCATGGCTTCCTCCCTTGTTAAGCGCATGAACCCGCTAATCATGTAAACTGACTTTTCACCGTGCCCGTAAGGCAGGTTATCCTCAAAGTTATAACAGGGGACTTTTTCCCAAACACCGGTTGCTTCATTTTTAACGTTACGGGTGCTTTTTTTATAGGTGTCAATTTTGCACACATCATGTAAAAGCGCGACTATAGCCACGCTTTCTTCAGAATATTCCATTTTGTAGACTTCCCGTGTTCTCTCGCGCTCAAGATAATCGGTAAGGCATTTGTAGACATTGACGCTGTGAACAGCCAAACCGCCTTCGTAAGAGCCGTGATAGCGCGTGCTTGCGGGCGCGGTGAAAAAATCGCCGGCGTTCAGGAATTCCAAAAACTGTGCCGCGCCTGGACGGGTTATGTTTGCATTGTATATTTCCGTGAATTCGGCTTTGATGTTGTTCATAGGCGTATTTTATTGAATCCTTTTTAATCTTTCATTTTTAAATCGGAATAAATTAAATCGTCTTCAGTGAGCGGGGCAGACATATTCTGCTCGGAAGTAATTAAATTCGTCAGCCATGCCCTTAATTGCAGAACCTGAGGAGATTTCCAGTGGTCGCCCTTCGCAATCCGGACATCGCCGTTACGGTCACGAACTTCGCCGCCGAAAATGGGTGTTTTCCCTTCATAAATAAGATTCATCAGCTTATCCATGATTTCTTTTGTGCCTTCCTTGCACGTGTTTTCGTTAAGCTGTACCATGCTCACGGACGGATAAAACAACCCTTCGCGGGTAAGCTCTCCGAAAACGAAATTACCGTACTGAACCTTGCGCACCTCGTTGATTAAATATGTGTCAAGGTTTAAAAACATGCCGGTTAAATAATGCTCCGGTGCTATCTCCGGCAGATTAAAAGCACACGCCATAACATTAATGCCAAGTTCCTCACAGCGTTTAATCCCGTATTCTTCGTACTGGTAAACAAAAACAATATCGCACCCCTGCGCGTAAAATTCGTCCACAGCTCTTTTTGTATCGGCAAAATTATTGGATAAAGCCCATTTAACGGAAAGGTTTGTCTGAGAGTTCGGAAGCTCTCTTGTTCCGAGCGCGAAAGCGTTGGCGATTCCGTAAGCGTTGTACATATTCGGGTCAATCACTAAGCCTATTTTATTGCTGACGGTGTTATACGCCGCCGCGAACCCTAAAACATTCGCCGCCTGATACAGCAGGGGCTGAACGGAAGAAAGGTTATGCGCAATATCATGCCCGCCGAAGCTGATAAAAGCTATATCCTGATGTTTTTTCGCGGATATGACAACAGCAGAGTTATATTTGGCGTCAGCGGCGACAATGACGTTGTAGCCGTTGTCGATATAGGCTTCAACCGCCTGTTCAAACTGCTGTAAAAGCACATTCTCCATACAGCTGGTTTTAACGCTTTTCAGCGTTACCTCAAGCTGATACCGGCAGGATTCAAAAGTCGCAATCATCGGGTCTGACCCGACCGAGCCGCTGTAGATGAAACCTACTTTCATGTCAAGCGGATAAGGGCTGACTTCGCCTTCATTAATAAAGATACCGGGGTCTATTGTTGCGCCGCCGCCGCAGCCCGATATAAGTAAAATTCCCGTCAAAAACAACGCTAAAAATTTTTTTATTTTCATAAGTTTAACCTCCGTGCTAACCTTATTATAACATATTATGATTCATTTTTCAAATGGTTATAATTACCTTATAACCCTGATTCTTTTCACTCTGAAAGATTTAAGAAGCTCGATTTCATCTGCTCCGATAAGCTCACCCGGCATAATCAAAGGAATTCCGGGGGGGCAGGGCGCGATAACTTCCGCACAAATTCTGTCTTTCGCCGTATTAAGTTCCGTAATATCGTAATGCTTGGAATGAAAAAGTGCTTCTCTTGCACTTATATTACTTTTCGGCTTTATAACCGGATAAATTAAGGGGGGGAGCGGTTTTTTTATTTTTATTTTTTGAAAAGCCTTATTAACTGCTGTTATTTCTTTTTTGTTTGTAACGGTTGAAAAAAGCAAAACCGTGTAATTTTCATCGGCATATTCCGGCTCAACGCCGTTTTGACGCAACTCTGCGGCGAATTCAACGCCCGTATAGCCTGATTCACGCGCATTTACGGTGATTCTCAGCAAATCGCTTTCTTTTAACGCAAAACCGCTTGCTTTAAGACTTTGTTTTAATTCTTCGGTAAGCGCGAAAGCGAAATCCGCTTGTTTTACCTTGTCTTTGGCTTCCGCAATATGCTTATTGCAGGTATCAAGGCTTTCTAAAATCAAATACGACGGGCTTGAAGTCCCAAAAACCGCCATAGCGGATTTTGCGTTTTCCGTAAACCGCGTATCATTTATATGCAGATAAGCCGCGCCCGTCATAACCGGAAGCGTTTTATGCGCGCTGTCTGCGGTCATGGACGCGCCATGCGTAATCGGGTGTCCGCCTGTAAGTATAAAGTACGCACCGTGGGCGTTATCTACGAGAAGCGGTATATCCGCCTGCTTGCAGACGCTTGAAATTTCTTGAATCCCGCACATACCGCCGTAATAATCAAGGCTGTTGACAAAAACCGCCGCGGTGTCGGGTCTTACAGCCTCTTTAACCGCTTCGGGTTTTAAACATGCCGAAAGAAATTCCTCCGGATAAATCCAGTCAATGTCAAAACCTAACAGTGCCGCCGCCGAAATAAAGCTTCTGTGCGCGTACCGGAACGCGGCGATTCTGTTCTTACCGTTTGCTTCTGCCGATGTTTTAATCAGGCTCAGCATGGTCTGGACGGCAAGCGTGCTTCCTGAGCAGGAATACAAGGTTTTTGCCGCGCCGAAAAGCCTTGCGGCTATATTTTCGCTTTCGGCGATGATACCGGTAGTTGTGTCAGCGGCACAGCTACAGGGTTCATAAAGGCTGTCCGCGCCGTTTATTTCGGTTATATCGTGTTTATAAACACGCCCTTTTGAACCGGGCGTATGACAGCGCGTCCGCTTTTTTCCGGTATACGCTGTTAAAAAATCACAAATGGGCGTTTTAACGTTCATATACCGAATTAACCTCAGGATTTGCTTTTAGCCGAGCTGATGGGCAGGTAAGCAAGATGCCCCGCAGAATCCTTACCTATCATTACTTTCTGCATATTGCGGTCTACAATGAGCAGTTCTGTACCGATACGTACTGTTACGCCGGGCCAAAGGTTCTTATGAACCACAACAAACTGCTCGCCGACAAATTCAAGTTCTTTGTCGATTTCTTTAATTCTTTCGTTGAGCTGTTTAACTTCCCTCTGGAAAGTAAACCTTGAACGGATAGCGGTCGTCAGCATTGCTTCGCGGTCAGCGGAAAGCGAACCGAAATTCTTTTTATGTTCCTGTAAAACCTCCGCAACCTGCAAAAGCTTTCTGGTGCGCTCGTCAAGGTCTTTGATTTTATTGGAGAGTTCAAGCCTTTCTTCGGTTAAAACCGCGCTGTTGCCTAATGTAACCTGCGTTTTAGTATAGCTTTCCGTACCGATAATGTTCGCGTTGAAGCCGGCGAGCGCGGTATGCTTGCCGCCGAATACAACACCTCTGTCCTGCGTGGCATTAAAAGAGCCGCCGCAGTATACCTCTCCGGCAATAACGGATTTGCTGTAAAAATCGCCCTGACACTCAACCTTCGAGCTTTCGCAGAAGCCTAATTTGACATTCCCCTGTGCTACGATATTGGAGTTGACGCTTCCCAGCCCGATATTTATATCGCCGTCCGCGATGATGGTTGCATTGGTTACAGAGCCGTTTACCGAAACATTCTTTTTGGATTTAACCATAAAGTTTTCAGCCACGTTGCCTTTAATCAGGACGTTGCCTATAAAATCGATGTTTCCCGTTGAAACGTCTACGCTTTCTTTAATAACCAAGGTTTCCTCAACGGTGAATCCGCCCTTCCCCCAAACCAAGTTTCCGTCCCTTACGGCTTTGATTTCAGTTCCGTGGTTAAATAATTCTGTTCCCTGCCCGACAATGAATTTCGGTTCTTTCCCGGGAGCGGGAGGAATCTCCTGCCCGTAAACATCCATTCCGGGCGTGCCTTCGGTCGGCATGGTGATTTTTGCGATTAGCTCGCCTTCCGTTATATTGCGGACTAATCCCAAATCTTTAAAGTCAACATTGCCGTGCTCCCCTTTTTTAGGGACTAAGGTACTGCTGGTTTCAAAAAAGTATTCAATCGTTCCGTCCTCTCCGTTTACGGCTGAAAAGCCTCTGGAGAGGTAGATTTTCTTATTGAACGATTTATGCTCGATAAGCTCTTTTGCTTTATCCAAATCGGGTTTATAATTGATTCCGTGGCTTTCAACCGTGCTTGTTATATCTTTGTAGGTCACGGGGTTGCCGTCAAATTTTTCTTCGGTTATATGGAGATAGGCAGTAAGCTTATCATCCGACACGTCAATGACAACCGCACCGTCTACAGCCGCGTGTTTTGCATGCGCTTCGTGTTCGTCGTGCGTTTCTGCCGAAACCGGATGGTTATTCTCGCTCATTGGCTTCTCCTCCTTTCCCTTTTCCGGATATTTTCATTTTTCTCTATTAATTAGCCCTTCAAATTAACCCATATATTTAATAATAACATATTATTACATAAAATTCCATAGTTTTTTAATAAAAATTTAAAAAATTTTAAAAAATTTTAATAAAAAACACACAAGTCCGGTTAGACCTGTGTGTTTTTTTTGTTTTTTACCACCAGAAACGGCGTCCGCAGCAATTATTTCTGCAATTTCTGAAGCCGACGCCTGCAACCCATAGCGGAAAACCGCGGCGATTCGGGAAAAAGCGCATTTTATGTTCCTCCCTTGTTCATATTTGACGATTTATGTCGTATTACAGCATATGCAATTCTTCATAAATGTGACACCGCTTGCGGGCAATTATCATAATATATTATAAATTTCTTTCAGAAAGGAGCACAATCATGGAGTATATGCGAAACCCGGGAAGCGCAAGAAGCGGCAATGGTTCTTTCTCATCGTATCCGATGGTCGGTTATGCGTTTGTTCAGCCCCAGCACTTAGGCAAGGTTTATCCGCCTAAACGCGCGCTGGCGGCGGGAACGATTTTTCCCGAATTAAATATACCGGCACACGATTATACAAGGGGGATTCGGCATGAACGATAAAAATTATCCGCCGAACTGTTCCGCGCTGATGGACAGTTTATGCGAAGCGCATTTTTTTGTACACGACCTCAAACTTTATTTGGACACACACCCCGAAGACGCGGACGCGCTGGCGATGTTCAAGGAAGCGTGCAAGCAATACTGCGCTTGCTTTGAAGCGTTTGAAAGCTGTTGTTACCCTCTGCGCGAATGCGGCGCAGGCTGTAACGGCGAATGGGATTGGCTTTGCGGCGCGTGGCCGTCAGAAAGGATATAGGTGCGGCTTATGTTTATTTTTGAAAAAAGAACACAGATGCCTGTCAGAATACATAATAAAAACCCGAAATTGGCAGGATACATACTAAGTCAGTACGGAGGAGCGTATTCCGGATTGTGATAACCGGCAAACCGCCGGTCGTAAATCTGCGCTTAAACGCTTTTCCATACGGGTAAACAGCTCTTGTTTTTCTTCCTCCGAAAGCAAGGAAAAAGGTTTTTCTGTGCCGTCCGGCAGAATAATGCGGCTTTCGGATGTCAGTTTTAATTTAGTCATATAATTAACCGTCCTACCTGATATACAATGAAAGCCGCAACCCACGCAATACCGGTTTGATATAATATAATCAAAAACGTGCCTTTCAGACTGCCGAGCTCGCGCTTCACCGTTGCGATTGCCGCAACGCAGGGCGTATAAAGCAGGATAAAAATTAAATAGCTGAACGCGGAAAGCGATGAAAACAGCGTGTGAAGCATATCCCCAAGTCCTGATATACTCCCGCCGGTCAGAACCGCTAATGTGCTGATGACTGTTTCCTTTGCCGCAAACCCTGTAATTAAAGCGGTAGAAGCCCGCCAGTCCGAAAAACCGAGCGGTTTGAATAATACGCTGATGGATTGCCCGATTACGGCTAATATACTGTCTGTACCGTCAGCGGCAGGATTCAAACGAATATCAAACGATTGCAGAAACCAAATGCAAATCGTTGCCATTAATATAACCGTAAACGCTCTTTTAATGAAATCCTCCGCTTTATCCCATACAAGGCGGAATACGGTTTTCGCGGACGGAAAGCGGTAATTCGGGAGTTCCATGACAAAAGGGACGGGCGCGCCTTTAAAAACCGTTTTTTTCATAATAAAACCCGAAAGAATACCAAGCGCAATCCCGGTAATATATAAACTCATCATCACAAAAGGCGCGTATTTCGGGAAGAAAGCGGCAGTGAACAAGGCATAAATCGGGAGCTTTGCGCTGCAGCTCATAAACGGGGTAAGAAAAATGGTCATTTTTCTGTCGCGTTCGCTGGCGAGCGTCCGCGTCGCCATGCACGCCGGAACAGTACAGCCGAAGCCCATTAACATCGGCACAAAGCTTCGTCCGGACAGCCCGATTTTCCGTAAGGGCTTATCCATGACGAACGCTACTCTTGCCATATAACCTGAATCCTCTAATACAGACAGGAAGAAGAACAGCGTAACAATAATCGGCACAAAGCTTAAAACCGCGCCTACGCCCGTGAAAATGCCTTCTATGATTAACGAGCGAATTACCGGATTCATGCCGTAATTCTCCAAAGCGTGACCGGCAAATCCGCTGAAGATTTCAATCCCCTCTTTAAATAACGCGCTTAAAGGCGCGCCGATAACGCCGAAAGTCAGCATGAACACAACTAATATGATTCCGAGAAATGAAGGAACCGCCCAGATTCTATGGGTTAAAACCGAATCAAATTTTACGCGTCTTTTATATTCGCGGCTTTCCTTTGCTTTCACTACGCACTTTTCGCAGACGCCCTCGATGAACTGATACCGTGAGTCCACGAGTGCGGCTTCTCTATCGGTGTCAAGCTCGGTTTCCATTTCCTTGACGGCGTGGTCAAGCAGTTCAATTTCGTTTTCGTCAAGGCACAAAGTTTCAAGCATAAGCTCGTCGCCTTCAACAAGCTTCACCGCCGCGAAACGCTCCGGAACGCCCTGCTTTTGGGCGTGGTCTTCAATCAAATGCGAGATGCCGTGAATGCAACGGTGCACGGCGCCGCTTTCGCAAAAATCGACTTTGTGCGGACGCGTTTTCGCCTCGACCGTCGCGATCGTCTGGCGCACCAATTCGTCCACGCCCTCGTTGCGAATCGCGCAAATCGGCACCGCCGGAACTCCCAACTCCGCGATCAATTCCGCCAAGCGAATCGAGCCGCCGTTGTTCTGCAACTCGTCCATCATGTTGAGCGCGAGCACGACCGGAATCCCCAGTTCGAGCAATTGCAGAGTGAGGTACAAATTGCGCTCGATGTTCGTCGCGTCGATGATGTTGATGATGCCGTCGGGCTTTTCGTTGAGGAGAAAATCGCGCGTTACTTTTTCCTCGCCCGTGTATGGGGTCATCGAATAAATGCCCGGCAAATCCACTACGCTCGCGCTCGACGCCAGCCGCACCGCGCCGTGTTTTTTTTCGACCGTAACGCCCGGAAAATTTCCCACGCGCTGCTTGGCGCCGGTCAACTGATTGAAAAGCGCGGTCTTGCCGCAGTTTTGATTTCCGACCAGCGCGATGATCATTCCTCCACCTCCTCGACCGTGATTCTCGCCGCGTCTTCCTTTCGGAGCGTCAGCGAATAACCTCGCAGCGTGAGTTCGATGGGGTCACCCAGCGGCGCGACTTTTCTGACGCGGATGACGGTTTTCGGTGTGATGCCCATATCGAGCAAACGATGTCTCAACGCGCTCTCCCCCCCGACGGCGACCACCCGCGCCTCCCGCCCGATTGAAATGTCTTTAAGTGTTTTATGCATTTTATAAAATCAATCCGACTTGTCCGCCAACGAGATGCGTTTGTATTCGCGGACAACGCGGAACGGAATTCGGAGAATCAAAACAACCGTCACGAACGCGTAAAAAAACGCCGTGACGCGAAAACAATTCGACGCGAAATAACGCGATCTCGGCGCGGGCAAAAACGCCCATAATAAAATATCCGCCAAGACTGTGACGCTGAAAAAAGTGAATTGCCCGTAGTAACTGAAAATTTCCTGCACGCAAGTTTTGGCGAAACGCACGGGC
>WRJM01000004.1 GCA_009782265.1 Oscillospiraceae bacterium | reverse complement strand
TTTTGTTCGCACAAAAAGTACCAAAAATGCGCGCCTGCGGCGGGCTACGTCCTCTTACAAGGTAGATTGCTTACTTGTAAACTTATTCATAGTCAGCGTAAACTTATTAGTAGCAGTCATTGTGTATAGGATTATAAGAAGGAATCTTTTGAAAAAGAGGAAAAGCCCGCCGCAGGCGCGTGTTTCTTTGGTTCGTTTCTTTGCACGAGCAAAGAAATGAACGTCCCCCGTTTGGCGGGGCAAAGCCCCGCATTATAAACATTATATCCACATAAAAAGAAAGGAATAATATACATGAAAAACAACAACTACGGCTTTGAAACCAAGATGATTCACGCCGGTTATGACGGCGATGAAGCCACCCATTCGGTCACGCCACCGCTTTATCAGACCAACGCGTATTATTTTGACGACGTCAACCACGCAAAAAGCTTATTTGAGCTGTCACAGCCCGGGAATATCTATTCCCGCCTGATGAACCCCACGAACGGCTTCTTAGAAGAAAGAATCACCGCCCTTGAGGGCGGCGTGGGTGCATTAGCGTTTTCTTCGGGGCACGCGGCTATGTTCAACACGATTGCCAACCTGTGTCAGGCGGGCGATGAAGTGGTTTCTTCAAGGAATATTTACGGCGGCGCGATTAATATGATGGGCGTAAGCGTGAAAAGGCTCGGAATTACTGTAAAGTTCGTGGATTCCGATGATATGAACGCTTGGGAAAACGCAGTCACTGATAAGACAAGGCTGTTATTCACAGAGCTTATCGGAAACCCCAACGCCAATATCAGCGATATTGAAAAAATCGCGCAAATCGCAAAAAAATATAAAATACCGTTCATGGTTGACGGAACATTCAACACGCCGTATCTGTGCCGCCCGTTTGAATTCGGCGCGGATATTGTCATACACAGTGCGACAAAAATGCTTTCCGGTCACGGACAGGTGATGGCGGGTATTATCATTGACGGCGGAACATTTGAATATAAAAACAATCCGAGATTCCCGCTGTTCAACGAACCGGACGTGTCTTATCACGGCGTTGTTTTCGCGGATTTAGGTAAAACCGCGTTCATAACAAGGCTTCGCGCCTTGATTATGCGGGACTTCGGCTCGTGTCTTGCACCTTTTAACGCTTATATGACCCTGCTCGGCGTTGAAACATTGTCGCTGAGAATGGAAAGAGCCTGTGAAAACGCGCTGAAAACAGCTAAGTTTCTTGAAACCTGTCCGGAAGTGGAAACGGTGAATTATCCCGCGCTTGAAAGCAATAAATATTACCCGCTGTATAAAAAATACTTTCCCAAAGGCGCGGGGAATGTTTTCACATTTGTCATAAAAGGCGACAGGGAGAGGGCGGCGCGGTTCATGGATTCGCTGGAGCTGATTCAAAATGTTGCGAATTTGGGGGACATAAGAACGCAGGTAGTCCACCCCGCGACGACAACGCACAGCCAGCTTTCCGCCGAAAAACTGCGCGAAATGGACGTAAGCGAGGGAACAGTGCGGATTTCTGTGGGATTGGAAACAGCGGAAGATATTATTAACGACTTAAAACAAGCACTGGGAAAATAAATTTCATATAAGGGATTAAGATGAAAAAATACGAAAACTTTATTTACATCACAGGTGACACCCACGGGGATTTAGACAGATTCAAAAAAGCAAAAAAGCTCAGAAAAGGCGATTTTCTGCTCATTTGCGGCGATTTCGGGTTTATTTGGAACGGCTCGAAACGGGAGAAGCGTCTTTTGAAAAGGCTCGGTAGGAAAAAGTATCACATTCTGTTTGTGGACGGCATACACGAGAACTTTGACGAGCTTGCTTCCTACCCCGAAGAGCAGTGGAACGGCGGCAGAACCCGTCACATCAGCGGTCATTTGAGGTATTTAATGCGGGGTGAAGTTTTTACGCTCGGCAATAAAACTATTTTGACCTTCGGGGGCGGGCGCAGGGACGATGTTGACGCTTCGGTGGAGAAAAACGACGGGGTACAGCGTGAAAGCGAGTACAGAAACGGGCTTCAGGCAATTGCCAAGCATGAAGGCAGGGTTGATTACATTGTCAGCCATGAAGCTCCGAGCAAAATCGCAGAGTTTTTAGAACTGCCGAATTCCGATAAGAGCAGGGTGAACGCTTACCTTGACATTTTAGGCGAAAGCTGTGCGTTTGAACGCTGGTTTTTCGGGCATCATCATATTAACAGGGTTGTAACAACCAAGTATTACGCTATGTTTGACAAGGTTATGCGCGCTGATGAAGTAATTAAAATTAACAATTAAAAATTTATATCAACAGAAAAGGAGAACATTTAAAATGGCAGAAATCAAGTATGAAATCACAAAGGAATTAGGGGTTATTTCCGAGAATCAAAAAGGCTGGCGCGTTGAGCTTAATATGGTAAGCTGGAACGACAACCCGCCGAAGTACGACATACGCAACTGGTCGCCCGACCGCGAACGCATGGGGAAGGGAATTACTTTAACGGAAGAAGAAATGGTTTCACTTGTGGAGTTGTTTAACGCAAGGGATGAAGAGGATTCGTTTGAGTAATACTAATACTAATCCCTCATTAAAAGCTTTCTAAAAAATCCGCACAAAAACCCATAAACGCAAGCTTTTTGTACGGATTTTTAAGAGCTTTTATAATCGGTATTAGTATAAATTAAAAAAGACGCGGTGAGCGTCTTTTTAATTTTCAAATAATTTTCATAATCCTTCCACCTCTTGAATTTATAAAGAAATTATGATATAATATATTCAATTAAATAATCATTTGAAGTAAACAGCGTATATTTCTATATATTTCCGCCCGCCTGCGGCGGGTGGTAATACGAAAATTTTTATTTAATGTTAGGTACAGAAGCAACAGCATAATAAGGGTGGTAAAATGAAAAACTCTGATAAAAACTTTTTTGAAAAAATCGGACAGAAATTCCCGAAAAAAGAAAAAAATATAACTACGATTGATTTTGAAGAGCCGGAAAAACTTGAAGAATCCGCTCAGCCCGACAGTAAGGAAATAGAAAAAACGTCTGCTCCTTCAAATGAGCGGAAAAATCCGCGCCGTTCAAAATACGGTAAGCTTTCCGCAGGGCAGAAAACCAAAAGTGTTTTTGCCGTCATCGGAACAACATTTCTGACGATATTCCTTGTGGCAGTGATTACTGTTTGTATCGTAGCGGTTGCGCTGACGGTTTATGTCATGCAGTTTGCGGAAAATTCATTTGATATAGACCTGAAAGAAGCGGAAATGAACTTCAACAGTATCATTTTGGTTTTTGACGAAGATGAGGACGATTGGGTCGAAACCAAGCGGATTTCAAGCGACGAGAACAGAGTTTGGGTGGACGTCGGTGAAATGCCGGGTCATTTAATCGATGCGATTATTGCCAATGAAGACCACCGATACTTCGACCATGACGGCGTAGACTGGTATCGTACCGCCGGCGTTATTGTCAGTGCCGCGCTCGGCGGTGATGTACAGGGCGGTTCGACGATTACCCAGCAGTTGGTTAAAAACGTTACGGGTGACGATAAAGTCAGCGCGGGGCGCAAGCTCAGAGAAATTTTCCGCGCAATCAGCCTTGAGCAGAAATACACAAAGCTTGATATTTTAGAAAGTTACTTAAACCGAATCGGTTTCGGGGGTTCTTCTTACGGGGTGGGTTCTGCGGCATGGTATTATTTTGAAAAAACGGTTGAAGAACTGTCGGTTTCAGAATGTGCCCTGCTTGCGGCGGTTATTCCTTCTCCGCATAACTATAACCCGTACATTAATTCCGAATTGGCAAAAAAACGCCATACCATCGCCTTACAGCAGATGTATTATAACGGATTTATCAGTACGGCGGAATATGAAGAAGCCAAAGCGGAGGAGCTCCGTTTCCGTATGCCTGTCAAGGGTGATTATTTCGGATACATTGACGAGCGATATGACGAAAGCTACGGCTTTTTCGGCGAAAGCGAAGAAAAGAACCTTTACTACGAAGATACGCCTTGGGACGAAATCCGTTCCGATATACCTTATAAATGGAACGGTGATTATGAAATCACGCAGAACTGGTATACTGATGCGGTGATTTGGCAGGTTGCGACCCATCTTGCCAAGCTGCGCGGCGTTTCATACGATAAAGCGTTAGAGCTGATAAAAGGCGGCGGCTATACTATTTACAGCAACGAAGATTTAAAAATCCAGAAACTGCTTGAAGAAAGAGCGGCTGACCCCATGAGCTTCCTGCGTTATGAATATCCCGAAGGCACGGATAAAATTAATGTGCTTCAAGGCGGGTTTGTGGTTTTGGATTACGGCGGCAGGGTTGTCGCGCTTATCGGCGGGTTCGGCGAAAAACCGGGGGATAACTGCTTTAACCGCGCCACACAGTCGGTAAGGGCAATCGGTTCTACAGTGAAACCCATTGCGGTTTACGCACCCGCGATAAACAGCAATAAACTCACCTATTCCACCATGACAAGAGATGCTTCTGGGTTAATCCGGTCAAATCCCAACGATCCCAATTCCCCGACGGAATTATGGCCTGCCAACTACGCGGAAAGCCCGGGCGGCAGCGGCGTATACCGCGAAACATGGTTTGCGGTACAGCAATCCTTGAATACGATTTCGGTCAGAACGCTCCAAAAAGTAGGTTTTAAGGATTCTTATTCCATGCTTACGGATAAACTCGGAATCAGTACGCTTGACCCCGATTATGACATGAACTGGTCACCGCTCGCGCTCGGCGCGTTCCGAAACGGAATCAACCTTTTGGAATTAGCGGGTGCGTATCAGATTTTCGGGAACGGCGGGGTTTATTACGAACCGTATTTATATGAAAAGGTGGTTGACCATAACGGGAAAATCATTTTAGAGCAGAATTATTCCGGAACACGGGCAATCGAAAGCGACAGCGCGTGGATTGTCAACCGTATGATGAAAAAGGTAATTGAAGACGTCAACGGTTCAGGACCGCGTGCTCGGATTGATAATATTGAAGTAATCGGTAAAACCGGTACGTCCAACGATGAAAAAAATCTGTTATTCTGCGGGCTTACGCCTGAATACGTGGGCGTTTACAGGGTCGGGTATGACAACGGCAGAGAAATCGAAAAATGGGGTTCAGGCGGAAACTGGAAGCAGGTAGCGTTAGTATGGGGTGAAACGATGGCTCATATCAGCGATAATTCTGTTCCGAAGAATTTTACGCCGGACAGTACGGTGCTTGAAAAATCGTATTGCAGACATACCGGACTGCTTGCGACCGCTACATGCCCGAACACCGCAATCGGGTATTACAGACCGTCGGGTTTGCCGCAGGCGTGCACCCCTGCCCTGCATAACGGCGGATATTATGAAACATACGGCGATAAACCGGATACAAGACCGGTGTATAATTAAAATGTTTTATCAACAAATGTTTCTATAATAAAACATTTTTTGACAAAACATTCTGTTGACATTATATCTTTTAAATTTTATAATATAATTAGAAATTAAAATTTAGGAGGTCAAATTTATGAAACGTTTCATCGCATTTCTTATGGCAACGGTATTAATATTTACGACAACAGCAACACCCTCGTCCGCCTGTGGAAGAACAGTATCGACTACCGATTATCAAACTGTGCTTTGGCATGATACTCCGGGCGGCGGGTGGGAAGAAGTTCCTATCCCCTCAACAATTTATTATTCTATGAATATTGGCGGGATGCCTCATACCGGGAATCTGCAATTAAAAAAAGCTACACATATTAGCAGTAAACAAGAACCATGCCCTTATTATTATTTAAATAATCCCCCTCCCGGTCGGGATTGCACTTGCCGATATAGAACAATAATGGTATATCAATGCACTTATGAAGGTATGGTTAATAATTACCATCATTATACATAATAAATAAACTAAAGAAATGTAGCAACAACGCCCTTTTAAGGGCGTTGTTTAAGCTGTTTTTAAAGGAAGAAAAATGATAAATTTGAATTTCACCGCACCCTGCCATTTCGGGTTGGAAAAAACACTTCAGTTTGAAATAAAACGCGCCGGCGGCGAAAACATCACGGTCACGGACGGCAGAATTCTCTTTGAGGGTTCGCCGGAGGTTTTAATCCGCGCCAATATAAGCTGTTCCGTTGCGGAACGAATCGGCGTGGTTTTGGCGCGGTTCAGAGCGGAAAGCTTTGATGATGTTTATGATAATTTAAAAACGCTCCCGCTCGGCGATTTTCTTGAAAAAGACGCGGCTTTTCCGGTTGTAAAGGGGCAGTCGGTGAATTCAAAGCTGACAAGCATACCCGCGCTTCAAAGAACCGTAAAAAAAGCTCTTGCCGAAGCAATGAGCCGGATTTATAAAACAAGTACGCTCCCTGAAACGGGCGCGGTTTATCCCATCAGATTCTTTCTGTATAAAGATGAAATGACGGTGTTTTTTGATTCGTCGGGAGAAGGGCTTCATAAACGCGGCTACCGGGAAAAGGCGGGTGCTGCGCCGATTAAGGAAACCTTAGCGGCAGGGATTATTGATATTGCGAAAATCCGGCAAGGGGAAATCATCATCGACCCTTTCTGCGGAAGCGGGACAATCCTGATAGAATCCGTGTTCAAGGCTTTAAATATCCCGCCCTGTATCAGCAGAAGTTTTATTTCAGAGAAGTGGGGGTTTATTCCCGCAAACCTGTGGAGCGAACAGCGTGAACTGCTTCGGACGGGAATCAAGAAAGACGCCGCTTTTGAAGCCTTAGGATTCGATATTGACGAAGCCTGTGCTGCATTAACGCTTGAAAACGCGAAGAAAGCGGGCGTTGCGGATTATATCAAGGCGGAGAAGCGCGCAATCAAGGATTTCAAGTTTCCGGAAAGCGCAGAACCATGCAAAATCATCACCAATCCGCCTTATGCGGAGCGTATGCTTGAAAAAGCCGATACCGAGCGGATTTACCGCGATATGGGCGTAAATTTAACTCCGCTTAACGATAACAAGCTTTATGTAATTACGTCTGATGAGAATTTTGAAGCATATTTCGGGCAGAAAGCGGCAAAAAACCGAAAGTTGTATAACGGTATGCTGATGTGCAGGTTATATCTGTTCACTGCAAACGAAAATAGCAATAAATAATCATTAATATATGACATACTACTGTCTTATTTTATATGATATAATTTACTAAAAAAGGAGAAATTAAAATTATGGCAAAAAAAATCACAGCGATTATCTTGACATTCGCAATACTGTTTACTTTAACCGCGTGCGGCGATAATAAAAGCGAGAGCGGCGCAAGCACCGGCGGGGGGCGAAGCAACACCCAAAGCAACAACAGCAATCAACCCGCAGACAGCCAAACAAACGGTAATCAGGAGCAGGAAGAAGTTAAGAACACTGAAAAACGCGGCAATATCATTGAAAATTCAAACCGGAACAACGGTTTTCTTGCGTCGGACGGCGAATGGATTTACATTCTTTATTCGGGTAAAATTCATAAAATAAAAGAAGACGGCAGTGAGCATCAAATAATCATTAACCTTGACGGATTTCATTTCCAAGAGCTTAATTTTTATGACGGATATTTTTATTTTACAGAAGGTTCTCTGCAATCAGATGAACAAATGACGGTTCAAAAAATAAAAGCAGACGGAACAGAACAGCAGACATTAGCAAGCAGTGATTCTATGCGCGGTTTATGCGTGGTTGATGATTTTGTTTATTATTACGCTTCTGAAGCAATATATAAAATGAATTTAGACGGAAGCGGAAATACAGCGTTAATAAAAGAAACAGCAGATAGCTTTGCCGTTATTAACGGTTTTGTCTATTATGTAAATCTTGCGGAAGATGAAGCGGGTCAATGTTTAAATAAAGTCAGCGTAAACGGCGGAAACCCGCAAGCTTTAACGGACGGTTTTACAAGTGATTTTGTCGCGGACGAGAATAATATATATTATTACATGTCAATTTTTAATGAAATGTCAAAGTGGGGCGTATGGTCAATAACCCACAACGGCACTAATAATGAAAAAATTCTTGAGCGCGATGTTTTTTCCAGCGTGTATAAAGGTAAATTATTCAAATCTGACCAAATTGATTTAAAACAAATCACAGATAATATTTTAATCGCAAAAAATTTTATTATCGAACACAGTTTTTACAACGGGAAGATTTATTACATGCACGACGGAGATGTCAGAAGAAAAGATTTAGACGGCTCAAATGAAGAAATTTTTATTGAGGGATAGTAAATGATCTACCCTCTAAGCTTAAACTTCGCAACCAAATCTTCAAGTATAGCCGATTGACCGCTCATTTCTTCGGACGCCGCCGCGCTTTCTTCGGCAGTAGCCGTGTTCCTTTGTACAACGCTTGCTACTTGCTCAATGCCGTGATTGATTTGTGTAATTCCGTTTGATTGCTCGTCAGACGAAATAGCGATTTTATTAACAATCTGACTGCTTTCGTTTATACCCGCTACGATTTCGGCAAGGCTTGCGGCGGTTTCATTCGCAATTTTTTCACCAAGCTCTGCTTTCGCTGTTGAATTTGAAATTAATTCTCCCGTTTCCTTTGCCGCTTCCGCGCTTTTTCCCGCAAGGTTACGTACTTCTTCGGCAACAACGGCAAACCCCTTGCCGTGCTGTCCCGCTCTTGCCGCTTCAACAGCCGCGTTTAACGCGAGAATATTAGTTTGGAAAGCAATATCGTCTATAACTTTAATAACTTTGCTAATGCTTTGGCTTGCTGAGTTTATTTCCGCTACAGCTTTCATCATTTCGTCCATCTGACGGCTTCCTTTTTCAGCGTTAGCCTTGATTGTATCACCAAGACTTGCGGCTTGTTTTGCCATTTCCGCGTTGTCTTTGGTATTCTTTGCGATGTCAGATATAGAAGCAGAGAGTTCTTCAACAACAGAAGCCTGTTCGGTTGAACCCTGCGCCAATGACTGCGAACCTTCCGCAACTTGTTTTGAGCCGTGAGAAACCTGCTCGGTCGAACGGTTGATTTCGCTGAACATATTATTTAGATTTTCAATCATTCTCTGTACAGCGATTCCCATAACGTCTTTTTCGGAAAGAACCTCGGTTTTTGTAGTTAAATTCCCTTTTGCAACATCTTCAAGCTCTCCCGCAATATTCCCGATATGCTGAATTGTCCCGCCGAACGCTCTGGCGCAACGACCGATTTCATCCTGCCAAGCAGAACATTCCTGCGCGCTTTGCATAACTTCGGGCGGTAAATCAAGACTGCCCTTTATGCCGAGCGTTTCCAATGCACTTGCCATCATATTAAGCGGTTTTGCTAAAAGACCGGCAACATATAAAGCAATTGAAATTGCAATCAGTGCCGAAATAATTGCCACAACCGCAATTAATAATTTCGTTTGATTTACAATTGCTTCCGATTCCTTCAAAGCCGCTCCCGCTTCTTGTTTGCAGATTGTTATAAGCGCGTCGGCTTTTTCGCTGAGCTCAGCCGCAAGAGGCGCGGCATTGGCGGCGTACACTAAAGTCGAATCATAATCGCCGACAAGAGCCGCTTCGTACACAGGTTTGCAGAACGTATCCATGTATCTTTGGAAAGTATCGCGCAAGTCGCCCACTACGCCCGTTACACCTGCCACAACATCAGGCGTTGCTTTAATATCGGATTTAACATTCTCTTCAATATTATTAAGTGCTGTCATACCTTCATTATAGGAATCAACTGCTCCTTTATAATACGCTTCGATTTTCGCGGGGTCGTTCTGAGGCGCGAACATGCCCATAGTGGCGGAAGCGCGCCGCATATCGCGGATAGCACTGATAAACTGTGCCATATCCATTTCAGAACTCATAGGATGGTCAATCGCGTATCGATAAGAGCCGGTAGCACTATCCAATTGAATAAACGAAAATACCGAAAGCCCCGCCATAAGTACAATCACGATTGAAAAACTGACAATCATTTTCGCGCTGGTTTTTAAATTCTTGAACCATAACATAATATTACCCTCCGATTTATTAATTTATTATAAAATATTCTGTTTTTATAAATTTAAATCAATCGATTATATCACAAAAATCGTCGGTTTTTTATTAATTATACTATAATAATTGTAAATAGTCAATCCTGTTTTGTATTTTTTTCAACATTTTTAATCAAAATTTATACAGAAGTAACAATTATATTTCGTTCCTGTTCTCCATAGCCCTGACTAAGGTCACATCGTCCGCAAACTCTAAGCTTGCTCCCACAGGCAGTCCGTAAGCCAATCTTGATACTTTTATTCCCATCGGTTTAATCAGTCTGCTGATATAACTTGCGGTTGCTTCCCCCTCAATCGTTGGGTTAGTCGCCATAATCACTTCGTCAACCTCACCGGCAAGCCGCTCCATCAGCTCCTTGATGTGGATATTCTCCGGACCTGTTCCCTCCATAGGCGAAAGCAAGCCGTGCAGAACGTGATAAACGCCGTCAAAGCCGCCGGTGCGTTCAATCACGGTGACGTCTTTGGGTGCTTCAACCACGCAAATCAATTTTTGATTGCGTCTTTCGTCTGAACAAACCGCGCAGGTTTCCTTTTCGGTGAAATTGCGGCAAACCGAACAGCAGCGGACGGTTTTTCGTGCGGTAATCAGGGTTTCCGCGAACATTTCAACCTCACCCGCGGGCATGGTTAATATATGGTAGGCGAGTCTTTGGGCGGTTTTCATGCCGATACCGGGCAGTCTGGCGAATTGCTCGGCGGCTAAAACCAACGGTAACGGGTTGTATTCGGACATTTTATAATCCTTTCGGGGTTGTACGGGACGCCCTGCGTGGCGTCCCGTAATATGTTTCTGCATTATTAACGAGCAACCACACAGGGGTGCCTCTACATATATTAATTGTTATATCATTCCGCCGAGATTCATACCGCCCGTGATTTTTTCCATTTCAACCGTGCTTTCTTCATCCACCTTCTGAATCACCGCGTTCACACCCGCGATAATCATATCCTCTAAATCCTCCGGTGCTTTGGGGTCAATCAGCTCCGGCTTGATTTTAACGGACTTCAGTTCATGCGCGCCGGTCATGGTAAGCTCAATCATGCCGCCGCCCGCAGTCGTGGAAAATTCACGCTCCGCAAGCTCTTCCTGCTTGATTTTCACCTGCTCCTGCATTTTCTGCGCCTGACGAATCATGTCGTTCATGTTCCCCGCGCCTTTGTTTTGATATTCTTTAGGCAGTCTTGCTTTCATCGTTCGCGTACCTCTATTCCTTTTTGTTTTAATAAATTTTTAAAATCGGTGATTTTTTCATTTACTTTGTCAACTTCATTTACGGGGCTGTCAAGTGTTTTTTCTCCGCCTGTTTCAATTCGCTTTACTGTTTCTAACGCTTCCTGCCACGGGGGAAGCTCCGGTTCAGGCGGTAAATCATACGCCGGTTCAGGTGGAAAACCGGGTGTTTGCGGTTTTTGCGGCGGCACATCAATTTGCACGGGTTGCGGTGTAGGGGTGAACAGTGTTTCATTTCGGGCGACCGCAAGGGTCGCCCCTACAGGCGGCTCGCCGCACATTTCAATCACGCACAATTCCGTAACAAGCCTTTTATCGCCCTTGCGTGAAATCCGCTCGGTTGCTTCCTCCAAAACCGAAAGGCATTGCATGATTTTGCTCATCTCATACCGCCCGCAAAGCGCACGGGTATCCTCCGCTTCTTCCGGAAGCCATGAAATCATTTCTGTTTCGTCCGGAAGCAGTTTTAAAAGCATTAAATTCCTGTAATGCTGAATCAGTTCCGTCAGCAGCCTGCCCATGTCTTTTGACTGCTCATGCAGGTTTGTAATTATTTTCAGTGCCGTGCCCGTATTTCCGGTCAGTACGGCTTCGGAAATCCCGAAAATATGCGCGCTGCCCGCAACACCCGCACAGTTTTGCACAACCTGTCCGGTAATTTCGCCGAAATCTGCCCCTACTTGTGAAATTTGTATTTCGCTTTGCGAAATACAGGTTTCCAAAAGCGACAGCGCGTCCCGCATGCCGCCGTCCGAAAGCCTTGCGATTAATTCCGCCGCGCTCTGCGAAAGCTTTACGCCTTCTTTCTGCGCAATTTTCATCAGCTCCGAAACGCAGTCGGCAGTTTTCACGCGTTTGAATTCAAACCGCTGACACCGTGACAGAATCGTCGCAGGGACTTTATGATTCTCAGTAGTCGCTAAGATAAACACCACATGAGCCGGCGGTTCTTCAAGCGTTTTCAACAGCGCGTTGAACGCGCCCGCGCTCAGCATATGCACTTCGTCTATGATATAAACCCTGTATTTCAGGCTTACAGGCACATAGCGCGTTTCTTCCCGCAGAACCCGCACATCGTCAACGCCGTTGTTGCTTGCCGCGTCGATTTCGCTGATGTCCTGCGCTGTACCGTCTGCGATTGATTTGCAAGCTTCACAGGTAAGGCAGGGATTCCCGTCCTCAGGTGAAAGACAGCAGAGTGCTTTGGCTAAAATCCGTGCACAGGAAGTCTTGCCCGTCCCGCGTGAGCCGGTAAAAAGATAGGCGTGAACGGTCTGTTTGTTTTTAATTTGGTTTTGCAGTGTGGTTGTAATATGCTCCTGCGAAAAAACGTCCCTGAAAGTCACGGGACGGTATTTCCTGTATAAGGCTAAGTAAATAATATCACGTCCCCTACATTCCGAACCTTCCATACAGCCGCAAGCGTTACCGCGGCACAAGCTGCTTACCGCTTAATGCTGCTCGGTTCCCCGCCTGACATGGTTCGCAGGGCAGCCTTGCGCGGGGCTTACAGCTGTAAGCAAGGTTCGGAAAAGTTGTTCTAATATTTCATTAATGACATAAAAGCCTTTGCCCTGCTGACAATTACGCGGTCATTGTCATATGTAAGATGACCTGCCGCTTTGTCTATTTCCACCCATTTGGTATCTGAAATTTCGCCTTCTCTGGGCAGAACATCTCCGTTTTTTGATTTCGCTATAAAGTAAACCACGGTTTTTGAAGCGTCGCGTCTCGGCGAATAGATAACAGTTTCGCGGAATCCGCTGTCAATAAAAACATCCAACCCTGTTTCTTCCTTTATTTCACGAAGTGCTGTCTGCTCTTCGGTTTCGCCGTCTTCAATGTGCCCTTTCGGAAATGACCAGTATCCGGACTTTTCGTGCCTGATGAGCAGGATTTCGGTGTTCCCGTGAAACTTCCGGTAAACCACCGCTCCGCATGATTTTTCGAGCGTCAAGCGTATCTGTCCTTTCGGTTTATTGTCGCCGTTTCGGCAATATTATATTTATTATATCATAAAATTCTTGCATATGCAAGAATTTTATGATATAATTATTAAATGAGCCATCTGAATAACCAAAATTTGACAGGACTCACCTCTTCTGAAGTCCAAGAACGAGAAAAAGCCGGTAAAATAAACGGCGATTGCAATATCCCCTCAAAGTCAATCAGCGAAATTATCCGTACAAATTCGCTGACTTTTTTCAACCTGCTCAATATTTTTCTTGCCGCCGCGGTTTTTTTCACCGGTGAATATAAAAATATGATGTTCCTCGGCGTGATTATTGCCAATACCGCTATCGGCATTACGCAGGAAATACGCGCCAAGCGCGTTACAGACAAGCTGTCCCTGCTTTCCGCCGCAAAAGCAAGGGTTCTGCGCGGCGGCGTTATTACCGAAATTCCAACCTCCATGATTGTTCAGGACGATGTGATTTTATTATCCGAAGGTATGCAAATCCCTGCAGACTGCAGGGTTTTAAGCGGTGAAATCGAAGTTAATGAAAGCCTTGTCACCGGCGAAAGCGACCCTGTCGGCAAAAGCGAAGGCACAACCCTGCTTTCCGGCAGTTTCGTGATTTGCGGGGAAGCAGCGGCGTTAATTACCGGAATCGGAGAAGAAAGCTTTGCTTTTTCTATTATGAAAGGCGCGAAAACATTAAAAAAATCCGTATCGCAAATGCAGAGGTCTGTTGATAAATTCATAAAAGCTTTATCTTTCGTTATAGTCCCTGTGGGAATTATTCTGCTTCTGAAATCCCTGTTTTATACAGAAGAAAGCGCGAACAGCCTGAACAACGCAATCAACAGCTCGGTTGCGGCAGTCATCGGCATGATTCCGCAGGGGCTGATTTTGTTAATCAGCGTCATTATGGCAATCAGCGTCATGCGGCTTTCCAAGCACAAAGCCCTTGCCCGCGATATGTACTGCGCGGAAACATTGGCAAGAACTGACGTTCTCTGCCTTGACAAAACCGGCACAATCACAACCGGAGATATGCTCCTTGAGGAAGTTCTGCCTCTAAGCGATACCGGCATGGAAGAAATCAAAAATATCCTTTGCGCCCTGATGTGGGTTCTGCCGGACAAGAACCCCACCGCGCTTGCCATTAAAAAAACCTGCATGAAAAATATCGACTGGAAAGCCGTTAAAACTGTGCCTTTTTCCAGTGCGCGGAAATGGAGCGGCGCTTGCTTCAAAAATAAAGGCAGTTACATACTCGGTGCAATGGAATTTGTATTTAAACAGCCGCAGAAAATCCCCGCTCATCTTGAAGGAAAAAGGGTTTTAGTTCTTGCTTATTCGCCGGTCTTTTTTAAAAGCAATGAATTGCCCGACAATCTTGAACCGGTCGCTTTATTGGTTATCAGTGACGTTGTCCGCCCCGAAGCCAAGAAAACACTGCGTTTTTTTGAAAAGCAGGGCGTAACGGTTAAAATCATTTCCGGCGACAATCCGCTGACCGTAAAAAGCACCGCGTTTGCCGCCGGCGTTAAAAACGCCGATAAAATCATAGACATGAGCCGCTTCGACCCTAATAATAAAACAGAAATGGCGCGTCTGCCGCAAATCGCGGAGCAACACACGATTTTCGGACGGGTTACGCCGCAGATGAAGCTTGAAATCATAAAAGCACTTAAAAAGAAACATGTCGTGGGCATGGTCGGGGACGGCGTCAATGACGTTCTGCCTTTAAAAGAAGCCGATTGCTCGGTCGCCATGCAGTCCGGCTCGGAAGCGGCGCGGAATGTTTCCGGTCTTGTGCTTCTTGACAACAACTTTTCTTCCCTGCCTAAAGCCGTTGAGGAAGGCAGAAGAAGCATCAACAACCTTGAAAGAAGCGCGGCGTTATTTTTGTCTAAAACCGTTTATTCGCTGATTCTTGCGGTTATTTTTATCTTTCTGTCCTCTCCTTATCCCTTTATTCCGATTCAGATGACTTTGATTAACGGGCTTTTTATCGGCTTGCCGAGCTTTATTTTAGCACTTGAGAAAAATTTTAATCTTGTTAAAGGTTCATTTATTAAAAATGTTTTAATGAAAGCTGTTCCTTACGGGCTTTGCGGGACTTTAGGGATTAGTCTGCTTGCCGTTTTTGCCGCGTGGGGGCAATTTTCGTTTGAAGAAACCCGTACCGCCGCAACGATTATTCTCGGTGTGGCTTCTTATGCGGTGCTTTGCAGAATTTGCCGCCCGATTAACCGGAAAAGGCTGTTTCTGATTACGGCGTGCGGCTTATTATTTTCATTTGCCGTGCAGTTTTTTGATGATTTACTTGCGGTTTCGCAGTTCACGCCGCAAATGCACGGCGTTACATTTTTCCTCTGCGCGGGGATGATTCCCGCCTGTATATTTTTACCGAAGCTTGCGGAAATTGTTTTTGAAAAGTTTAAAAAATAACGTAGGCGTCGTCCCCTACATAAAGTTTACAGAAAGGTAAACAACCCCATGAACCCTGAACCCGTCCTAATCTTCACCGACGGCGCGTGCTCCGGCAATCCCGGCCCCGGCGGCTGGGGCGCAATTCTCCGCTTTAAAGAACACGAAAAAGAACTTTCCGGCTTTGCGCCCGACACCACCAATAACCGCATGGAGCTTACCGGCGTGATTGAAGCACTTTCCGTGCTGAAACGCGCCTGTACGGTACTCGTGCAGACCGATTCGCGTTATGTCGTTGACGGGATTGAAAAAGGCTGGGCGGAAGGCTGGCGGAAAAATAACTGGGTTAAAAGCGATAAAAAGACCGCGCTGAATTCGGACTTATGGGAGAAGCTTTTGGATTTATGCGCGTTTCATACCGTAAAATTCACATGGATTAAAGGACACGCCGGACACGCTGAAAACGAACGCTGTGATGAGCTGGCGCGGTCTTTTCCGGAAAAAAAAATGTAAAAATTCGCCGGAAAACGACACTATTTTTATGAAAATCCTTATATTATACGATTTTTCTTGACAATTCGGTTATATTATAGTATTATTGTTATATATGTACTAAATTTTTAACCGGAGGAAGCCGTATTGTATCTCGGAAGCGTAAGATTTTTCAAACATCTGATTATAATGATTATACTAATAATTATCGCGGGACTTACGGCTGCGACTGTGTTTCTTGCGCTCGGAAGCGATGAAAAATCCCGCAGAATCGAAGAACTGAACTCGGACAAGTCCGCGCTTCAGGCACTGAATAATTTTAACAGCGGCGATTCTTCCGAAATTCTGATTATTTTAAAGAATCTTGGAATTGACAGCAAAGATTTGGTAAATACTATGTACCAAAGCGAAAAGGAAGCTTTCGGGGATATTATTGACGCACTTGAAAGCACCGACACCTCCGCAAACGCTGACGGCGTCAACGATAATGAGGATAAAAATCCGGATAAAAGCACTCCCCAACCGAATAACGGCGGAAACGAAGAAAAACCTGTTCCTCCCGAGCCGGACGAGCCTGCAGAGCCCGCTGAACCGGAAAGCCCTTATTTAGCTCTTTTCCCGCACCTGTACGCGGATATTACGCCGCCGGAAAGCTATATGGACGATTCCGGATATATCTACCTTACTTTTGACGACGGACCTTCAAGGCATACCACCGATATTCTCAGGTATCTTGATAAGTATAATGTTAAAGCAACCTTTTTCGTAGGCGCATTTGATGATAATAATGTAAATTACAGGCACCTTTTAAATACAATCCTTGATTCGGGGCATGAAATCGGCGTGCATACCATGACGCATGTTTACAGGGATATTTACGCAAGCGTGGAAGCGTATCTTGATGATTTCAACCAAGCTTTTAATTTAATTTACGAGCAGACCGGTTATAAGCCTTATCTTTTCCGTTTCCCCGGCGGAAGCAAAAACGATTTCAACACACATATTTATAAAGATATTATTGAAGAAATGACAAGGCGCGGCTTTGTCTACTATGACTGGAATGTGGACAGCAGGGACGCAGACGACGCCAACTGGACGACCATGATGGATTTGGTTATTAACGGCGTGTCCGGTAAAAACCGTTCGGTTGTTCTGTTCCATGACCGGCACGGCGGTGCAAACACGGTTTACGTAATGGACGATATATTAAAATCGCTGACCGCCGACGCAAGAGGATATACGTTCAGCATTATCAGACCCGAAACAGAACCCGTACAATTTTAACGTAAGAGTAAAAAATCGGCAACAGCAACTTTGAAAGGACTTATAAAAATGGGAATCAAAGAGAATTTCACGCAGGCGGTTAAAGAACTCACAGGAGGCGGAAAAAGCCAGCCCGAAACACAGGATAAAAATAAAACCTCAAAGGTAGATGATTTACGCCGCGCCATCGAAACAGAAACAGCCGAAAAATCGGTAGTACCTGCGGCGGAAAGCAAAATATCCGCACCGCCGATTCAGGTAACGCCGGCGGAGCTTCCGTCTGTGCTTGCGCAAATCCCGCCCGCTTCGCAGGGAACGCAAACTGAACAAGCCGTTCCAACCGGGTTTGATACGGAAGCGCAGGATGCAACACCTCCCCCCGTACCGCCCTTGTTTTCGGTTCCGCAGGGCGAATCCGGCACTGCGGGCAATTCCGCAGAACCCAATATAAGCGGACTTGGCGGCTTAGGTATGACAGAACCCGGGATTGTACCGGCGTTCAACGCTTCGCTTGGCAACGGCGACGACGGATTGGGCGACGAGCTGACGGTTATTTCAAAAAACACGGTCATTGAGGGCAATATCCGTTCGTTTGCGAATATGAACGTTGACGGAAATGTACGGGGCGATATTGAAACCACAAAGAACATTGAGCTTAACGGTAAAATTGTCGGTAATCTTACCTGCAATAACGCGCAAATGCTTACGTCGCAGATTCAAGGAAATATCCGCATGAAAGGCAATATTACCATGGGGCGCGACACCCTGTTAATCGGCGACCTTGTGTCTACATACGCAATGGTCAACGGTAAAATCAAGGGTAATCTTGAAGTCGGCGGGAAAGCGGAACTGAAAGGCGATTCGGTGATTTTCGGGGACATCAGCGCGTCTACGATTACGGTTGACGACGGCGCGATTATTCAAGGGTATGTCAGCACGACGTTCCTGAATAAGGAAGAGAGCAGGAATATTTTCCCTGAATCCATTAGTATTGCGGAATGACGGACAGTTAATGAATATATTTAACCGCCGCGTTTTTAAAACGCGGCGGTTATTTTTATTTATGTTGACAAAACAAAAAATATATGTTAAAATAAAAAATAGACAAAGGCAACTGTTAGACGGTTGACCTTTAAGTAATGATAATAAACCGCTTACATTTGGTCGTGGGGCGGTTTATTTTTTTATTTCCTTGATTATAATGAAAATTAAATATAGTACGAGAAATGTTATAATCAATTCCATACGCCTCACCTCCTCTCGGAAGGTTCAGCCAACCGCCTAACCGTTAAGTTGCCTTTGACGGCTTGCGCCGCAAATTAATTATAACAAGGATTAATCAAAATGTCAACTGTTATTAATTAATATACTCCCCGCTGTATTCCAACAGCGTCACCGTATCAACCCCGTCAATATCCCCGAATTTTTTCGCCGCCGACGGGTCGTTTTTCTTGACCTTTATCTCAATCGTCAGCTCGGTTATTTCGTTCATAACGGTTTTATTTTTAAGCTTATAGCTTACCGAAGCAAGCGCGTTATTAATTTCACTTTCCGCTTTTACAGCGTATTTAATAATCAGCAGATAGCTTTTTTTATCTTTCTTCAGGAAAGTCAGAATAATGTAAAGTCCGGCGATAAAAGCTGTTCCCGACAGCGCGGTAAAATACAGTCCCGCACCCGTTGTAACCCCCGCCGCGATTCCCCAGAACAGAAAGCCGACGTCAAGCGGGTCTTTGATTGCTGAGCGGAAACGTACAATGGACAGCGCACCCACCATACCGAGCGAAAGCACAAGGTTCGCGCTGATGGTGTTAATAATAAAAGCAGTCACAACCGTTACAAGCACAAGCAGGATATTATAATTTTCGCTGTAGACAATGCCGCGGTAAAAGAAGCGGTAGACTAAGTAAATCACTAATCCGCACAGTGCCGCTGTACCGAGCGCAACGATAATGCGCGCCGGTGAAAGGCTTTGGTACAACTCCAAATCTGAAAAACTTTCCGAAATTAAATCGCGTATTTCCGAAACTAAACTTAAATTGAACATCTTTTAGTAACCTCCATAAATTTTCCGTATGTGTTAATAAAAATTATATAACCCCTAAAACCTGTTGTATTCTGCGTTGTGAAGCGGTATCTGCGCATATTAAATATTTTGAAATCGGTTCTTCCGTAAGCGCAAAGCCTGAAAACAACTCCTGAATATAAGGCGGGAGGAATTCATCAAACTTTATTTCCATAACAACATATTCATAAGCGG
Source organism: Oscillospiraceae bacterium (assembly GCA_009782265.1). Classification (GTDB taxonomy): domain Bacteria; phylum Bacillota; class Clostridia; order Oscillospirales; family Ruminococcaceae; genus Ruminiclostridium_E. The sequence goes on along the minus strand of WRJM01000004.1, from coordinate 17,687 downwards.
GCGAGTAATCCGCTTTAAACATATCGGCTGAACCGAATCCCGCCGAAATATCCCTGTCGAACGTAATCCGCACATTCCCCGCTGTTTCCGTGAAAGCCTCCCTGTAATAATCCACAATCACAGCAGGTTTCAGGTTTGTGCTTTTCGCCCAGACATAAAAACCGTGCAGTTCTTTCCGGTCGGCGCAGAAGCCGTAGTCACAGCGAAGCAGCTTTTCATATTCCTCCTGTGTCAGAAGAGCGGTTGTTTTATAAACGTGCTCGCCTTCTTTTACCTTGCCCTCTAAGACAATTCTGTCCGGATTCATATTATAAGCTCTGATTCTGAATTTACGCCGTTTGTAATATCCGCCGACTTTATCCTTGTAAGCAGTGCGGTAAATATCTTCAAAATACAGGCTGGTGATTCTGTAGCCCTCTCCGATTGAATACTCATCCCGCTTCATCACCGCGTTACAGCGTCTTTTAAAAATCTCGTACACCCCGTAATTCAGCGCGAATTTTCGTTCATGCCGTAATTTCTGGGAGGTGTTATGTAAAATTTGTGTAAACATATTGTAAGTTTAACACAAACCGGATTATATTTCAAGCTTTTTTTGCTTTTTGGTACGATTATTTTATTTTTGGGTACTATTTTTATACTGGTTTACAATTGTAGGGGACGACGCCCACGGCGTCCCCTATTGAATTTGACCGGTTTATTTTCGGGACGCCGTCCCCTACATAAAATCGTTTTAATTTTTCGGGCGGCAGATTGCCGCTCCTACTCGTTTTCCGCATAATTGTCCAGCGCGTATTCACAGCACTGCAATACTAATGAATTAAAAGAAACATCATGCTTATCTGTGAATTCTTTTATTTTTGCGTGTAATTCTTCATTAAACCTTATACTGACCGGAATAGTTGTGTTTTTATTCTTTTTCGTAATCGTAAACATTTTTTACCTCCAATGTTTGATATTGACAATATATCATAATTGTGATATTATATCTATATCTATTATATATATCTAATTTATGGATATACAGGAGGTAAAAAATGAACAATTTTAAAGATTATAAGGATTTTATAACCACTATCGGGCGCAGAATTAAAGAAAGACGAAAAGAACTTGGCTGGTCAATAACAGAACTTTCGAGAAGAGCGGGAATAAGCAAAAGTTTTTTATATGGTATAGAAGCAGGAAAAGTGAATATGTCTGTTGATACTTTATTCAGTTTAAAATATGCGCTCAATGTTTCATATCAGTATATTTTCAGCAAAGATTAAATTTTTCGCCATACTTGCTTTTTTAAAAAATAGTGTATTATTGAATTATAGGTTTATAAAGCGAAAGGAATCGTTACATGACAGACGACCACGAAATCCCCCCATTGACATCATCAAGGAAAAACCGCCCGGAATTTAAACATTCGGGCGGTTATTGTGTTAGATAATCTTTGCATTTTTAGGCACAAGTTCGGGGTGTTCTTTCATATAAGTTGCCGCACTGTCTAAAAGTTCATCAAGCGACATATCTTCATAAAGATTTTCACGCCATTTCGTGTAATCAAAACGATTTTGGCTTATATTGCTTACAAAAAGCTCACATTCGATTAAACCGAGATTTTCGCGCAGTAATTTCATTCCTGCACTCATTATAGCAGAAATTTGAGCGTTTTCAATTACTTGAATATTTTCATTCATTTTGTTTCCTCCCATATTTTCAAAAAATCGATTGGATTTACTATATTTATTTTATCCGTTTTATAATTAAGTACGCGTTTATCAGTTGTTATAAAATAATCACATTCAGCGATTATTGAACAAGCTAAATGAGTAGCGTCCTTTTTCTTTATTCCTGTTTTCATTATATCTTCTGAAATGGATTTAACATCATTTTTACGTTCATCACTTATAAAATATGATGAATATTCATTAACATAGTTTGTTATATTTTCTTTTATGCTTACATAAGGAATATCTTTTATTTCACGGAAAGTCATAAACGAGGAATATAAATAAAGACTATTAAATTTCACTAACGATTGAATATACATTTTAGCAGTTGCTTCCAACCCGTTCATTCCTATTGATAAATCGTCAAAAGGTCTGCCGTAACAACAATTATCAAAATATATTTTTAATTTATCCATTTAGGGGCAATCCTTTCAAATATATTCGCTTGATATTTATTATATCACGATTATACTATATTGTCAAAAGATAATTTTAATCGTAAAGTCCGCTTTAAAAAGTTTCACCGTTAAATCGCTTGCCTTTTTCCAAAAAATAGTGTATGATATGTATATAATACCGGAAAGGCATTTGAAACATGACAGACGACCACGGAATCCCCCCCATTGACATCATCAAAGAAAAACTGCCCGGTTTTTCAAAGGGGCAGAAGCTCATTGCAACCTTTATTTTAGAGCATTATGAAAAAGCGTCCTACATGACCGCGCAGAAGCTCGGCGAAACAGTCGGCACGAGCGAAAGCACGGTGGTGCGCTTTGCGCTTGAGTTGGGCTTTGAGGGTTATCCGGAAATGCAGAAAAGCCTTCAGGCGTATACTAAAACCCGCTTAACCGCGCTTCAAAGGCTCGAAATCGCCGACGACCGCGTGGATAAAAGCAATATCCTGCAAAGCGTTTTGAACCATGATATAAACCAAATCCGCGCTACTTCAGACGCAGCGGATTCCGCCGAATTCGCGCTTGCGGTTGAGCAGATTGTTGCCGCCGAAAAAATCTATATTTTCGGCGCAATGAGCTCCAACATGCCCGCAAGGTTTTTAGATTATTACCTGCGCCTTATTTTCGATAATGTTGTTTTTGTGGACGAAGTCGGTGTCAGCGGTATTAAACAGCAGATGATTCGCGCCGGTGAAGGCGATGTTCTGATTTGCATTTCCTTTCCGCGTTATTGTAACTCTGCGGCAGAAACCGCCCGCTTCGCAAAAGCAAGAGGTGTGTCCGTCGTTGCTATTACCGACAGCAAAAACTCTCCTCTTGCCTCTCACGCTAACAGAATTTTACTTGCTAAAAGCGATATGGCAAGCTTCGCAGACAGCCTTGTCGCGCCTTTGTCGCTGATAAACGCGCTGATTGTCGCTATCGGCATGAAAAAGCGCATAGAAATCGAACAGGTTTTCGCCAAGCTTGAAAAAATCTGGAATCAGGAAAACGTTTATGACGGCAAATAACAGCGATATAATTATAACCGGCGGCGGCGCGGCGGGCTGCTTTGCGGCAGTTATTGCCGCCGAACAGGGCAAAAACGTGCTTCTGCTTGAAAGCGGCAGATTAATGCACAAGCTTTCCATTACAGGCAAAGGGCGTTGTAATCTTACCAATAACGCAGACATTGAAACCGTTCTGCGAAACATCAAGACCAATCCCCGTTTTATGCAAAGCGCACTTCATCAATTCGGCGCGCAGGACGTAATGGCTTTTTTTGAAAGGCGCGGCGTTGAGCTTAAAACCGAGCGCGGGAACAGAGTTTTTCCCGTTTCGGACAAAGCAGAGGAAATTACGGACGCTTTGCAAAACCGTATGAATATACTCAGAGTAAAGATTATATATGACCGCGTTGTTTCGGTTTTAATTGAAAACAATGCCGTTACAGGCGTAAAATGCGAAAAAGGCGTTTATTACGCGCCGAAAATCATTCTTGCTACGGGCGGGCTTTCCTACCCGAAAACCGGTTCAACCGGCGACGGCTACAGAATCGCCGCGGCTTTAGGGCATAATATTATTAAGCCGAAACCCGCGCTTGTACCGATTGTGACAAGGGAAGATGTTTCCGCGCTTGCGGGGCTGACGCTTAAAAACGTGCGCTTATCTTTATTCGCAGAAGGTGTAAACAAGCCTTTGTATACGGAGCAGGGAGAACTGCTTTTTACCCATTCGGGAATCAGCGGACCTTTAGTGCTGTCTGCGTCGTGTTATATACAACCGGTTAATATTAGACGGGACGCCGAAAAAATTATTCGGGACGCCGTCCCCTACAGGATTTTAATCGACCTCAAACCCGTGCTTGACCGCGCAAAGCTTGATTCACGGCTCTTGCGGGATTTTGCGGAAAATAAAAACAGGCAGATTCAAAACGCGCTTGGCGAACTGCTTCCGAAGAAAATTATACTTCCTGTAATATTACAAGCGAAAATCGACCCCGAAAAGCGGGTAAACGAAATTACTGCGCTTGAACGCGGACGGCTTCTTGAAACATTGAAAGGTTTTACACTGACTTTCGCGGAACTCGGTTCGATTGAAGAAGCGGTGATTACGGACGGCGGCGTTGATGTTAAGGAAATCAACCCTAAAACCATGGAGTCCAAATTAGTGAAGGGTTTGCATTTTGCGGGGGAAATTATTGACGTTGCGGGGTTCACGGGCGGGTTTAATCTGCAGATTGCGTTTTCAACGGCGTTTGCGGCGGCAACGGAGAAATAAAATGGAATTATTATTTGATTTTTTAGGATTAGCCGCAGAGGCTGCTGTAGATTTAACCGCAAATGTTGCGGTAGAATTAATCAGCGAAAGAAAGAAAGGTACAACCAACATGTCAGATACGCACAAAAATATTACCGCCGCCGGTTCGGCGGTAGCCATAGACGGACCTGTAGGCGCGGGAAAAAGCACCATCGCCAAAGAATGTGCGCGAAGGCTCGGCTTCGTTTATATGGACACCGGCGCGCTTTACCGCGCTGTCGGGGTTTATTGCAAAGAAAACAACATTGACGCTTATAACGAAGAAGCGGTTGCGGGTATACTTGATAAAATTTCGCTCGAAATTAAAAGAGAAAAAGAAAGCGTTATCACCATTGCATTTAATGAAGCCGGTTATAAATCACCGCCGGTTCAGCGCATAATATTAAATGACAGCGATATTACCGGCAAGCTCCGCGAGCCCGACGTTTCCATGCTTGCTTCAAAAGTGTCGTCCTACGGGGCGGTACGGGCGTTCCTGCTGGATTTACAGCGTGACTTCGCCGCGAAAAACAACGTCATTATGGACGGGCGCGACATCGGAACAGTGATTTTACCCAACGCGAAAGTGAAAATCTTCCTGAAAGCCGACCCGGAAGAGCGTGCCAAACGTCGTTATGACGAGTTAAAGGAAAAAGGTGCAAAAATTACTTTTGATGAGGTTTTAGCAGACTTGCAAAAGCGCGACAGTGCGGATTCAAGCCGCGCTCACGCCCCGCTGAAACAAGCGGAGGACGCCGTTCTGCTTGACACCACCGGAAACACATTCGAGCAGTCGGTCGAACAGGTCATGGAAATAATAAATTCTAAACTGTAGGGGCGGACGACTCTGTCCGCCCGTTATAAAAATACGCAGTACGAGGTTAATAAATGTATTTAATCGCACGGAAAATCGTTGAAATTTATATACGTTCAAAATTTAAAATTCATATTCATAACAGGGAAAAAATACCCGCTCCGAAAATCGCCCGAAAAGGCGGCTTTATCATTGCCTGCAATCATCAGTATTACTGGGACCCGCCCGCCGTGGCGGCACTTGTCAAGGGGAAGTTTTCCTTTATGGCAAAAGCAGAATTGTTTGAAAAAAAGTTGTTCGCTTTTATAATCCGGCGGTGCGGAGCGTTTCCGGTGGTGCGCGGTGCGGGCGCGGAAGCGGGCTTGCAAAGGGCTTTCGATGATATAAAAAGAGGCAGGATTTTTGTGATTTTTCCGGAAGGTACGCGCTCCAAGGACGGGACAATCGGGCGCGGCAAAAGCGGCGTGGCAATGATTGCGTCCATGGCGAACGCGCCTGTTTTACCGGTTTGCCTAATGTACGGGTTAAAAGACGAGAAAAAAAGGCTTGATTTCGCGGTGGGCGATATGATTCCGGCGGAAGAAATCGCTGTACAGAATCAGGACAGGCAGGAACTGAAAAGGGTTTCCGAGCGGGTAATGAGCGCGATTAAGGAATTGCAGAGGCAAATCCTTGATAACACATCAAAATAATTTCACTTAACTTGAAAAATAGTCCCCGCCCAACCGAATCAAACAAAAATTAAATCACATAAATTTATAAATTCAGGGAAAAATACACATGAACGTGCAAATTAAAACCGCCGAAAATTCAGGTTTATGCTACGGCGTAAAGCGCGCTGTAGACTGTGCAAAGGAACTTGGGAGCAGTGCGGTTGTTTACGGGGAGCTTACCCATAACAACGATATTCTGCGGGAGCTTACCGAACGCGGCGTAAGCAAAATCGAGCGCATTTCCGATTGCCCGCGTGACAAAACCCTCATTATCAGAAGCCACGGTATCGGTGCTGACGAAACTGATGAAATTGAACGTCTTGGCTTGCGGTATGCGGACATGACCTGCCCGCATGTCGTTAAGATACAGCAGATTGCCGCTGAAAAAACAGCGGAGGGCTGTATTTTCATCATTATAGGCGATAAAAACCACCCCGAAGTAAAAGGAATCATCAACCGCGCAAAACGAAATTCCCCGCCGGAAAAAAGAAATGCTTGTTTCGTTGCGGATTCTCCCGAAAGTTTGGAAGATTTGTTAAATAGTGAAACATATTTTGAGCATAATGCACTAATACTTGCCGCTCAAACCACTTTTGATAGGGCAAAGTGGAAAGATTGCAAAGAAATTGTGAAAAAGCACTGTACAAACGCACAAATATTTGATACAATATGTAGTACAACTATATTTAGGCAGGAGGAAGCCGAAAAGCTGTCCGCCGAATGTAGCCTGATGATTGTTTTGGGTTCACCGGAAAGCAGTAATTCACGGAAGCTTGCGGAAATCTGCGGAAAAAATACCGAAACCGTATTTATTGAAAATATACATCAGCTTGATATAGAAAAAGTTAAAACCTTATTATCCGCACAAACAGAGGCTTCACGAAAAGCAACCTCTGTACCGGCGGTAGGGATAATCGCGGGTGCTTCCGTACCTGCGGAAAAACAAGAGGAGGTTCATAAATTGATGAACGAGGAATTAAAAAATATCGCCGAAACCGATACTGATACCGAAAGCATGGCGGGCGACATTGATTTTATGGCGGAGATTGATAAAACTTTCAAAAGAGTATATATAGGGAACAGGGTCAAGGCTTTGGTTGTGTCGGTGAACAGAAGCGAAGTTGTTGTTGACATCGGAACAAAACATTCGGGCTACATACCCGCAGATGAATTGTCAAACGATTCGTCTAAGTTTCCGTCTGATATCGTAAAATCCGGCGATGAAATTGACTGCGTTGTTACGTCAATCAACGACGCGGAGGGCATTGTCTACCTTTCCAAAAAGAAAGTGGATTCCGCGCTCGGGCTTGAAAAAATCGCCGAAGCCGAAGCCACGGGCGCAACTCTGACCGGTACGGTCATGGCGGCGGTAAAGGGCGGCGTAATCGTAGTTTGTGAAGGTGCTAAGGTTTTTGTGCCGGCTTCCCAGAGCGGCGTTCCTAAAACCGGCAAGCTTGAGGATTTACAAAAAAAAGAAGTACAGTTTAAGATTATAGAAGTCAACGAGAACAGGGGCAGGATTGTGGGTTCAATCCGCGCCGCCGTGAAAGAAATCAATGACGCGAAGAAAGAAGCTTTCTGGAACGAAATTACTGAAGGAAAGCATTACAAAGGCGAAGTGAAATCCATTGAAAGCTACGGCGTTTTCGTAGACCTCGGCGGCGTGGACGGCATGGTTCACCTTTCCGAGCTGACTTGGAACAGAATCCGTCACCCGAAGGAATTGGTTTCCGTGGGCGATAAGCTTGAAGTGTATGTTAAAAGCTTTGACCCCGAAAAAAGACGTGTTTCGCTCGGCGCAAAAGACCCTGATGCAAATCCGTTGACCGGTTTCATTAAAGATTATGCAGTCGGCGATACAGTCAGCGCGGAAATTGTAAGTATTACGCCTTTCGGTGCGTTTGCGCAGATTTTGCCGGGCATAGACGGGTTGATTCACATTTCACAGATTTCCCGCGAAAGAGTGACCAATGTAGCGCAGGTTCTTTCCGTCGGACAAAAGGTTGACGCGAAAATTACGGATATAGACGAAGATAAAAACAGAATCAGCTTATCCATGAAGGATTTGCTTGAGCCGCTTCCGGACGAACCGTTGACAATTAGTGATACATTACCGCCTGAGCCGCCGGAAGAATTAGGTTCGCCGAGAGAACAGTTAGAAGTGATTTATTCCGACGATGATGTGAAACCCGATGAAGCTACGGGTGAATTAACCGAATCGGTTGATGAATAATCCGGCGGTTGAAAATTTAAAAATATTTACAGTGAGCGGTAAACCGGTTAAGGATTTAAGCAGGTTTACCGCCCTTTGTCATGCACTCGGCAACCCCCAACAGACGGTCTGCTCCCAGCAGACGGTCTGCTCCCAACAGACGGTCTGCTCCCAAAACAATATAAATTTTATTCACATCGCCGGTACAAACGGCAAAGGCAGTGTGTCCGAATATATTTCCCGCGCACTTGTAAACGCAAAATTTAAAACCGGAAAATTTACTTCTCCGTATATTTATAATATACACGAACGGATTCAACTGCAAAACAAACCGATTTCGGAAAAAGATTTTGATAAATATGTTAATACCGCAATAAATGCGGCATTAACACAAACGCATAATGCCGGCACGGTATACTCCCAGTTTGAGATTTTGACTGCGGCGGCGTTTTTGTATTTCAAGGAGAAAAAAGCAGATTTTGTTGTGCTTGAAACCGGGATTGGCGGACTTTTAGACTGCACCAACATCGTTACCCAAAAGCTCAGCGTGATTACCGCAATCGGTTACGACCACGCGGCTTTGTTAGGCACAGAGCTCAGCGATATTGCAAGACATAAGGCGGGAATTATCAAGCACCAAGCCGGTGTCGGCAATTCCCCGCCGTGCGTCATGTATCCGGTTCAGGAGCGTGAAACTTATGTTGAAATCAGAAAGCAATGCGAAAAAACAGGTGCGGAGCTGATTATTCCGGATGTTGATTCAGTAACAGACGAGAAAATCTCAATATACGGAAATTCTTTTCAATATAAAAACGAAGCGTTTTCAACCATTATGGGCGGGAAACATCAGGTTTTAAACGCATTAACCGCAATAGAAACGCTTAAATTCCTGAATATTCCCTTTGAGCATATAAAAAGCGGTTTAAAAACCGCGCAGATTCCTGCCCGCATGCAGATTATACGCAAGAATCCGCTGATTGTTCTTGACGGCGCGCATAACCGGCAGGGATTAACGGCGGCAAAAGCTGTTTTTTCCGCGTGGCGGGTAAGAAAAGCAGTGGTGCTCGGTATGCTGAGCGGCAAGGATTATATCGGCGCGCTTCAGGAATTGGTTCACTTTACGCATTATTTGATTCTGACGGACGGGTTCGCGGAAAACGCGGTTTCCTGCTCGGATTTATACCGCGCAGCAGTAATGACAGGGTTCTTCCATGAGCTTATTTTTACAGTGAGCGAACCGAAACGGGCAGTGGAATTAGCGGCAGAGCTGTGCGGCGGGGGGATTGTATTGGTGACGGGGACTTTAAGGTTGGCGGAAGCGGTGAGGGATTAGAAACAAGTTTTCGGTACTTTGCTCATATACTATATATAAAAGCGGAGGTATTTTCAAAACTATTGTTCAACTTCACTCAACTTCATTCAACTTCATTCAACTTCACTCTACAGCATTCGTGAACATCATTTCTTTTTCGTTTTTCTGTGGTATAATATAAGCATGTTATGAAAATAGCAAATTAAAACAAAAAGGACGGTAAAATTAATGAAACAAAAAATCATCGCGTTCAGCTTATCAGTGGCAATCGTGTTTGGTTCAATGCTGTCGTTTACAGCAAGTGCGCATGAACTTTACCCGGGGCGTCCATATCGGTGGCACGAAAGAGGGGTAGCCGGCTCTTACATAACACAAGCATTTGTAAGAATCAACGGAGACGGAATGTCAGTCGAATTTAAAAATCATTATCTATCCTCTTTGGCTGAATGGAATAACAATTCGGGAAGTAAAGCTTTTTTTAGTGACCGCGCAAAAGCTTCTGCGGATTGCGAAATTCAATGTCCGTCATATTGGTTAGTCGGTAGTTCATATAGCGCATATACTTTTGTTTATAGCGGGTATAAAGGCGGTTTATGCGAAAACGCAAATAATCCATATGATTCTCCCGGAGGATTTAATAGCGGAACTATACGGTATGCGGTTATTCAAATGAACCCCAATACTGTAGGCTCAAATACCACTGATAATGAAAAACAATATTTAATCAGACACGAAATGGGGCATGTTCTCGGTTTAGGTCATCCGGATGGGTCGGTTTCTGCTTCAATTATGTTTAACCTCATTAGCACTTACAGAACCGTTCAAGCACACGACAGAACCGATTTAGCTTCTTTTTATTGATGAAAGGGTAAAAAACAATGATTAAAAACATAAAAATTTTAATAGTTTTAACAGTTTGCGCAATACTTCTCGTTTCCTGCGCTTCACAGGAAGCAACCCAACCAACTAGCCAAAGCAATAACGATTACGCTCATATAACCCCCACCGAACCAAGAAATTATGATGTAATCATTGACCCCGCTGATAAAGAGGTTTTATCGGATTTCAACATGGGCGCAATGCTTGAACCACCGTCAATGGATTTAAATTTAAAACTTGCCGAAGTAGCAATTGACGGAAAAATTATTAATTTTGAAACAAAAACATTTAATAATCCGTTTTATGAAGAATTTAAAGAAAGCGGATATCCTAAAACATTGGATATACATTTCTTTGTAATTCATGTGAACAAAACAATAAGAGGTAAATATAGCAATGATATAATTTATCTTATGGTGAACAGCGGTATTAATAACCCGAATTTAGGGGAAAACGTAATATTCTTTGCAGATGAACGAATTCTCGATGAGTTTTCTTTTTATGTACCGCTCAGCGATGAACACAGCATGTTTGTTTACGAGGATAAAACCGAAAGGCTATATTCTTTTTCAAACATTAAAGAGCTTTCAGACTTTGACGGGAAAAACAAATCAGAACTGTATGATGTGGTTCAAAAGTCCGAAATTTTCGGCACGGGAAGAAATTGGGAAAATACAGCAGATTAACACACTCTTTACTTTTTAGAAATTTATGGTAAAATAGAGATATGATATAAAAACAAATCAAATGAAAAAGGTATGGTTTTTAATGAAAAAATTAAATAAAATCATCAGTGCACTCTTGTGTATAATAATGTTCGCAGGTTGCGCCGGTAATGATAAACGCAATTATAACGTAATTGTTGACCCCGAAGATAAAATCATTTTATCCGACCAACTCTATTCCAGAGTTTCCCCTCCTTCAATGGATTTAAATTTAAGGTTTGCCGAATTAGTGGTTGACGGCAACGTAACCAGCACGAAAGAAGTAACCTTATCAACAGGAGATATGTATTCAAAAGAGGAAATAGCGCAGGGTATGCCGAATGAAATAACTTACACATTTTCTGTGTTTAAGGTAAAAGAAACAATCAGAGGCGATATTGACGGAAAAGAAGTGGTCAACGGAGAAGAAATTTATGTTCTTCTTGATTATCGTATGACAAAGCCAAATGACGGAGAAAATCTTATCTTATTTATCAATTCGCGTTTTAGGGAAGGGTGTTTATTCTTTATACCCATTGATTATGAACACAGTATTTTTACGTATGAAGATAAAACCGAAAAGCTTTATTCATTCTCAAATTCAAAAGAACTTTCTTCTTTTGACAGTAAGAAAAAATCGGAGTTGTATGAAGTTGTGAGAAATTCTAAAGATTTCTTTATAGAGGGAAACCTTTACAGGGTTGATAAAGTTAATTAATAATTAAAAAAGTCAACCACTTTCGGGCGGTTGACTTCTTTCCTTTTTTATGCTATATTTTATATAGATTTCTGCAATTTTAAAAGGAAATGTTTGAAAGATAAATCTTTCAACAGGAATGGTTGTAAATATGAAAATTTATAAGTTTTTTATGATTTTATTGCTTTTATGCGTTATGTTCTCCTCGTGTGAAACACGGGGAGAACCGCAACCTGTTCCCGATGATTTACCCGAATCGGCTGATGATAGTAAATCTGACGATTCCAAACCTGATAATTCCAAACCCGACGATTCCATTCTCTCCGAAAAACCCGCATATAACGATATTCCCGTATATAATGTACCTGTAAAAAGTATTGCGGATTCGGAACTTTTTATTGCAGAGGTAGAAATTCCGAAAGAAATCGAAGCGTTCTCGGAAGAATATCAAGCCGAGTATAACAGAAGTGTCAGCATTTTACATCCGCTTGATAATAATCATGTGTTATTAAGAAGACAACGTAAGGATGAGGATGCTTGGATTTATTATCCGTCGTCTCCTGCAGATATAGTTGTGTATAACTTTATAACCGGTGAATGGGACGAACCATTAAATTCAATTGAAAAAGATGATATTTTTTATAAAAATATGATGTGGGTTGTATATATTGATGAAAATTACTGCATAGTTTCAACAACAACAGACCCAATGGCATATACAGAAGGAAAGCTGATTTTATTTGACCTGCTGAATAATACTTATAAAGTTATTTTTGAATATTATTATAACAGAGAATCCGACCCGCCCCATTATACAGGTTATCACCCGAATAATATTACTATATGGGAAAATCAAGTTTATTTTGATGATTTTGTACATTCAAATAATCCTGTATTGTATGCTTATAATATCGAAAGCGGCGAATTACGCATTGTAAGCGAATCCGCTATGAATCCGATTGTATACCGAAACGAAATATGGTTTTTCACTCCGGACGAGGACGGTGTTTACAGACAATTACAATCTGAAAGCGGTAATGATTTTATACAAAATAATCATCAAATCGGTGATTTGGTAAGTTCAAATAATAAACTGTTCACGATTCGGGGCATGGGTGAAGATGAAGCATTAGGTACGTCTTTAACGGGTGTTTTTGAATGGGACAGCGATACTGCCGTTGCGGAATCCCGTAGAGGGAATATTTTAACCGGATTACAAGCGAACCGTGATTTCATCGCTTGGCACACATCAATGCCGCACCAACCGCCCTGTATTTATGATTTTAATGAAAACATACTGTATGAATTTACAGGGGATTTCGCATATGAACGTTGTGATTATACGTTCTATCTTAACGGAAATGCCGGATTGCTTTATATTGCGGAGTTTAATGAAAATTATGAGAGAACAGGTAATGAAAAATATTTGTTTTTCTCGAAGTAAATTTTATTATAAACGCTCCCGCCGCTTGCGTAACACAAGCGGCGGTTTTTCTACTATATTCCCCAGCCCTTGGATAAATTATCCACAAAGCTTCTCATTTCTTTCTTCGAGCCTATGCTGTGCGTTCTGTCAATAATCTGCTGTCTTTCGTTTTTAGGAAGCCCCGCGAAATGCGAAAGCGCGTCGCTGTTCTGCGCTAAAGCCATTCCCAACCCTAAAGGGATTCCGTGGTCAGCACCATTCATATACATAAAAATTCTCCTTTCGATTTATTATTATTTTTCGACGAGGAGAAATTTTTATGTCAGGTTTTGTTTGCCGCGTTGCTTTTCCAAATTTGAAAAAGCGGTATTTTTATATTTTTCTTTTTAAATTGCATAAAACTGTAAAATTTGTTAAAACTACATTTATCAGAGCGGCTGAATATCGCTCAATACATTTTATATTTTCTGAAAGGAACAAAAGAATGAAAAAAGTTAAATTTGGCGACGTAAGAAGAGCGCTTCGGGGTAAAGGCTTCGTCATTGCGCTGGGACTGTCTGTTGCGGCGGTCGGCGTTTCGACATATATAGCGTATAACCAAGCGGTCAGTAAAATCGGCGGTCTTCCTGAGCTCGGCGACGAAATATTCATGTTCGGGGACAACGCTCAGGTGAATATGCCGCAATCGGGCGTTCCCGATTCGGAAATCACCCCGCCCGATATTGCGTATGAAAGCGATTTTACCGATGAAACCGCTTTGCTTGATAACGACGCGGAAGAAGCAAATAATCCCATACGCTCAAAACCGCCCATGATTATACCTGTTGAGGGTGAAATCGGCGAAAATTTCTCAAACGGTGAATTGGTGAAATCCAAAACGCTCGGTGTTTGGAAAACCCATGACGGTATTGATATAATCGCGCCGCTCGGGACAGATGTTAAGGCAATGACAAACGGCGAAGTGAGTGAGGTTTTTTCAGACCCGTTATGGGGGGTATGCGTCGTCATTGACCACGCGGACGGATTATTCGGGTGCTACTTCGGCTTGGACAAAAACGTAAAGGTTGCTGTCGGGCAGGGGGTAAGCTCCGGCGATGTTATCGGCGTTGTGGGGAATACAGCGGAGATTGAGATTGCCGAGGAACCGCATATCCACTTCGGGGTCAAGAAAAACGGCGAATGGATTGACCCGATGAGTTTGATAAATTAAAAAAAGGCGGCACAGCCGCCTTTTTTTATTTACAGAAAAATATCTATGTTGACATTTATAAATTAATATGCTATACTGAAAAGGTAAATATAATTTACCGATAAAATTTCAGAAAGAAACGGTTATAACAATGAAAAAACTGATTATGCTTTTAACACTTGTTTTCCTGTTCACCGCTTGCGGCGGGAATGATTCATCCGAAGTGCTTCCGGAAAAGGAATCCGAATTCCCGCAGTTGAATAATGAAAACCCACTAAGCGAAGAATCAGAATCGGAAAAAAGATTTATTGAAATTCCTGTTATTATCGGAGAAGGAAGCGGATGGGAACTTGACGGGATATTGACTCTGCCTGATAATACCGGGCAGAAAGTACCTGCTGTTGTGTTGGTTCACGGTTCAGGTCCGTCGGATATGAACGGTACGGTTTACGAAAACAAACCTTTCCTTGAAATAGCGGAATACCTGTCGTCAAACGGAATCGCGGTGATTCGTTATGATAAGCGGACTTTTACGCACGGCGCAAAAATGCTACAGGAATTGGGCGGAAGCTTTACGGTTTGGGAAGAAACGATAAAGGACGCACTGTCAGCAACCGAAATTTTGAAAGCAGACCCGCGCATAAATGAAAATAAGGTTTATATACTCGGTCACAGCATGGGCGGTTCGCTTGCGCCGAGAATTCATGCAATGGGCGGAAATTATGCGGGACTAATCTTATATGCGGGAACGCCGCGTTCTTTAATGGAATTGATGGCTGACCAGCAATTTTTGGCTGTTACGGAAACCATGGAGGGTGAAGAATTAGAAGAGATGACGGCACTATTTCAATCAGGCATCGTAAAGGAGCAAATCACCGCCGTTATTAACACACCCGATGAAGAAGCAAAAACGCAAATTGACACATTCGGCACGTCCGTTTATTATTACAAGGATTTGGAAATCAATCCGGCAGATATGTTTATTGAAAATATAACCGCGCCGTTTCTTGTCATGCACGCCGATAACGATTTTCAGGTTTTTACCGATAAGGATTTTGCTCTTTATAAAGAATTATTGAGCGGGCGTTCAAACGTGACGTTTAAACTGTATGAGAATCTGAATCATTTGTTCATGCCCTCAACGGTAACAAGGAGCGTGGATATACACGATGAATATAAAATTAAAGCGAATGTTGACGGACAGGTATTAAAAGATATTGCGGATTGGATTCAAGTTAATTAACTATAAAACAAGGGCGGATTTCATTTCCGCCCTGATTTTTTATTACAATTATTTTAAAGTCGTTCCAGGATAATAATGCGCTAAAATCTGTTTATAATCATATCCGTAATGCCTTGCTAAAATATTCGCGCCGTTCTGGCTCATGCCGACGCCGTGCCCGTACCCGTAGGTTACGAATGTAAAGCGGTCTGTTGCGGCGTTGTAGGTAAAATCAAAGGCGGCGGAGCGGAGTGTTCTTGTTCCCAATATGTCGCGCAGTATTTTACCGGTAAATTTTACCTGCGAACCGTTCGCGGTATAGGAGGAATGTCCGCCGACCGTCATTGCGCCTACATAAACCTCATCAACATAATCGTTATTTATAATTTTTAGCCAGTTATCAGGATTGCCGGAAAGCTGTATACCGGTTTTTTCAAGTACAGCGACTTTAATGTCCGTGGAAGATATGGTATTGATTACGCCGAAATTGGAGTCATGCTCTTTATCAAAATCGCACTTAACGCTTCTCAGGTACGGAAAATCCGTTCCCCATACGTTTTTGGAAGAAGCCGTATACCCCGCGCTTGACGCATGATATACTGCTTGTATATATTCGTTGTTATAATAAAGCGCCAACCCCAAAACTTCCCTGACGCAGTCCTTAACGTGGTCGGACGCCGTATGCGCCAGCTCAACACGCGCCGTACCGTCCTGACTGAGCGGAAGCATAACATAGGTATAAGCGGCGATAGCCTGCGCCTTGATTGCTTCCGTGTGAAAAGAACTGCCGATTTCATGCTGTACGATTCTGGAAACAATGTTCAGCGCGGTATCGGTTACACTGCCGTTTGAGGTAATCACGGTTAGTCTTTGCGAAAGCGCGGGATTAATCGCGGTTTCGCTTCCGTTTGCCGGCGTTGTGGTGGTTGTTTGCGGAGCGGGCGTAGTCGTTGTCGGAGCAGTTATAGTGGTCGTGGTGGTTGTTGTCGTAGTCGGAGCCGGCGTAGTTGTGGTTGTCGCCGCCGGGGCTGTCGGTACAGGCGTTGTCGGCGGTGCAATTTCTTCCGGCGTTTCGTCATCTTCATCATTTAATTCGTCTGAAGAAGCTGAATGATTATTTGCATTATTTGCGCTGTTTGCGCTATGTATGCTTTCATAACTTAACACTTCGCTTGCCGGAAAATCCGCCGCGCCGGGTTTTGGGTCGTTAATAGGATTAACCGCGATATTCGCCGCGCTTAAACCTTCGTTTATGCCGTTTTCAAGCACTTCTTTAGCGGGCGGTATAAATTCAAGGCTTTCGTCGGCGAATTTTTCTTCTGCCGAATCCTCGATAACTCCGCTGATTCCGAAAAGCCATATGTAAACCGAAAGCACCAAAAACGCCGCCGCACAGCGCAGTAATGATGAATTTGTCATAGTTGTCCTTTCGCGGGCGAACAATGTCCGCCCCTACGCTCTTATATTTAGAACTTGTATTCAATAATCGAAATGTTCAGATTTTAGGCGAATTTTGTACCAATTAAGGCAAATTTTCGCAGAAATAATTTGTTTATTTCAAGAAGATTTAACGAAAAGTGGTGTAAAATGCGCCAAAATATGAGCGTTGAGCGTTATTGAATACACGTTCTTAACCTTTAAAGTCTTTAATATAGTTTAAATTCCAGTTCCTGCCTGTCCAGCCGTTCGGGTAGAACGATTTATAATAAGCGTCAAACATTTTGCGCCGCACAAATCCGTTTTCACCGAAGCGGTTATCAATGAAAGCATCTAATTCTTCCTCTGTGAATCTTGCGAATTCGTCTTCTCTGACGCGCCTTGCCGCAATCACCAACCGCACGCTTGAATCATCGTTGTTTGCGAACATTGAAAAATCGCAGGTTGACAGCATTAAAAGCTCATCCCCGTATTCAAGGTCAACATTGGTGTAATACATGCTTCTGTCAAGACAATCAGCAACAAAATTATCGAAATGAGATTTACTTGAAAAATAAATCTGTTTCCAATATTCAAAAACCTCTCCGTTAGGGGGTTTTACATTAGATTGAAAAACGGCGAAAATTTTATAA
>WRJM01000003.1 GCA_009782265.1 Oscillospiraceae bacterium | reverse complement strand
AAAATCGTTTCGATTTTTAAAGTTAATTGGGGATTGCGCTGTTGCGACAGCGCCCGCAGTCCGCAGACTGCGGAAACCCGTTTAATTTGAAAAGCAAACGGCTTTTCAAATTAAACGACTATACTATAAACAGCAGGTAAAGTTGTTTTTGTGTTTCACCCGCCGCAGGCGGGTGAAACACGGATAAAATTTTATTGTTTATTTAAAAAAGCAATAACGGGAGGCGTATTATATGATAATCACAGCCGGTTTAGCTCCGTGCAAGGTCTGATAACGGACGGAAATTGCATGGAGCGGTATAAGAACGTGTATTCAATTCTGCCGTCCGAATCGGGCTTTGCATTTTTAATTTATTAAAAATTAAAAGGAGCAAAGCCATGAAAAAATTAACAATATTTAAAGGGCTTCGGAATTTCTTAATCCTCTGGAGTTCGCAATCCGTGTCGAATCTCGGCACGTCAATGACAAGCTTCGCGCTGATTGCTTGGGTTTACAGCCAAACAGGAACAGCACTCAGCATTACACTGCTGACCGTTTGCACGCTTACGCCGTCCGTTTTGTTCAGCTTCATTGCCGGAACGCTTGCCGACCGGCTTGACAAGAAACGGATTATGCTGTTATCCGATTTATTAGCGGCTGTCGGTACAGCGGTTGTGATGATTTTATTTTTCATAAACAATCTGCAAATCCGGCATGTATACATCATTAACTTTTTACTCAGCTTTATGAACGCATTTCAAGCACCCGCTTCCTACGCCGCCACTACTTTATTAGTGCCGAAAGAGCAGTATGTCCGCGCAAGCGGTTTTAATGCTTTTTCAGGCTCTGTTGTAACGATTTTAGCACCCGCGCTCGGGGGATTGATATTTACGTTCGGCGGTCTGCAAACCGTATTGATAATTGACCTTGCCGCTTTTGCGGTTGCGTTTTCAATCCTGCTTGTATTCATCAAAATCCCCAAAATAGCACCAGTGGTAAATGAAAAGAAAGAATCCTTCCTGAAAAGCTGTACGGCTGGGATTCATCACCTGCGGAAAAACAAGACACTGTTTCGTATTATTTTATTTTTCGCGTTTATTAACTTCATCGCGAAAATGGGCAGTTACGGCATGTTACCCGTTATGATTCTCAGCCGGACGGGCGGCAATCAGATTTCACGCGGAATCACGGAAGCGGCGGTCGGAATCGGTATGCTCACGGGGAGCGTAATTGTTACACTGATGAAACCCGTAAAAAGCCGTATAAAAATAATTTTCTTCACCTGCGGCATTTCGTTTCTTTTCGGTGATTTGCTGTTCAGCTTCGGGCGCGCACTGCCGATTTGGGCTTTCTTTGCTTTCGCGGGGAACTTGCCGTTACCCTTTCTTGGCGCAAACCTGACGGCAATCATGCGGACAAAAGTGCCGGTTGAAATGCAGGGGCGTGTGTTCGCGGCACGGGATACAATCCAGTACAGCACCATACCGGTTGGTTTATTGCTTGGGGGGTTATTGGCAGACCGTGTTTTTGAACCTTTCATGGAAACCGCATCGCCGGTTCAGCAAATATTATCCTTTGCTTTCGGCGCGGAAAAAGGCTCAGGGCTTGCGGTCATGTTTTTCATTGTCGGTATGATTGGATTTATAACCAGTTTTGTATGCCTTAGGAATCCGAAATATAGGGAATTGGATTAATTAACCTAATGTAGGGGCGCACAGTGTGCGCTCGTAACCCGCGCTTTCGTATTTTTTGCGGGCGCACAGTGTGCGCCCCTACAAAAAATATTATAAATATATAACCAATATAAAAATAATAAAGGAAGTAGAAACACATGAAAAAAGCGGCGGTATTCATGGGCAGTATCAACGATATGCCTGTTGTTGAAAAAGCAATTAACGTAATGAAGGATTTCGGGATTGATGTCACCGTGCGGGTTCTTTCCGCGCACAGAACGCCCGACGCAGTCGCCGAATTCGCTAAAAACGCACGTAAAGAGAATTACGGCGTAATCATAGCGGCGGCGGGTATGGCGGCGCACCTTGCGGGTGTGCTTGCCGCGCATACAGAATTGCCCGTGATTGCACTGCCGCTTAAAAATAAAGCCCTTGAAGGGCTTGACGCACTTTTAGCAATGGTAATGATGCCTCCGGGTGTCCCCGTGGCAACCGTCGGGATTGACTGCGCGCAGAACGCGGGGTACTTAGCAGTTCAAATCCTCGGTACGGGTGATGATTCCTTGATGGACAAGTTCGCCGATTTCAAAAAAAAGCAATACGAAAAATGCCTTGAAATCGATAAAGAAGCAGGCGCGAAATATAATTCCTGATTCTGCGAAAAACAAAAAAGGAAGGTTTATTCAATGTTTGATAAACTGCGCGAAGAATGTGGCGTATTCGGGATTTATACCAACGAAATTTCCGATGTTACCGCGTCTGCCTACACTGCGCTTTACGCGCTTCAGCACAGGGGACAGGAAAGCTGCGGCATAGCGGTCAACGACAGGGGCATTATTAATTATAAACGCGGCATGGGGCTTGTGAACGAGGTTTTTACAAGCGAAGAACTGACACGTCTCAATCACGGCAAAATCGCAATCGGGCACGTGCGCTACGCTTCCGCCAAAGCGAATAACCACCATAACACCCAGCCGCTTGTAGTACGGCACATCAAAGGAAATATGGCGATTGCTTATAACGGAAATTTAGTGAACGCGCAGGAGCTTAAAGAAACCTACGAAAATAAGGGCGCGATTTTCCAGTCCTCCAACGGCGCGGAGGTGATTGCTTATGCAATTACAGAACAGCGCATTACCTGCGGTTCAATTGAAGAATCGCTTGAAAAAGCTATGTTTAAACTTAAAGGCGCGTATTCTGTTGCCGTCATGTCGCCGACAAAGCTGATTGTCGCCCGCGACCCGAACGGGATTCGCCCGCTTTGTATCGGCGTTTTGCATAATGACGACGGTGAGCCTACGGGTTATGCCGCCGTCAGCGAAAGCTGTGCGCTTAGCGGCATTAACGCAAAGTTCCTGCGTGATGTTCTGCCGGGTGAAATCGTGGTCATTTCAAAGGACGGTATTAAAAGTATTAATACGCACTGCAATAAAAAAGGCAGTCTTTGTATTTTTGAATATATTTACTTTGCGCGTTCGGACAGCGTAATTGAGGGCGTTTCAGTACATGAAGCGCGGGTGCGGGCGGGCGAATTGTTAGTTGACGAGCACCCTGTTGACGCAGACGTCGTTATCGGCGTACCGGACAGCGCGCTTGATTCGGCTTTGGGCTATTCAAAGAAATCCGGAATCCCGTTTGATTTGGGGCTTGTGAAAAACCGTTATATCGGGCGGACTTTTATACAACCCACGCAGGAAATCCGCGACACAAGCGTGAAAATAAAACTCAGTGCCGTGCCGTCCGTTGTCAGCGGCAAGAGAGTGGTTGTGGTTGACGACAGCTTAGTCCGCGGGACAACCATGCGGATTTTAATTAAAATCCTGCGTGAAGCGGGCGCAAAGGAAGTGCATATACGGCTTTCCTCGCCGCCGTTTCTTTTCCCCTGCTTCTTCGGTACTAATATCACAAAAAAAGCCAGTCTGATTGCCAATAAGAAAACCTTAGACCAAATCAGAGCAGAAATCGGCGCGGACACGCTGGGTTATTTAAACATAAAAAACGTAGAAAAGGTTGCGGAGGGCGCGAACTGCGGATTCTGTTCGGGTTGTTTTTCAGGGAAATACCCGATGGACGTACCGGAAGATTTACCGAAAGATAAATTTGATTCCAAATTATCGCAATAAAATATAAATGAGGTTTTTATGAAAAACAGTTATTCCGAAAGCTACAAGGCGGCGGGCGTTGACATTGTCGCGGGTTATGAAGCGGTTGAATTAATGAAAAACGACGTAAAACGCACCCGCATAAAAGGCATCATGGACGGTATCGGCGGGTTCGGCGGACTTTTTAACCTTGCGCCTTATTTAAAAAATATAAAAGAACCGGTGTTCGTGTCCGGAACGGACGGCGTAGGTACAAAGCTGAAAATCGCTTTTTTGCTTGACAAGCATGATACCATCGGGATTGACGCGGTCGCCATGTGCGTAAACGACATCATTTGCTGCGGCGCAAAGCCGCTGTTCTTCCTTGATTATATCAACTGCGGGAGAGTTATTCCCGAAAGAATCGCAGCAATCGTAAAAGGGATTGCGGACGGCTGTGTAAAAGCGGGCTGCGCGCTTATCGGCGGCGAAACCGCCGAACATCCGGACTTAACGCCGGAAAACGAGTATGATTTGGCAAGCTTCTGCACCGGAATCGCAGATAAATCCAAAATCATTGACCGCTCAAAAGTAAAAGAAGATGATGTAATTATCGGGCTGGCTTCAAGCGGAGTACATTCCAACGGGTTCTCGTTAATCCGAAAGGTGTTCAATATAAAAGACAGCAGGAATCCGCTTGACGAGATGATTCCCGAAACAAAGAAAACCCTCGGCGAAGAACTTCTGACTCCGACTGAAATATATGTGAAGCCTGTATTAAAGCTGATTGAAGCCGTAAAGGTAAAAGGAATCGCCAATATCACCGGCGGCGGGCTTTACGAGAATATCCCCCGCGCTCTGCCGGACGGGCTGTGTGCAAAAATCAATAAAAGCACGTTTGAAGTACCCGCGATTTTTGAGTTTATTCAAAAAGCCGGGAATATCCCCGAACGTGATATGTTCAATACATTTAACATGGGAATCGGCATGGTTTGCATTGTCGGCGCGAAGAAAGCGGATTTGGCGGTGGAAGTGCTTGAGAAGGCGGGAGTTAAGGCGTATTGTATCGGTAAGGTTGTTAAGGGTGATGAGGGTGTGGTTTTGATATAAAAGTGAAAGTTTAAAAATAATCTTTCAAACAGGAATGGTTATAAATATGATAACACATGATGAAATAAGCAAAGCGATAATAAACACGGCGGAAACTTTTCCGATAAAAAACGTTTCTTATTTCGGTTCATATGCCGACGGACGGCAAACCGAAGCAAGTGATTTGGATTTACTGATAGAGTTTCAAAATCCGGCTGTATCTTTATTTATGTTATCGGAAATAAAGAATAATTTAGAAGCGCAATTAAAAATTTCTGTTGATATAATTCATGCTCCTTTACCGGGAGACACGTTTTTGGAAATAGGAAAGGTTGTAAGAGTTTATGGATAAAAGAGATGAAGCTGTATTAAATAAAATTTTATCGGAAACATTTATTATAACCGATATGATAACAAATTTCAGCAATGAAAAATTTATAAATGACGAAAAAACTAAAAGAGCTGTTTGCATGACATTAATTAATATCGGCGAATTAGTTAAACTTCTATCTGATAATATTAAATCAAATAATTCTGCGATTCCGTGGCGTTCAATTTCCGGATTACGTGATGTAACAGCGCACGGTTATCAGACCTTACGTATGGAAGATATTTGGGAAACAATAACTACTGATATTCCGTTATTACAAAAACAAATTAAAGAAATGTTAATGTGAAGTTTATGAAAAACATAGCAGTTTTAGTTTCCGGCGGCGGCACGAATTTGCAGGCTTTAATTAACGCCGGAGCGTCCGATGCGACCCAAAAAGCCGGTAAAATCCAAAACGGGCGCATTAATCTTGTTATTTCTTCTAAAGCGGACGCCTATGCTTTAACCCGCGCCAAAGAAAACAACATCAAAACCGCGGTTGTTGAATGGAGGGCTTATAAGCCGGACAGAAAGGCTTTCAGCGCGGAAATTCTGCGGATTTTACAAGAAAATCAAACCGACCTTGTGGTTTATGCCGGTTTTATGATTATTCTTGACGAGTTGGTTGTAAAAGCGTTCCCGAATAAAATGCTCAATGTTCACCCCGCGCTGATTCCCGCGTTCAGCGGAACGGGATTTTACGGTTTAAAAGTGCATGAAGCTGTAATTAAAAGCGGCGTGAAGCTCACCGGTGCAACGGTTCATTTTGTGAATGAAGTCTGTGACGGCGGGGCGATTATTTTGCAAAAAGCTGTAGAAGTCAAAGATGACGACACCCCCGAAACCCTGCAAAAACGTGTCATGGAAGAAGCCGAACAGGTAATTTTACCTGAAGCGGTTGCGTTGTTCTGTGAGGACAGGATTAAGGTTGTCGGTAACAAGACAATTATAACGTAGGGGCGACCCTTGCGGTCGCCCGAAATAAGCAAATGAATATCTGCGCGGGCGAACAATGTTCGCCCCTACAAACCCAAGAAAGGAATTTATCATGCAGACAAAAAACATCAGCGAAATCCTGAAATCCAATCCCTACCCCGGGCGCGGAATCATCATCGGCAGGAGCGCGGACGGCGAAAACGCCGTTGCCGCCTATTTCATCATGGGCAGAAGCGAAAACAGCAGAAACCGTGTTTTTGTTGAAGACGGTGACGGTATACGAACCAAAGCCTTTGACGAAACAAAAATGACCGACCCCGCGCTTGTGATTTACAATGCGGTTAAGGTCATGGGAAGTAAATTAATCGTCACCAACGGCGACCAAACCGACACAATTGCGTCGCTGATGGGTCAGCAGCTTACGTTTGAACAGGCACTCCGCAACCGTGAATACGAACCCGACGAACCGAATTTCACGCCGCGTATTTCAGGGATTCTGCATTTTTCGGAAGAAGAATTTAACTACGCTATGTCAATTTTAAAAACCGATAACGGTAATCCTGATTCCTGCTTGCGTTATAATTTCGCGTTCAATAACCCTCAGGCAGGGCGGGGCAGGTTTATACATACTTACAAAGAGGATACTAAAAACACTGCCGGCAGCGGTTCGCTGCTGAGTTTTGAGGGAGAGCCTGTTCCGGTTGAAATTAACGGCAGTATTGATGAATTTATAAATATGGTTTGGGATTCGCTGAACGAAGATAATAAAGTATCGTTATGGGCAAGATTTATCAATGTCAAAACCGGAAAATATGAAAGCAGGATTTTGAATAAAAAATAATACGCTACTTCCGCACTGCCTGCTTTAAAATCCGAACTTGACGATTTATTGCACTTAGTAGAGGAGCAGTGATACTGCCCGTCGCGGCTCGCGACCACCCCCAGCAGGAATCGAACCTGCAACTGAGTCTTAGGAGGACCCCGTTATATCCATTTAACTATGGGGGCATTATTGCAAGATATTTTAATCAACCATGCGCCATAATATTATACCAAAATTTAAAATAAATGTCAATATTTTTAATGAAAAGCTTGTTTGGTTATTGACAAAAGGGCTTATATGTGTTATAATTTCCATAGAATAGGGCATACCGATAGCGGTCGCCCTCACGTAAGATTAAGAAATTAGCCGCTTACTTTGGACGTAGGGCGGCTATTTCCTTTTTATATAGTCGTTCTGCATTATGCTGATTATGTTACAGATAACAAGTGCTAAAGTTAAGAACTCAAGCCAAGTCATACGACCTCACCTCGTTTCCGAGGGGAAATTGACCGCTTACCGTTTGATATGCCCTATATGTATGCGAATTTCTTCGCAAAATAATTATAACATAAATACCAATTTCTGTCAAATTAATAATTAAATTATAAAACAAAACCCCCGCCGAAAGACGGGGGTTTTGCCGTTGCGATTAAAACAACTGTTATGGAAATACTTATCCGAGTAACTGGAGTATTGCTTGAGGCGCTTGGTTAGCCTGAGCCAACATAGCCTGTGCAGCCTGCTGCAGAATGGAGAACTTGGTGTAGTTAATCATTTCTGAAGCCATGTCTGTGTCACGGATTTGGCTTTCAGCAGCTGTTAAGTTTTCTTGAGTTACTGTTAAGTTGTTAACAGTGGATTCAAGTCTGTTCTGCAATGCACCGAGACCTGCTCTCTGGAAGGAAACTGTGCTGATTGCTTTGTCGATGATTTCAATCGCATAGTTTGCAGCTTCGCGGGTGGAGATGTCAGCATTTTTAATGCCGAGCGCGCCGGAACTCATGTCGTCAACAGAAAGGCTTACTCTCTGGTCAGCAACGCCGTTAGCACCGATTTGGAAGGTAAGACCTTCGCCTACGCCGCCGGATTTGTCTTTACCAACACCCTGTCCTGCTACGCCGGTACCCATTGAAAGAGTAAGAGCGTTTGCACTGCCTGCGGTAACAGAGGTGTTCGCATAGAACTTAATGTCGCCGTTAGCGATTACGCCTGTGGCGTCAGCAAGAGTTACTTCGTAATCCAAGCCGGCTTTTCTCAGGATATTTTCGAGGTCTTGTTGAGTATATTCTTTACCGGTAGAAAGGTGAAGAATAAATGCGCCGTCTTTAACGTTGGGGTTGTTTTCAACCGTGTCAATTTCAACCCATTCCTTGCCGGGTGAAACGTCGGTCGCAAGCGTGAAGTTACGTGTGTCTAAACCGTAGTTGTTGGAAGTGAACTGAATGAAGTTTGCGTAACCGTCGGTGGAAGAAGTGGTATTGCTGATGAGGTAAGCAGTAAGGTCGCCGCCAACACCATCGATTTCGGATTTAGCTCTTACACCCGCAGTTGTGATACCGAGTGTCTTCTGTTCGCCGATGATAACGCCTGTGCCGAGTTTAACGGTAACGGTAGGAATCGCACCAGTCTGACCGCTTGCCTTATGCTGTGTAGCACCTTTGATAAGGTCGTCAATCTGAGCCTGGGTGTAGGTTGCGCCGGCAGACAGATTGATGGTAAGGGTTGTACCAGCGATGTCCCAAGAAGCGTTTTCGCCGCCCTTAGCGGAAGCGCCTGTGGTGAATCCGACTGTTACGCCTACGATGCTGGACGTAACAACTGTTCCCTGCCAGTTTGAACCGGTTGTGGTTTCAAGCGAAGCATAACGGGGACCGTATTTGCCGGCTGTGCTGGACGCGCCGCCGAGCGAACCGTCGAGCAGCTTAATTTTGTTGTACTCGGTGGAAGCTGCGATTCTGTCGATTTCGCTCTTGAGAGCGTCAACTTCGAGCTGCATAGCTTCACGGTCGAGTTCATCCTGATATGTGCCGTTTGCCGACTGAACTGCGAGCTCTCTCATTCTCTGAAGAATAGCGTGAGTCTCGTTTAAGCCGCCTTCTGCGGTTTGGATGAGGCTGATACCGTCGTTAGCGTTTCTAATCGCTTGACCGAGGCCTCTGATTTGGCTTCTCATTTTTTCCGAGACAGCCAGACCTGACGCGTTGTCGCCTGCACGGTTGATTTGATAGCCCGAAGATAATTTTTCGGTAGCTTTCTTTGTGCCGATGACGTTCATGCTAAGCTTGTTGTTAGCATTAATGGCGTTTAGGTTGTGTTGTACTATTAATCCTGCCATTGTGATTTCCTCCTTGAAATCTGCACCGGAAGTCCTTTTCCGGTGATTTTTTACTCGGGAAGTATTTCCCTGTTTTTGTGAACTGTATCCTGCTTTTTTATAAGCAAAATACTGTTTACTAATGATATTATCGGAGCTTTTCGGAAAAACTTTAGCAGTTTTTGAAAAAATTTTGTGATTTTTAGTTAATGTATTGACAAAAGCGTGATTTTGATTTATAATGAAAATAGAAAAAGGGCAACCGGTAGACGGTTGACCGTGGGTTGAGTTATTTAGAAATAACCGCCGCCTTTGAGCCGGGGCGGTTTATTTCTTTATTTAATATAAGTACACATTTCTCTCACCCCGCACTCCGCGCACTTCGGGCTCTGTGCTTTGCAGAATTCCCGCCCGAATAAAACAAGCCTGTGACAGAAGTTCAGCGATTCTTCCGGCACAATCAGCTTTTTTAACGCTGATTCGACCTTTTCGGGGTTTTTGGTGTTTACTAAACCAAAACGGTTGGAAAGCCTGATTACGTGCGTGTCGGTGACGATTGCCGGTTTACCGTAAAGCGTGCCGAGAAGCAGATTAGCAGTTTTTCTGCCGATACCGGGCAGTTTTATTAATTCGTCCATGCTGTCGGGAATTGTGCAATTATATGTATTTACAAGCATTTTACAGGTTTCAACAATGTCATGTGCTTTGGTTTTATAAAGCCCGCAGGAGCGCACGAATTCCTCTACCTCGGAAACATCGGCGTATGCGAAGTCCGTAAGCGTCGGAAACCGCGCAAAAAGCGCGGGGGTGACTTGATTCACGCGCTTGTCCGTACACTGCGCCGAAAGCCGCGCCGCAATTAGAAGTTCATGCGGCTTGTTTTGATTATAGTTTAATTCGCAGACGGGTTCGGGATAAAGCGTTGTAAGCGTGCGGTTTATTTCCGCCGTTTTTTGTTTTTTGTTCATACTATATATTATAGGCTTTAAAAAGAAAACTGTCAAGACTTGAAATTTTTACGGTTTTATGATAAAATTGAGTAGGGGCGTATTCCGTATACGCCTGCAAAATAGTTTTAAACACGGAGTAAAATGATGAGCAATATAACATACAAGTACATTAAACAAAACAGCGACATACAATCCTATATCAATCATGCCGACAAAGCGTTAGAATCCATCGGGTACACCGAACATTCCAACACGCACGTTGAACGTACCGCCGACGCGGCATATGATATTCTGCAAACGCTGGGTTACACCGAGCGCGAATGTGAGCTTGCGCAAATCGCGGGATACATGCACGACATCGGAAACTGCGTCAACCGCAACACCCACGCGCAGGTGGGCGCGCTGATGGCGTTCAATCTGCTGAGCAAGCTTGCTATGCCGGCGGAAGAAATCGCGGTGATTATTTGCGCAATCGGCAACCATGACGAGCTTAGTGCCGCGCCCGTGAACCCCATTGCCGCCGCGCTGATTATTGCGGATAAAATGGACGTGCGGCGTTCAAGAGTACGTCATCCGGACGGCGTTGACGAAGACGACGCAGAAGCCATCATCAGGGACATTCACGACAGGGTGAATTACGCTTGTGTGCAGTCCCGTTATTACTTCTCGGACGACAAAACCGAGTTGTTTCTGGACTTAATTATCGACCTTGAAATCAGCTCGATTATGGAATATTTTGAAATCTTTTTAAACCGCATGTCGCTGTGCCGGGTGTCCGCAGAAGCGTTAGGGATTAATTTTAAGTTGGTGATTAATAATTCTAAGATTATATGATTTATAACCTGAAAAGAAGCCGTAAAGGCTTCTTTTCATTTATTAAACTTATAAACCCACTATAATTTTAAGGATTGCTAACGCGTCGGCGGTAGTAATATTCCCGTCGCCGTCCAAATCGGCGGCATGGAAGTAATAATCCCCGATATGTTCAATGCCGACAACATGCCGCAAAACATCAAGCGCGTCAGCGGTGTCAACCTTGCCGTCGCCGTTTACGTCGCCTTTCAGGAGCGGAGGGGGAGCAGGCGGTTCGCCGCTTTTTTGCAATTCATAGTAAAATTTCCCGTTATTTTTATCAATAGTTGCTTGTATTTTATTAATTGAAGTTTTTACCGCTTCGCTGTTTAAATCAAGGTTATTATTACTGACATCTGCGATTATTAAACTTCCTAAATCTTCAAATGATGATATACTTGTTAGCTTATTATTGCTACAGCTTAATCGCAAAAGCCTGTAACAACCGAAACCAATAAGACTTATGAGATTATTGTTTGGACAGTTTAATGTTCGAAGCATTTGATTATTAGAAACATCAAGAATTGTGAGGTTATTATTACTGCAACCAAACCATGAAAGTGAATCACAGCTGAAAACATTAATACTTATAAGTTTATTATTAGCACAATCTATTGTTTTAAGTGATTTACAACCGGAAGCATTAATATTTGTAAGGATATTGTCATAACATAACAAATATTCAAGAGAAACACAATCGGAAATATCTAAAGTTCCGGATAAAATTAAATTAGGTAATTCAATACTTATAATTTGCTTAATTAAGTCATTATTCCATGTAATAATATTAAAAGATTCTTTTCCCCACGTTTCCGGTTTTGCCAAATCCCAACCTAATTTATCAATAATCTTCATGTTGTTCTCATTCTGCGTGAAAAACGCAATCAGCTTCTGATAGTCATGGTCGCTGTACCCCTCCGGCGTCGGGTAAACCTGTACCGTTGCCGTTACCGGTATAACCGAAAAAAGCCCGAAAATAATTGCAGCCGCAATAAACCCCGATAAAATTCTTTTAATTTTCATAATTGCCGCTCCCCCTGATGAATTTAAATAAATAAATTATACCGTATTATATAAAATTTTGTCTATTGTAAATATGCACAAATCTGCACAAATCCGCACAAAAAACCGCCGGATTACCCCGAATACTTCAGCATATTCTCAATACACCGCCCCGCCTGTTTTATATCCTCATCACTCATTATAATTTCAAACGCTTTGCCGTCATTTTGCGCAACAGACTGCAATGTGTTCAATAAATCCGGCAATGTTGTCATCTTCATGTCAGCGCAGAGGATTTTTCCGGACAGCGCGTAAAAATGTTTTTCGGGACATTCGTATTGTAAATGCGCGGTAATGCTCATTTCCGTGCCGATTATGAATTCGTTTTTGCTTGAATTCTTCGCAAATTCCATAATCCCCGTTGTAGAACCGATATAGTCCGCGTATTTTAAAACTTCCGGCTTACATTCAGGGTGAACCAAAACAAGCGCGTCCGGATAATTTGCTTTCGCCTTTAAAACATCTTCGGCGGTTACGGCGTTATGCACGGGACAGCACCCGACGTCAATGAGTTTTATATCCTTTTCGGGGACTTGCTTTTTTATAAATTCACCCAAGTTGCGGTCAGGAATAAAAAGGATTTTTTCCGCTTCCATGTTCTGCACGATTTGCACCGCGCCCGAACTGGTCACGCACACGTCGCAGAGTTTTTTTAGCTCTGCGGTTGTATTTATGTAAGCGGCAACTGCCCGGTCAGGTTCTGCTTTTTTCATAGCGGCAAGTGTTTCCGGAGTTAATTGCTCCGCCATAGGGCAGCCTGCGTTTTTATTCGCTAAGAATACGTGCTTTTCGGGATTTAAAATTTTTGCGGTTTCAGCCATGAATTTCACGCCGCAAAGGATTAGATTGCGCTGTTCTGCACTTTTTGCCGCTACACTTAATTGAAACGAATCGCCGGTAATATCGGCGGTTTCCAAAATTTCACGCGCCTGATAAGAATGGGCGAGAACGGCAGTGTTGGTTTTTTGCTTCAATTCACGGATTTGCTCCTGCATTTCTGAGATTGTCATTTATCGCGCTCCTGTTTTTGGATTTGGATTTATAGTATATTTATTTAAAAATTATAAATCATATTATTATGAAAACCATAAAAAATATACTTTTATTCTTAATGGGCTGGGCAATGATGGGCATTATCCGCGGGCGAGAATTGTCTGTCGTCCGCTATAAAATTCACACCGGCAAAACCAACGGCAAAATCCGATTGGTTCTGCTGTCCGACCTGCACAGCAACAGTTACGGCAGGGGGCAGAAGAAGCTAATCCGCGCCATTGAAGCCGTTAATCCTGATTTAATCCTCATGGCGGGCGACATCGCCGACCATATTATTCCCCATGCGAACACAAAAATTCTGCTTCGGAAGCTGGGGGATTATCCATGCTTCTACGTTTCGGGCAATCACGAGTTCAAAAGCGGCGAAGTCCGTGAAATCAAGCATTTCTTCCGTGAGCTTGGCGCAGACGTTCTTGAGGGTGAGTGCAGAAAAGTAAACGTGCGCGGGAATAAAATTAACATCTGCGGCGTGGACGACGCGGTTATCGGCGCGGAAAAATTCAAGAAACAACTTTTGAACTGTGCGCGGGAAGCCGACAGCCGGAATTACACCATTCTGCTTACACACCGCCCCGAAAAAATTAATTTATATGAAAAATTAAATTTCAATTTGATTCTGACCGGACATACACACGGCGGGCAAATCAGGCTTCCGCACGTGCCGAGTGCGGCGAACGGGATTTACGCCGTTCATCAGGGGTTTAAACCCAAATACGCAGGCGGGATTTACAATATCGGCGAATCTTTTGATAATTATATGGTGGTCAGCAGGGGTTTAAGCAAAAGCACAAGGGGGATTCCGCGGATTTTTAACCGCCCTGAATTGGTGGTGATTGATGTGTGCGGGGGTTAATATCTATTATCAAACACCCGTGTTGACTTCTTCTCGCTCCTCGGCAGTTCGCCCACCGCCACCGCCTTTGCTTTCGGTGTTAAGCCTATGGTTTGCTTAAACTCGGCTTCCACGGTTTTTTCAAGCGTTTTAAGTGCTTCATCCTTTAAACCTGTTTCAAAAAATAACGTCAGAATATCCCTGCCTGAAACATGGTCAATCATAATTTGATATTCACTTGAAACGCCGTCGATTTTAGCAAGAAGCTCATCCACACGGCTCGGGTAAATCATCGCACCGCGTACCTTTACCATATCATCACTGCGCCCGATAATTGCGTCAATCCGCGGGAAAGCAGAACCACAGGCGCATTTTCCCGGGATTTCCCGCGTTAAGTCATGCGTGCGGTATCGGATTAACGGCGCGCCCTCCTTGTGATAAGTCGTAATCACAAGTTCACCTACTTCGCCCTCCGGCTGAATTTCGCCTGTTTTCGGGTCGATAATCTCGTAGTAGAAAAAATCACTCCACATGTGCATTGCGCTGTCATGTCCACAGTTAATCCCGATTCCCGGTCCGTAGATTTCGGTTAAACCGTAAATATCAAAAAGCGAAACGCCAAGCTCGTTTGCGATACGACCGCGCATTTTTTCGCCCCAGCGTTCCGAGCCGATAACGCCGCGTTTCAGGCAGATTTTATCCTTAACGCCGCGTTTGGTGATTTCTTCCGCAAGTAAAAGCGCGTAAGAAGAAGTCGCGCAAAGCACGGTGGATTTTAAGTCAATCATCATCTTGATTTGTTTGTCGGTGTTGCCAGGTCCCATCGGAATACTCATTGCGCCGAGCAGCTCCGCGCCGAGCTGAAAGCCGATTCCCGCCGTCCACAAGCCGTAGCCCGGGGTAATGTGAATCCGGTCAAGATTGGTTATACCGGCGGTTTCATAACAGCGTCTGAACATCACCGCCCAGTCGTTTACGTCTTTTTGGGTGTACGGGATTATTACCGGCGTTCCCGTAGTGCCTGACGACGAGTGAATCCGCACGATTTTTTCGTCACCGACAACCTGTAAACCTAAAGGATATGCCGAGCGTAAATCTTCCTTGTCGGTGAACGGAAGTTTTTCAAAATCTTCCTTTCTTTTAATATCAGCGGACTCAATACCGTTTAATTTGTTCTTATAAAATTCGCTGTTTTTTGCGTGGGTAATTGCATTTTGAACCGCTTCAAGATTGAAGCTGACCATAATATTCCTCTTTCCCCGCTTTAAAAGCAGTTAAATTTAATTCAATGAATTTTTCGGGGACATTCTCCCTGACAACCTCTTCAAGTTCACATACCGAAAAGGGGAATTTTTCGGAGGCGACAGTCGCCTCCGATTGTGCCGCCGCGCCGAGAAGATAGGTGTTAAGCACTTTTGCGCCGTTCTGTTTAATAAACTCTTTGCTGTCCGCAATGAAAACGGACGGTATATTTTTTTGCAGATAGCTTAAAATCTCATCTTGATTATAAGCACCTGTCGTCGGGAAAACCGCATTGTTGCAGGTAATCACAGTTCCGCTGTCTTTCAGGAGCGGCAAAACCCGCACGGTTTCCGCAAGCTCCATGGATATGAGCATATCAGCAGATTTACTGCCGATTATAGGGGAGAAGCAAATATTGCCGCCGGCGGCACACCGGACGGCGTCACGCTGGGCGGCTGCAATCCGTACATGGCTGGTTACACAGCCGCCGCGCTGTGCCATGCCGATGGTTTCGGAAGTACGAACAAAGAAGCCTTTTTTCATAGCGGCGGCGGCGATGAGCTTTGACGCTAAAACCGTACCCTGCCCGCCGACACCGGCGATGATGATGTTATACTCCATTACAACCCTCCGTTTATATTGACGGGACGCTGTGGACGTCGTCCCCTACGTTAATCGCATTAAATTTGCAAATATTTGCGCAAACCCCGCAACCCGTACAGGAATCGGCATCAATCAAGGCTTTTTTATCGGCAAGCGTAACAGCCGGACAGCCTAATTTCCTGACGCAAATCCCGCAACCTGTACACTTTTCTGAGTTTACAGTATATTTATCAGAATTTTTAGAAACCGCAATACAGGGAGCTTCAAATAAAATCACCCGCACGCCTTTCTCGTCAAGCATGGATTTCACGGCGTTTATCGCTTTGTCAACTTCAAAAGGATTACAGCGAATAAGCTTAGAAACACCGCAAGCCTTGACAATATCGTATATACTGACTTTCGGGGAATCGGTGTTCATCAGGGTTCTGCCTGTACTCGGGTGCGGCTGACCGCCGGTCATAGCAGTAGTGGAATTATCAAGGATTACAACAATGATGTCGGTTTGGTTATAAACAGCGTTAATAATACCGGTGATTCCGCTGTGAAAGAAGGTAGAATCGCCGATAAAAGAAAAATGATACGTATCAGGTTCAGCTCTGTGAAGTCCCTGTGCAATCGTAATCCCCGCGCCCATACAAAGGCAGGTATCAACCATTTCAAGCGGCTTGGCGTTCCCAAGCGTGTAGCAACCTATATCACCGGAATATACAGCTTTGTGCTTGACGTCCGAATTCGTTCGAGGATTCAGACAAGCTTCCTTTACTGCAAAAAACGCCGCTCTGTGCGGACAACCCGCGCAAAGCACGGGCGGACGCACCGGCAGTTCAGGAACAGCTTCCGGTTCTGAAAACCCTTTATTTACAAGAGTATCATCCTGTAAACCTAAAAAGATTAACACAGCGCTTTTAACAATATCGGGCGATAATTCGCCTGCGTTTTGAATGTGCCCTGAATGTTTTC
Source organism: Oscillospiraceae bacterium (assembly GCA_009782265.1). Classification (GTDB taxonomy): domain Bacteria; phylum Bacillota; class Clostridia; order Oscillospirales; family Ruminococcaceae; genus Ruminiclostridium_E. The sequence goes on along the minus strand of WRJM01000003.1, from coordinate 33,471 downwards.
CGAGTATTTCAACATCAAGATGATGAAACCCGCAGAGGTAAACCAATTCCCGCTCTATAACCGGGTCTAATTCTTCAATTACCAAAACTTTTTCAAGCCCGTCAAGAAATTCAAGGGCTTTTTTCTGCGGGAAAGGGTAAGCAGAGATTTTTAAAAGCTTGTGTAGGGGCGCACAGTGTGCGCCCGCAGGAACGCTGTTATTATCGGGCGAACAATGTTCGCCCCTACAGGCTTCCTTTACGTAAGCATAACTGACCCCGCCGCAAGCTATACCGAGTTTTCCGTTACCCTCTATTGCATTTGCGGGGTATTCCGAAAGCTCGTTACTAAGCTGTTTCAGCGTGCTTTCAATGACAGATTTCTGCTGAAAAGCAAGCCGCGGAAAGATTACTCTTGACGGGTGCGACGTGCCGCCGTCTGCGATTCCGCCGGTATCACGGTTTGTTAAGAACCCTATTTTAACTAATCGGCGGGTTTCTGATTTTTGTAAAATTTCCACGCTTGCCCGTCCGTGGCAAATGCGTGTTGTCGGGCGGAACAGCACCGGTCTGCCGATTCTTTCCGAGAGTTCAAACGCGTCCGCAATCATTTTATAAGCTTCTTCCGGACTTGAGGGGTCAAAAACCGCAAGCTTCGCGTAAATCCCGAAATGCCTTGTGTCCTGCTCGGTCTGCGATGAAATCGGACCGGGGTCGTCAGCGACAACCACAACCATACCGCCTTTTACGCCGACATAATTCAGGCTCATCAGCGGGTCGGAAGCGGCATTTAAGCCCACCTGCTTCATGGTAACGAGTGCACGGACACCTGTAAAAGCCGCTCCTGCCGCCGTTTCAAGCGCGCATTTCTCGTTGACAGACCATTCAATGTAAAAACTGCCGTCATTATTCTTGGCAAGGGTTTCAAGAATTTCCGTGGACGGCGTACCCGGATAACCGGAAGCAAAGCCGATTCCGGCGCGGATTGCGCCCAGCGCGATGGCTTCATTGCCCATTAAAAGCTGTTTCATTTGGTTTTTATCTCCCATGTAGGGGCGAACAATGTTCTCCCGCTAAATTTAATCGGATTTTAAGTCGGGCGAACGCTGTTCGCCTCTACGGGTATTTATAATTTTTAATACAATTACTAAAAACGCGCCGATAACCGCCAAAGCACCTAAAATAATGAATTTCACGGTTTGGTTTTCGATTTTATTCAGCACAATCGGGAACAATAACGCCGAAAGCATAAAACCGACCATGACCGCGCCGTAATTTGAGCCGACGTTTTTAAGCCCGAAGTTTTCGGAGGTCAGCACCGGATATAACCCGGAATAACCGCCGTAGCAAAACGCCACAAGTGCGATTACGGCAATCAGCAAAGCCCCTTCCGCAAAACATAACCCGAACGCGCCGAGCGCGGTTATCATCAGAATAATTATATCGGCACTCTCTCTGCCGATTTTATCGGACAGCATAGGCGCGCCGAGCCGACCGAGCGCGTTGGCGATACCGGTGAACATAACGAGATAAGTCGCGAAATCCGCTATACCGCGGTTTATGGCAAGTTCCTTCAAAGACGGGTTGATGATGAAAAACACTGATGTACCGAACATCAGCGACAGTGTAAGCAGGTAATAGCGCGGGGTTTTCAGCATTTCAAAGGTTGAATATTGCTTGCCTTTTAAAACAGGAGCGGATGCATTTGAAACCTGCTCCGGCATTTTAATAAAGCTAAAAATAGAAAGCGTCGCTAAAGCAAAAACACCGGACAAAATCATAAAAGTAGTATTAACCGCAAAATTTCTGTTAAGCGTTTCAACGAGCGGCGCGAAAATGACGGTTGAAAGCCCGAAGGAGCAAACCACAACCCCCGTCACCATGCCGCGCTTTTTCGGAAACCATTTCTGCGCGCTGGACACAATGGCGTTATACGCCATACCCACGCCGAAACCGCCGATAATACCGTAAAAAAGATATATCAAGAATACTGGTGCGGCAGCTTCACGTACAGGTCCCTCCAATGACATTGAACTGCTGAACATATGTTCGAGGGAAAGTTTTCCCTGCGGAATCAGCGCGGTTGCCAACATACCGGCGGAAACCATAAGACCGCCCGTTAAAACCGTTAACTTCGCGCCGATTTTGGTTTGCAGCTTTCCGCCCGTGAGTATGCCGATTACGAAAAAGCAAAGCATAAAAGAAGCGGTTAGTTTTACAGCAGAGTAATCTGCAACCCAGTCACCGGACACGGTGAACCAACCGTAATAATGACTGACGGGTTTGACAAAAACGCTCCAGACATATATAATCCCTAAAAACAATTGCAGAACCGCCCCTGCGATTAGAACTTTCAAGCCGCTTGAATTTTGTTTTTCCGCGCTGTTACTCATATGTTTCTCCTAATAAAGAAAATTTTGCCCTTAACATAAGGTTAAGAGCAGATTTGCTGTTTTTTATTATATAATAAAAGGAAGGATTTGTCAATCATTTTTAATACATTCCCGCGATTTTTTCGGCGCGTTCTTTTATGATTTTTTTTATATACGCCGGCGCAAGAACTTTTACCGAAGTTCCGAATGACAGAATATAGCCGTAAAGCCATTCTTCTTCAGGTAATGAAATTTCGATTTTAAATGTGCCGTCCCCGTTATCGGTGAGAATATCGTCGTCAAAATCATCGCATAAGCGATACAGCGCGTCGCCGGAAAATTCTAAGGTAAGCCGTATCCACGGACAGCGTTCCTGTTTGATTTTTTCTTCGCCGTTCGCGGAAACATGAGGTTTACTGCGGTCAAAGGTTTCATTGGTTACTGAAACGCTTTTAATACGGGAAATGCGGAAAGTCCGGTATTCCTGCTTTGCAAGGCAGAACCCCCACAAATACCACGCCTGCGATTTGAAAATCAAGCGCAGCGGTTCGATTTTACGGCGGCTTTTTTCGTTATAAGCGTTGATATAACCTACCTCGATGATACGGCTTTGCAGAATCGCCGCTTTGATGTCGGAGAATTTATTCTGCGAATTCGGGTTGCTTCCCCACGGTGAAAAATCCACGGAAATCCAGTCGGAATCAGGTGATTTAAAAATACCGCCGAGCTTCTCCAAAAGGATGTTTATTTCAGGGAAGCGTGTTGCTTCTAATGTTTGCAAAGCAAGCAAAACACTGTCGCGTTCACTCCCTGACAACATAGTTCGGTTGACAGTGTAATCCTCTAAAATCGAAATCCCGCCGCCCGAACCCTGCGAACAGAAAACAGGTACACCGGAAGCGGACAGCGCGTCTATATCGCGGTAAATTGTGCGCGTGGAAACACCGAAACGCTCGGCAAGCTCCGCCGCGGTTACGGTTTTTTTGTTCAAAAGAATCGTGGTGATTTCAAGCAGTCGGTTTAATTTCATAAAGTTCACAGCCTTTTTAATGTAGGGGATAAATAATATCCCCTACATTATAGCATATAAATATGACACCATATTGTCTTATTTTAAAGATTTATTCGTTTTCTTCCTGTATTTCTTCCGGTGCGCTTTCTTCCTGTTGAATATCGTTTTGTTGCATTTTTGTTTCCGGCTGAGCATTTTCCTGCACAGGCTTGACCGGTTTGCTCTTTTTCATGCGCAGGAACACAAATGCGCTAACCCCGACAACCGCCATAACCGCAAGACCTATAACGATATAGATAATAAAACCGTCGTCTTTTTCACCATCTTTTTCGTTATCGGTTTCTGAATCTTCGTCAGAGCCGGACGTCATTGTCGGCGCAACACTCATATCGTTGTCAATCAGTTCGGGAAGCTTGATGATTCCGTTTGTGTCAACAAGCTCTAATGCTTCAAACTGAACCACGCGAATCCAGTCGTCGTTGAATTCACTGCCGCCCTGCGCCTGAACCGTAAACCGGACGCCCGTCATGGCAATCGGTTCGTCAAGCTGTACCGAAATCCATGAATATTGATTATTGGTGATTTTACCGTTCGGCAAAGGAAGCCATTCGTTTCCGTCCGCGGTGTATTCAAGCGTAAGGTTGCGGATTGTGCCGAGCGCGGAGGTTGCGGTTGTATCACGTTTAATATCGGGCGGGCTTTCGTTCCATAAGCCGGTGATACTGAATATATTCACAACCGAAATGTTTTTGCTTTCCGCAAGCGTAAGCGTAATCGGTGTTGTGAAGCCTTCCTTTGAGTCGATTCGCCAGCGTTTGTTGTAGTCAACCCTGTCGCCGTCGTTCATTACCTCCGGCTCACCTTCGCCGTCGTCCGGAACGGATGTAATCATACCGCCGTTTCCGGCAAGCCCCCAGTTAATAAACGGCGCAAGCGATATTTCACTGACAGAAACGGGTGTATCTGCGTTTTTGGCAGAAAAGCTGAATTTGATTCTGTTTGTTGTTACCGGCAGAGCCTGCAGGAAAAGCAATTCACCGCTTTCGCCGATACTGCTTCCCGTTCCGGACGCCATCTGCTCCCATTGCCCGTTTGAAGCCATTGTTTCAACCTGATAAGCTTCAATATTATCTGCACCGCCTTCAAAAACAACCGTTATACCGTCAAGGGTGTAGCTCCCGTTAAGTCCGATTTCGACCCATTCCGTGCCGTTGCCGAGCGTTTTCCACGAAGTGCCTTGGCTGCCGTCAAACGCTTTATCGGCAAGACTGCCCGCCAAGCCGCTTGAAAACGTGGTAACACTCATGTCGTCTGTCCAAATCGCGTGCAGAACCATAGGTTCACGCGCAGTATACTCAACGCCGGGCGTGTATACATCGCCGCTGTCATCGGGTTTTGTGTTCCACCGCAGGAAGGTTTTATTATCATTGGAAAAAGTACAATTTTCAACAACAACGGCGGTTTCTTTGGGTGCGTGGGTTTTATGGCTTTCGGCAGTGCCGTTGTTGGGATAATACGTAATGCCGGCTGAATCGGTCGAAACAAAATTTGCCGTAACCGCTGCGGCTTCCGTAAAAATGATTTGGTCTGTTAATGCCGTTCCGCCCGCCGTCAGCCAGCCCGCAAAATCATGCCCTTCTTTTTCCGGCTGTTTGACAGCGTTGATTTGCTCCGAAGTCAGCTTTGAGCCGTTTGAAGCCGAAGCCGTCACTTTTTCAATCACAACGCCGTCCGCTTCAAAGGTAATTTCAACATTCTTTGCCGTGAACTGCTGAATCCCCGCGTCCAACTCCGGATACGGCTTTGCAACATCAGATGTTTCCGCCCAAAAGCTTTCGGGCGGTCCGAAATAAGAATCCATAAAGTGATAGGTCTGCGGCGAGTTCCCGACGGTTGTTTGTTTTGCGTCTGCCGGAGCGACAATGATTTTTTGAATCACAACGCCGGGGTCAATTGCAAAAATACGCAAGGTATGCCAGCCTTTAGAAAGACTGCCGTGATTGGTTTGGGTCATGCGCATATTATTCATTACACTGTACGACCATGCGTTGCCGCCTACATTAAATCCGCTCGGCAAGCCGTTTGCGGTTTGTTTTTCTCCGCTGTCAATCTGTACTGAGAAGCGCAGCTGCTGTGTTAAAGGCGTAATCGTTTGATGAACGAAATTATTGGTCGGGGCAATAAAAACATTAACATTGTATTCGCCCTCGTTCTGAACGTAGAAATCGTATTCAACAAAAGGCGCGCTGCTTTCTGTGAAGCTTCTGTGATTCGGTAAAACTTTTATACTGCTGAAATGATTATCGCGCCCGTAATCGTCAATCACCGTCCAGCTTGCCGCGTTTACGGCTGTGTTTTCGGCGTAGTTTACAGGATTGATTGAAATAGTCCCGTCGGTTTCAACATAAGCTTTTTCAGGCGAAACAGCTTCTCCGAAAACCTCAGCGTTTACGGCGATTTCTATGCTTTGACCCGTACCCGAAACAGTGATTATTGCCGACGAATCCGATTTAACTTTACTCCAGTCAACCGAAACGCCGATTCGTTTTTGGCTGATACAAACACCGCTGTTTTCAGAAATTTTCACCCAGTCCGCGCTTGATTTTACCGTAAACTCAAACGGCAGGGCTTTGCCGTTGAAAATATCAAAGTATCTGTTCTGCTGACTGAGGTTTGAAAAATCATCTAATTCTGTTTTACCGCCTCTGATAATCACATCACTGTTCTGCACACGCACGGCAAGCTCCGAGCCGTCCAGAGGGTTTACAGAACCGGTATCGAACATTCTGTCCGCTACGACGGAGTTGGACGGGCTGTTCCATGTGGTATATCCGATGTGATTTTGGCGCATAATCCCATCCCATTTACCGCTTGAAAGCATTTTATTGTAATACTCCATATCCGCCTTATCCGCTTCAAATGCCGCTTCCGCAAGCTTAGCGTATTCGTTGGCGGCGGGGAGGTTTTCTTTTGCCAAGAACAAGCTCCACGCGGCGTAAATGCCGGTTTTATACACATTCATGGAAGCACGCGCCGGATATAATGCAAGCTGATAGAACGCCGGTTTTTTATAATCGGGGAGTTCGTTGTATATTTTCTCGGCTTTTTCAACCACGTTTTCAAACGCCCGAATCACCCTGTTCGCTTCGTCAAAGGCGGTAAGGCTGAATGTGGACGGATTGGCAAGAACGACCTCCGCCTTGCGTGCGCCGAGGATTTTGGTGTAGCCGTTCAGTACGTCCTTTGCGTCGTCAGCGAATTTTTCGCCGAATTCCCGCGCCGCCCATTCACGGGTGAACGTATCGGTTAAATTGGGCGCGCTCCATTTTTCGTAATCATAAGCAAGATTCAGGAAATAATCTATGGGCAGTTCCATAGGTTTTAAATCGCCGACATTAACTATCCAAATTCTGTCAACACCCGCGTCATATGCGGACGTCATTTGTTCCCAAATTTTATTAAGCGGGATTTGATTAATCCACTGGTAGCTAATCGGTCCGCCCCTGTAGTCAAAATGGTAATACATACCGAAACCGCCGGAACGATTTCGCATTTCCGGAACCGGCAAAGTGCGGACGTTGCCGAAGTTATCGTCGCATAGCAGTAATGTTACATCGTCGGGGACGGCAAGCTTGCCGTAGGTGCTGTCGCCGTAGTAAAAATCCTCAACTTCCTTGTAAAGCGCCAAAAGCTGAGGGGCGGCGTTTTCCGCGCCGTACACGTCCTTAATAATCTGCCGCTGGTCTTTCAGAACATCTGCCAATAAATTCATATTGTCGCCGAGCGTGGCGTTCGCGCCGAGTATGCTTGTATCCGCCTGTCCGCGCATGCCGAGCGTCAGCACGGATTCATAATTTTTACGCACCGTAACGCCGTTTTTCCAAAAATTGTAAATATTATCCTTGTTGGTGAAATAATTCCAATCGCCTTTACCGTCCCAGCTCCATTCCTTATCGGCGCAGGTCATGTGTTCCTGATGAGATGTACCCATCACGATTCCGTATGTATCGGCAAGTTCGGAATTCAAGGGGTCGTCGGTATGGAAAGAATTGTTCCACATGGTCGGCCAGAGATAATTGCCTTTCAGGCGCAGAAGCAATTCAAAAACATGGCTGTAAAATTCATGGTCAAAGCCTTTTGATGCGCCGGAATTTTTCAAAGAACCGAAATTTTTTGAAGCCCAGCCGGAAAGGCTCGGCGCCTCATCGTTTAAGAATATCCCGCGGTATTTCACGGACGGTTCGCCTTGTTCAATGCGGAGTGTTCCGTCGAAAGTCAATTTCCCTTTACGCTCAGGCATACTGTCGCCCCACCAAACCCACGGCGATACCCCGATAAGTTCACTGACTTTATAAATGCCGTAAATTGTCCCGCGCTTGTCGCTTCCGGCGATAACAAGAGCACGGCTGACGCCGGGCACAGGATTTTCCACAATTTCAATCACATAACTTTCCCATTTGCCTGTAATACCGGATACGTTTAATTTTATTTTTGCATTGTTAATCAAATCGTCAATTACCGCGCTTTTTCCGATAGTACCCACAATCACCGCCATATCTGAAAGGGAAGAAGTGTTGTTTTTAATATCGGGCTTCTGCCCGCTGACAAGCTCTATATCACTTTGCAGGGACGCAAGCGCAAGCTTTACGCCCTCCCAATCCGCGCTATCAACGTATAAATCCGCCGCTTTATCATAAACCAAAACGAAGTCGCTGTCGGCGGGTTTCGTGCCCTTATCGGGAACGGGAGGTAAAGCTATACCCGCCTTGGAAGCGGTATCAGCCGCCGCCATCGGCTCATTGAACGTAAAAATAAACGGGGATAATAATACCGCCGCAAGGATAAAGGATATTGCTTTTTTAAATTTGCTGATTTTCATATTTATAACCATACCTTTCTGGAATTTTTCCGGTTTGGCGCAGCCAAATTACGGTCGTTGTTTTAGACCGTGGCAGTTTGACAAGTCAACCTGCAAAGGAACAAATTCCGGTTTGAAAGATTTATCTTTCAAACATACCTCCAACGAATTTATACATAGTTTCCTTTCATTATACAGTATATAAAAGCTTACGTCAATACTTGAAGTGTTGATTTTATATTATAAAATGTGATATATTATTTATATAATGTAAACCAAAAACAATTTTATAAAAATTGTAGCTTTTTGCGTTTTTGATAAGTGTTATTGGCAGGAGGTGGTTAAACCTATGGCAATACAATCGCTGCGTACGGACGATTGCATTGACGAAGCTCTTGAAAAATATTCGGATACGGTTTACCGGATTGCCCTGACGCAAATGCGTTCAAAGCATGACGCCGAAGACGTGTTTCAGGACGTTTTTCTTTCTTTGGTTTCCAAGCCGCGCACCTTTAACGACGATGAGCATATGAAAGCGTGGCTGATTCGCGTTACGCTCAACCGCTGTAAATCCGTGAAAACATCGGCGTGGTTCAGAAAGACCGTATCGATTAACGATTATGAAGATTCGATTATTTTTGAAGCAAAAGAAGAAATCGATTTATTTGAATATTTAAAATTGCTTCCGCAAAAATACCGTTCTGCAATTCACTTGTTTTACGGCGAGAAGCTTTCCGTAAAGCAAATCAGTAAGATACTTAACGCACGCGAATCAACCGTCCGCACATGGCTGACCCGCGCCCGTGCTATTCTGCGGGAAAAACTGAAAGGAGAATATTTCAATGAGTGATAAAAATCTTTATGAAAGCATGACGGAGCAGATTCACCCGAGCGAATCCCTGCTCCGCAAAACCAAGGAAAAAATGAAAGGCAACAACAGGATTTACGCATCTTCCGCTCCTGTAATGAAGCAGTTAATCCCTGTTATGCTGGCGTTGGTTGTTTTAGTCGGCGGAAGCATAACGGCAGGGATTATGCTGTCGGATAACGGCGCGTTGTCGGAAAATCCGTCATATGAAAATCCGTCATATGAAAATCCGCCGCATGACGAGTCTGTAGAACCCGATTCGCCGGATTTAAGTATGTTCAGAGGTGCTGTAACTCATGTGTACGATAACGCTGTTCTTGTAAAGGTCAGCGAGCTGTACAGCACTCACCTGAGCGGGCAATTAATCACAGTTCCGCTTGTAAACGAAGATAAAACCGAATTTTTTGTCGGCGATACGGTTGAGGTGTATTACAGCGGAGGGATTATGGAAACCTATCCTATGCAGTTAAGAAAAACCTCAAATATTATATTGCTCGACAGGGACAGAAGAATCAATGATTATTATGCGGAGGAATGGGTTGCTCTCGACAAAGTAGACTGGAATGATATTATTGAATTGCAACTGCCTGAATTTGATAATATTATTTTTAAGTGGACTTCCGCAAACGTTACCGCAATCGACCCAAACGGGGTGGAAACGGTTCTGTTTTACGGTATGCCCATTCAAAATATATTCATAGCGGATATAACCGGCAACGGCTACCCCGATTTCTGCGCGACGGTGTGGATGGGTTCGGGTGTTGTTGATTCGCGGATTATCGTTTATGATTATGCCGAAAAAAAGGAGTATGACCTATCTGACCGTATGCAGTATGATTATGCTTTGGAACTTAAAAACGGCAAGCTCATCGTAACCAAATATACGTATAATACACCCACCTTGGAAGTGATTCCGTTTATGGGGGAATTGGCAATTATTGACGGGGAGCTTGTCGCAGTCGGCATAGACAGGACGGTTGATGAGCCTGTTTATCAAAATACAAATGATACTGATGATTATTTTGATATTAAAAGCGTGATTGATTATGATTATCTTGAATCTGTCGGCGCGTTTGTTAAAATTATGGAAGTGATGACCTATGCCGAGTTTGTTGAGCAATATGACGACGGCGAACTGACCGCAATTCCCTCCGACCGCATGATTTGGGTTTTGGGCGTTTATTATCCAGACGGTTTTGAAACCAAACGCGGACTAATCAAGCCCGCTACGGTTATCGGAATTTACGACGCTGAAACAGGCGAATATTACGGCTATACCGCGCATGAAGTTATCAGGGATTAATCCCCCAAAAATCCCCCCCGCGGCGCGCTTGAAAGCTTAAATCCGTACCCGCTCCGCTTATTCATCTCATTCATTTTTATAATCAGCAGATTCACGTCAACGCAAAGCTCGCTTGCAATTTGCTGTTCGGTGTAGCCGTCCCGCGCAAGGTCAAAAATTTCCTTATCGTCAAGCAGAATATCCGCCGCGAATACGTTAGCTTCGTATTCGGGGCGGCTTTTCATGTCGCAGTGCATCATGTCCTGCAAAATGCCGTAAGTCGCAAGCGTGCGGTGCAGTGCGTCATGCCCCAGCTCGTGGGCGCAGATTAATTTTTGTTCATATTCATCAAGTCTGCTGTTGATGAATATGAAGCGGTTGCGCTCAATTACTTTATATAAACCTTTCAGCTTCACGAAATCATCGCGCCAAATCACATGCACACCGATGATTTTAGCGATTTTGAAAGGGTTGCGCGTCCGGCATTTGCAGACAAGCTTCGCCGCTTCTCTGTGAATGTATTCCATAGACATAATTAAGACTTCTTTGTACGCTTTTTAGCATACTTTTTATTTTCGCTTTTCGCAATCCAGTACGCTTCCTGCAAAGCGTAAAACACCGCGTCCTTGTCCTCTTCGGTCAGCGCGCCGCCTGCGAACAGCGAATTTGCTTCCGCGACAAGAGCCTCCGCCTTGCGCTTTTCCGTAAGCCCGCCCGCGGCATAAGCTTGCGCGGCGAATTCTTCGCGCTCGGTCAGAAGCGATTCTAACGGGAGTTTGAACCGTTCGGAAACCTTCTTGTAAAATTCCATGTCCTTAGGTACGCGGTTACCGGATTCGTAATTGATGACAGTGCGGGCGGTAACACCCAACGCCAGACCGAATTCCGACTGTGTCATGTTTTGGCGCGTTCTCAGCTCGCGCAGTTTTTCGGCAAATCCCATATAAACCTCCCTATACAAAATATATGAACATAAATTCATAAAAAACACTTGACAAATGAACGGATGTTCGGTATACTAAAAATACGAACCGTTGTTCGTATTTATTATACACCATCGTTCACAATTTGTCAAGCAGGTTTTATATAATTTATGGAAAAAGTAATGCTTCACTGCGACATGAACAGCTATTATGCGTCTGTCGAATGTATCTACAATGAGCGGCTGCGGCACGTCCCTATGGCTGTCTGCGGCGACCCCGCCATGCGCCACGGGATTATTCTCGCCAAGAACGATATTGCTAAAAACATGGGTGTAATCACAGGCGAAAGCATTTTCTTCGCCCGGCAGAAATCGCCCAATCTTGTCACCGTAACCGCCGATTACCCCAAATATGTCGCGTTTGCCAAGAAAGCGCGGGATTTATACAGGCAGTACAGCAATGAGGTGATTCCGTTCGGGCTTGACGAAGCGTGGATTGACCTGACGGGCAGAGCGGACGGCGCGGAAGAAGGGAAAAGGCTTGCGAACGAGCTGAGAGCACGGATTAAGTCCGAGCTTGGCTTGACGGCGTCCGTCGGCGTAAGCTATAACTATATTTTTTCAAAGCTTGCTTCGGACATGAAAAAGCCGGACGCCACCACGGTTTTAACCAAAGAAGATTTAAAGCCGCTGATTTGGAAGCTGCCCGCGTTTGAAATGCTTTACGTGGGTCCCGCGACCCGCAAAAAGCTTATGGGTATGGGGATTTTAACCATAGGCGATTTGGCTCGCTGTAACGTGAAGTATCTGAAGCGCGCTTTAGGCAAAAACGGCGAGGTTCTGTGGATGTTCGCTAACGGCGACGACCGCGCCTTTGACCCGAAAACACCCGAAAACGACCCGTTCAAGAGCATAGGGAACACGGTTACGATGCCTTATGACCTTAAAAACGAGCTTGATATTCTGACCATGCTTTATGTGCTTTCCAAAACCGTGTCGGCGCGGCTTGCCAAGCACAAAGTCAAGGCAAAATGTATTGCGATTTTAATAAAATACAATGATTTTACAGCAATCAACCGGCAGTTGACATTGAATCTGCCGACCGACAGCGGCTTGTTGATTTACAAAAGCGCGAAAAGCCTGTATATAGATAATTTCGACGAAAAATCGGTCAGAAGCGTGGGGGTTCATGTTTCCAAATTACAGAATAATCAGTACGAACAGCTTTCTTTGCCGAGCGGCGAACAGGACGAACCGGAGGATTTCACCGAAATTGAAAGGAATCTGAAAGGCAAGCTGAAAGAGCTGAAAATCGAAAGGTGCTTTAATTTTCAGTAAATGGTTATCCCTTTATTGCAGAAACCCGATATAAATACGCGGGCGACCACAAGGGTCGCCCCTACAGAAATAGTCATAGATAGCCGTTTTCAATAATTGAATTTTTAACCTGCTTCCTTGAATGTGATTCCCGACTGCTGTAACACGGCTTCTTTGATTGACAGCTTTCCGGAAAGCCAGTCCTGCGCCTGTTCCGCGCTGATGATTAAAGGCATACGGGGGTGAATGAACAAAATTTCTTCTTCAGCGGGTTTGGTGATAATTGCGAAGGTGTCGGTTTTATACAGCCCCGCCATGAAAATGCCGTGCTTATTTTTACTTGAAAAGGCGTATTTGATTTTTTGTTTATCTTCGGGATTATCGGGCTTTCGCCATTCGTAATAACCGTGCGCGGGAATGATACAGCGGTTATTTGCGAACGGCTTAAAGAACCCGCTTTGTTCGCAGGTTTCGCTTTTTGCGTTGATAATCACGCCTTTCTTGTCCCACTTTTCTAAGCCCCATGTTGAACGGATGATTTCGGCGGTTTTGTTAATCAGCAAAACTTGATTCGTGGGGAAAACATCGGACAAAGCCGGCACTGTTCCCGATTCGCCGGATTCGGGAACTTCAAAGCTGACAAGGCGCATGGAAATCTGTTTCAGGATTTCGCGGATTTCCGTGATTTCATCTTCTGAATTGGCGATATATCTGCCGCACATATAAAAAACTCCTTTTTAATCTTAACATGATTATATCAAAAAAACGTTTAAAAGTCAATTTGTTACGATTGTTGTATGAATAGTGATGATTTTGGTAGAAAATGATTTGGTTTTACGGTATGATAGGATATAAAATAAAAAATAAAAACATTTTTTAATATGACAATCAGGTGTCATATTAAATCATTTATAATAATCTTAACATTAAAAATTGGAGGAAATCAAAAAATGAGCAAATACGAAAACGCAATTAAACTGATGGAGCAGAAATTCAGCCAAGACAGCCTTATTTCCGTAGCAACGATGGCAAAATCCGGCAAAAGCCCCGAGGTGCGCATTGTAGACGCCTATTATGAGGACGGCGCGTTTTATGCAGTAACATACACGCTTTCCAATAAAATGCGTGAAATTGAACAAAACAACGCGGTTGCGGTTTGCGGCGACTGGTTCAAAGCAAAGGGAACGGGCGAAAATCTCGGTTGGGTCATGGAAGAGCGCAACGCGGAAATGATGTCAAAACTGCGCAAAGCATTTTCAAAATGGTACACCATGGGGCACGTCAACGAAAAAGACCCGAATACCTGCCTGTTGAAAATTAAACTCAGCGAATGTATTTTAGCTGACCATGAAAGAACATACGGCGATGATGAATATAAAATCAATTTCCTGAATAAAACCGTGCAGGAGCTTTCGGTTATGGGCGATTTTCAAATTATTGATTTGCCCGATGAAAACCGCACGGGCGTAATGGAAATTAAAAACCCGCAGGGCTGGGCGGTAACGCAGTATAACTTGGGCGCGTATAAAGATAAAAATGTAACGGTTAAGTTTTCTGTTGATATTAAACGGGTCGGCGCGGCTGGGGATTTAAACTGGCAGGTGAACAACAATGATTATCCCTCTGTCGGAAATTCGATTGAAAACGCCGCCGAAAATACATGGCATACCATGAGCGGCGAATGGACGGGAACGCCGACAGTGGATTACCCCGCTTTGTATTTAAGCACGCACGGAAACAACAGCAAGGAAACAATTTATTATATTGATAAGTTTAGTGTTGAAATCAATTAAACAAACAAATCCGCCGGTATTTAACCGGCGGATTTGTTTAATTTTAATGTAAATTCTTCTTTTTCCTGCGGTTAATAACCGCCGCGATTCCCGCGGCGACTGCCGCTGTTATACCGACTGCCGCGACACCTGTAGGCGGATTCGGAGCGTGTTCTTCCGGTTCGGTAGTTTCAAGAGTTTCGGGAATTTCCGGCATAATTTCTTCTTCAGTACCCTCTATTTCAAACTCCATATCACCCATTGTTCCGTCCTTGAATTCAACCGAAAGGTGATATGTTCCTCCGCTTAACGTGCTGAGGAATTCACCGTAGAGGATAACCCCCACACTGCCCTCATAAGCAATCCCGAGCGTGTCGTCATAACCGTTAAAGCCTGATAAATCCCACTGCTTGCCGTCGTTGACAATGTTGGATTTCAAAACCTTGCCGTTTATGTACACGTTCAGTAAATCCTCATAATTTCCGTCAAACAAAAACTTCTCGTCGCCGTTTTCTTCGGAAAAATCAGGCTCGTAATCGTTTGTCTGCGGCGGCGCGGGAACTGCTGTTGTTACAGGCGGCGCGGTTGTTGAAACGGGTGGTGCTGTAGTGACAGGCGCGGTGGTTGTAGCTACGGGCGAGGTCGCGGTTGTTGTGGTTTGAGGCGGGGGGATATAAGGCGGCGGGGTTGTGGTTACGGGTGGAGGGGGAGGGTCATCATCTTCTTCGCAGGGCAGACAATTGCAAACCCCCGAATTACATTCACAGACCCCTCCGTTATCATTGCACGGGCAAACCGCACACTGACAATCATCAACAGGCGGCGGCGGGTCACAATGTATACAATCGCAATCGGGGTAGCAATAACAACCTGAACTGTTGCAGGGACAATCATCCGCGTTTGCTTCAATTAAAAACCCTAATGAGTTATTGGTTACATTATCGGCTACACCTGCCGCTAAAGTACCTGCGACAAGCAGTGACAGCACTGTTCTGCGCGCTTTTTTTGCCAATCGTTCCGATTTTCTTCTGGCTTCCCTGTTCATAACAATTCCCCTTTTTTTAATTTTATAGAATTAATTATACCATATTCTGCATAAAATTGCAATAAAAATTTTTATTTTTTACGCTTTTGCCCGAGCATTTTAAACTGCTCCGCAAGAGAAGCGTAATTCTCCTGTAAATTTCTGTAATCCCTTGTTAATTTTGCGATTTCGCACCGAAGCCGCACATTTTCGGCTTCTGTGTCGGAGTTCTCCGTAGCCGACATAGAGTTTTCCCTTGCGGAAATTTCAGCAGCGGCACTGCTTAAAACCTTTTTCGTCCAAACAGAGCTGTCGGGCGTTAAATTCAAATCAACCCATTCTTTTCCGATACCGTTCATTTTCAAGCTCCTTTCAAGTGCCGTTGAACCTATGTTCTTCACCTTTTCAACAGTTTCCGCGAACAATGCTTCCCACTCGTCAAAAACAATGCTGTTTCCGTAAAGTTTTTGCAGTTTTTCGTGTGCGTTTATACCGGTTTGTTCTCTTTCCTCCGGCGGTAAAACCATCAGGGAGCGAAGCGCATTTGCAAGGGACTCGGGTGTGTTTTCTTCTGCCAATGCGCCTGTTTTTGAATCTATCAGTGCGGCGGAAGCAACGCAGGATTTATAACCCGCAAGCGGCAAGGCGTAAGCGGACGCTTCAAGATAAACCATAGGTAAACCCTCCGCAATAAATGAGGGTAAACAAAAAATATCCGAATCTTCGTAAAGAGAACCGACATCGTCAACCGCGCCCGTAAAATCCAAAAACCGCCGTATGCCGAGCTGTTCCGCTAAAATACCGTAAAACTCGCGGTACGTCCCTGAACCGGCTAATTTAAGCCGCCATTCGGGGAATTCTTTATGAAGCAGGGCGAAAGCGCGGATTAAAAAAGAGAACCGCTTATCATTCTCATTAAAACGCCCCGCAGAAATAATTGTGCGGGTTTTCTTTTTTCTTCTCGCCGCAAAGTCAACAGGCGCGGGCTTTGGTGCGGGATTGCCGATAACATGTGCGCGGGACTGCAAGGCTTTAGGATAAAAGGGGAGGTATTCTTCTAAAAGCACGGTGAAAGCGTCGGCGGCGAATAAAACCCCGTAATGCTCATATGGTTGCCAGCGCGCAAAATTAAAAACACGCGGGTCGGCGGGTTCGCCGTGAATAAAAGGAATACCGGAAGCTTTAAACAGGCAGGGAAGCTGTAAAAGCCGTGCTGAGCCTATGGAAGCCGCGCAGACGTCAAGCCCCGAAGCGGCAATTTTTCCCGCCGCCTCTGTTTGTCCCTGACGGTCGTTTAAATTCAGCGTGATTAATTCATGGGGATAATCAAGCTTTGAAACGGGTATTTTCTTTTTAGAATCTGCGGACGCTTCAAGCGCGACAATGCTGACGCTGTGCCCGCGCTCTGCCATTTCAGCGGCAATTCGGTCAATCAGGCGCGTAATCCCGTTCCAGCCGCGCAGGTGGTCAAAACTTATGAATCCTATTTTCATGCTTGATTTGCTTTCATCAATGCCCCTGTCGGGCAAACTTCTGCACATTTCCCGCAGTCGGCGCATTTCGTTATATCGCCTGCAGCTCTGACCGTTGTATCAAACCCGCGGTTCACAAAACCGAGAACGCCCGCGCCGACATCTTCTTCGCATAACCTCACGCACAGCCCGCACAAAACGCACTTATTAGGGTTTTGAATTATATCCGGAATTTCCTGCTCCGTAGTTCGCCGGCAGGTTTCACATTCATACTTTTCCGGTTTGACTTCATATTGATTAGCATATTTAATTAATTTGCAGTCAAAATAATCTTTACAGCCGCACTCCAGACAACGGCTTGCTTCCTTTTTTGCCGCTTCTTCCGATAAGCCGAGATTGATTTCTTTAAAATCAGCTTTACGCTCGTTTCCGCTTCTGTGCGGCATTTTTACACGCGCTTGCTTCTCTCTGTCTTTGAAATCTTCCGCGGTTTTTTCGTCCTTTACAAGATAACGCGCCGGCGGGTTTAATTCTTCGCCGTATAAGTATTTATTAACTGCTTCGGCGGCTTTTTTCGCCTGTCCGATTGCGGAAACGGCAATATCCGCACCCTTATTCACGGCGTCGCCGATGGCAAAAACACCGTCTAAGTTTGTGGTGAACATATTTTCGTCCGCGTTGATTGTTCCTCTGCTTGTAAGCTCCAAAGCTTCAAATCCGCCCGGGTTCAGCTTCTGCCCGATAGCCGCGATAACCATGTCAACGTCAAGCACTTCTTCTTTTCCCTCAACAGGCACGGGTGCGCGCCGTCCGGAAGCGTCCGGTTCGCCAAGCTCCATGACCTGTAATCTAATGGACGTTACTGTTTTTGAAGAAGGATTTCCTGCGGGGGCTTCCCCGCCGCCGACGATTTCATTCGGATTGGTCAGGTTCTTGAAAATTACACCCTCTTCTTCTGCTTCAAGAATTTCAATTTCCTCTGCGGGCATTTCGTTTTTAGTACGGCGGTAGATATTATAAACCTTTTCCGTGCCGAGCCTTACAGCCGTTCTGCAAGCGTCCATAGCGGTGTTTCCGCCGCCGACAACAGCGATTTTTTTGCCTTCAAAATCCCCCTGTTTGATATGTCCGGTTGCGACTTCAAGCAAGAATTTAATCCCGCCCATAACGCCGTTTAAATCTTCGCCCTTACAGCGCAGTTTTAAATCCGACCACGCGCCCGCCGCGATAATCACAGCGTCAAATTCTTTGCGGAGGTCATTCAGGGTGTTAGCTGTATCGGCGCAAATCCGCACATTATTGCGCATTTTTACACCCGTATTTTTAATAAAATCAATTTCTTTTTGCAAAAGTGCCTTAGGAAGCCTGTATTCGGGAATTCCGTAGCGGAGCATACCGCCCATTTCGGGCATGGCGTCAAAAACCGTGACCGCGTGACCTTTCAGTCGCAGGAAATACGCCGCCGACAAGCCGCCCGGTCCGCCGCCGATAACGGCGACCGCCATACCGGATAAAGGAATCGTCGTATTGTCGCGCTCAATTCCGCCGGATTCATTTAAAGACAAATCACCGACGAATTGTTTCAATTGCGCTATTGCAATCGGTTCTTCCACAAGCTCGCGCCTGCACCCGTCTTCACACGGGTGCGGGCAGACGCGCCCTATAGAAGCCGGAAGCGGGATTTTCTCCATAATCAGCTTTAAAGCGTCGTTATAATTCCCCTGTGCGATTAGGTTTACATAACCCATACAGTCGGTTTCCGCCGGACAGGCAAGCATACACGGCGGGCGGCAATCGCCCTTATGGTCGCTTAAAAGCAGTTCTAACGCCGTTTGGCGGTTTTTGCGAATCCGCTGGCTGTCGGTGGTAATCATCATGCCGTCCGCCGCAAGCGCGGAACAGGAACGGAACAGCCTTGGACTGCCCTCAATTTCAACCGTGCAGATTCCGCACGCGCCGTACATTTTCACGCGCTCGTCATGGCATAAGGTCGGAATTTCAACGCCGCAGTTTTGCGCAACCTCCAAAATCGTCTGATTATCAAACCCTTTGGCTTCTATACCGTTTATTATTAAATTTATTTCTTTCATTGTATATCCTCATTTCGCGGGTTTTTGTAGGGGCGAAATCCATATTCGCCCGTTATTATCGTCGGTTTATTAGCGGGCGGACAGGGTCGTCCGCCCCTACGTTACGTTGATTGCGTTAAATTTGCAGGTTTCCGCGCATTTTCCGCATTTTATACACGTTTCATTATTAATCACATGCGGGTTTTTTACCGCGCCGGAAATCGCATTTACAGGGCATTTTCTTGAACATAGCGTACAGCCCGTGCATTTCTGCGCGTCAATCGCGTAAGTTAATAACGCCTTGCACTGCTTTGCAGTGCATTTTTTATGTTCGATATGGTCGATATATTCATTCTTGAAGTATTTTAAAGTGGAAAGCACAGGATTCGGCGCGGTTTGCCCCAGTGCACACAATGAGCCGTCCTTGATTTGCACGGCTAAATCGCTGAGCAGTTCAATATCACCGTCTTTACCTTTACCTTCACAGATTCTGTTCAAAATTTCCAACATTCTGCGGTTGCCGATTCGGCAATGGGTGCATTTTCCGCAGCTTTCCTTGCAGGTAAAATCAAGGAAAAACCGCGCCATATCCACCATGCAGGTGTTCTCGTCCATGACGACCATACCGCCTGAGCCCATAATCGCACCGATAGCCGAAAGATTTTTATAATCTATTTCCGTGTCTATTAAGTCGGCTGGAATACAGCCGCCCGACGGTCCGCCGGTTTGTACGGCTTTAAATTTCCTATTATTTTTAATACCGCCGCCCGCGCCGAAAACCACGTCGCGTATGGTTTTGCCCATAGGCACTTCCACAAGCCCGCCTTTGGCGATTTTGCCTGTAAGCGCGAAGACCTTTGTACCTTTGGAATGTTCCGTACCCATTTCCGAAAAGGCTTCGCCGCCGTTTCGGATAATCCACGGGATATTGGCGTAGGTTTCGACGTTGTTAATATTACTGGGTTTTTGCCGGTAGCCTTTCTCGGCGGGGAATGGCGGTTTTAATCGGGGCATACCGCGTTCGCCCTCTAAAGACGCAATCAGCGCGGTTTCTTCGCCGCAAACGAACGCGCCCGCACCTGCTTTGATTCGTATATCAAAATTCTTGTCCGAACCGAAAATATTTTCACCGAGAAAGTTTTTTTCACGCGCTTGTTTAATGGCGGTTTCAAGTCTTGTAATGGCAAGCGGGTATTCAGCGCGGACATAGATAATACCTTCGTCTGAACCGATAGCCATTGCGCCGATAATCATTCCTTCGAGTACGGCGTGCGGGTCGCCCTCTAAAATCGCTCTGTCCATAAACGCGCCGGGGTCGCCTTCGTCGGCGTTACAGATAATGTATTTCTTTTGCGGGACGCCGGTGTTTGCGTCAGCAAGCACATGGCGTACGTCCCCTACATTTTTGCTGTCGCGGGCGGCTTGCCATTTGAACCATGTGGGGAAACCTGCGCCGCCGCGCCCGCCGATGCCGGAGGTTTTAACTTCTTTTATAATTTCCTCATAACTTAATTCTAAAACGCATTTTCGGGCGGCTTTATAGCCGTCTTTTGCGATATAATCATTTATATTTTCAGGGTTGATTAAACCGCAGTTCTGTAAAGCTATGCGGGTTTGAAACGCTAATCCGTCTAAATCTTCCTGCTTGATTTTATAATCGGCGGCGTTGTTTTCTTCGCCGCGAATTAGCTTCAAAAGTTCTTCCGCGCCTTTCGGGTCAACTTTTACATATATGTCGCTGTCAATATTGACAATCGGCTCTAAATAGCACATGCCGATACACCCTACCGCCGGCAAGCTGCCGGTTGCAGTATTTTCGGCTTCTCTGTTAAGTATATCGTTAAGACCGTTATTAAGTATATTAAATATTTCATTCGCACCGGCGGCAATGCCGCAGCTTCCCATTCCTACTGATATTTTCATTTATCCCTGTACCTCAATTTCTTTGAGAATTCCGACAACTTTTTCTTTCGTAAGATTGCCGTAGGTTTTATCGCCAATCATCATCACCGGCGACAGACTGCAGCAGCCTAAACACGCAACGTTGTTATAGGTAAAAAGACCGTTCGGGGTAATATCGCCCTCTGCAACGCTGAGATGTTCTTTCACGGCTTCTTCAATTTCCGCAGAGCCGTTGACATGGCATGCCGTTCCCTGACACAGCAGAATTAAATGCTTGCCGGTCGGTTTTGTGCGGAACTGCGCGTAAAAAGTCACAACACCCATAATTTTAGCAAGTTTAATATTCGTGCGTTTTGCTATAAAGCTGAGCAAATCCGGCGACAAAAAGCCGTATAACTCCTGCGCGTTTTGTAAAATCGTAATTAAACTGCCTTCTGTATCGGCGTATTTTTCAAGACACGGTTCTAATTCTGCATAATTATTGTTATTTTTACAATCACAACTCATTTATTGATACACTCCCTGCTGTTATTAAAAACAGAACTTATTCTCGTGTTTCCCCCGCTTTCAGCGGGGGAAACACGGTAAAAATATCCGCTGTTAATTAATAAAATAATAAAATCATTAGTAAGTATATCATATTTTTGTCGATTTTTCAAGGGGTAAATTTAGCCGAAAAATAAAAAAAGGAAAATATTCCCGTAAAATTTTTCTTTTGAAAAATTTTACTTATTGCAAACAATTATTTTTTATGTTATAATAAAAGTAAGATGGTTATCTCTATATTGCAAAAACCCAATGTAGGGGCTGACCCATGTACTTAGCTTTGCTAAGTACCGGTCGCCCGAAATATATAAATATACCTGTACTTTAGCGGGCGGGGACGAGCCCCGCCCCTACAAAATATATCGCAAAGGGATAACTATTAAAAGTAAATTAAACGACATAAGGAGCAATGTTTGAAAGATAAATCTTTCAAACGGGAATTTTACCCTGTAAAATTCCGGAAAGGTATGGTTATTAAAATGAAAACAACAGAAAAATCAAAAATTAAAACAATCTGCGGACCGGTCCTGCGTGAATCCGTGCGCAAAGGCGGCTGCGGCAACTGCCGTTCCTCCTGCCAGTCCGCGTGCAAAACCTCCTGTACGGTTGCGAATCAGCCCTGCGAACGTCCGGAAACAGGCGAATAAATGAGGGAAACATTTCATAAGTTCAAGCAGGGAGAGCATTTTATTCTGCTTGATATTACTTCGGGCGGAATTCATGTCGTTGATGAATTAATTTATAAAATGCTTGATTTCGTTAATTTTTCCGAACCGCCGTTTAAAGAAGCAAAAGACCATCCCGATATAAAAGAACCCGTTTGTCCGGCAAGCTTGATTGAACAATTCAGCGATTACAACGAAAATGACGTGAAAGCCTGTTACAACGAGCTTTATGAAATGTCGGCGAGCGGCTTGCTGAGCGGAGAGGGTGACGCAGATTACGGCGATTACGCGGAAATGAATATCGGCGCGCCTCTTAAAGCCATGTGTTTGCATGTTTCGCACGACTGCAACTTAAACTGCGGGTATTGCTTCGCAGACGGAGGCGGATTCGGCGGCGAAAAATTAACCATGACGCCCGAAACCGGAAAACAAGCCGTGGATTATCTTCTGAATAACGCCGGCGAACGGCGGCATCTTGAAATTGATTTCTTCGGGGGCGAGCCTTTAATGGCGTGGGACACGGTGGTGCAGACTGTTGAATACGGTAAAGAACAAGCGAAAGAGCGCGGAAAAGAGTTTAAATTTACGATTACCACCAACGGGCTTTTGCTTGACGATGAAAAAAGTGAGTACATAAACGAAAATATGGCAAACGTAGTGTTGTCGCTTGACGGACGCAGGGAGGTCAACGACCGGCTTCGCCCCTGCCTGAACGGCAAGAGCAGTTATGACGTCATTCTGCCTAAGTTCAAAAAACTTGTAAAAAACCGTACTAAAAAGGGATTTACGGATTATTTTATACGCGGAACATTTACAAGTTATAATCTTGATTTTGCGGGCGATGTGGTTTCTATTGCAAAAGAAGGTTTCTCAAACATCTCAATTGAACCGGTAACTGTTCCGGAAACATTTCCTTTCGCGCTGAAAAAAGAACACCTGCCCCGTATCAAGAACGAATATGACAGGCTTTTTGAATTAATGCGCGGCAATCACGGCAAATGGAGTTTTTTTCATTTTGTGATTGATATTAATCGAGGACCTTGCATTTTAAAGCGGCTTCGCGGGTGCGGCTCGGGCAATGAATACATAGCGGTTGCTCCGGACGGAAATATTTACCCCTGTCACCGGTTTGTCGGTATTGACGAGTGGAAAATGGGCAATATTAATAAAAGCGGCTTACCGGATTTAAAAATAAAAGAATATTTTTCAAAAACGCATATTTATGCAAAGGAAAAATGTCCGGACTGCTGGGCACGTTTTTACTGCGGCGGCGGGTGCAACGCCGAAAGCTTTTTATTTGAAGGTGACGCCAGAAAGCAATCGGAGCTTTTCTGCGAATGGATGAAAAAAAGAATCGAGTGCGCGGTTGCGTTAGCTGTTGAAAAGAAAATTTGATGTTGATGCATTACGATTCGGTTTAAGTTTAACCGGCGTTAAGAACAATATCACAATGCTTTCACAATTGACGTTTAAGATTAAATACATAACCATAGTAAACGGAGAGAAACACGAAAACGGAGGGCAAAATGGAACATTTCTTAAAAGACAATCACGACCATGCGATTCAACCGGCGGAAGCGCAGTTAATCGCTGTGCCTGAAATGACACAGAATCAGGAATCCCTGATGAAGCCGGAGAAACCGCACAAAGCGAAGAACAAGCGTTTTGCTGTTGCCGCGCTCATTTGCTTATTGGTGGTTGCGCTCGGAATCGGCTCGGGTGCGGGCGGAACGCTGTTGGTTTACAGCTTCACGGATTTAATCAGAGAGGGTTCGCCGGACAGCAACCGTACCTATCCGCAGTTTGAACTCAACAGCGACGCAAAACAGACAGACGGCGGCAAACCTACGGAAGTGCTTATTTCCAATGACACGTTAGTCATTAATAATAATCACACCGAACTTACGCCTTCACAGCTTTATGAGTTGGTCAGCGACGGCGTCGTTGGGATTGAAATCAATTATAAAAGCGGCGGGGGCAGATTTTCTTCGGGGACTGAGGAAACCCAGCTTGTCGGAACAGGATTTATTTTCACTACAGACGGTTATATTTTAACCAACCATCATGTAATTGAAAACGGTACGGATTTTTATGCGGTTGTTGACGATTATGACGACCCGAGCATAACCCACCGTTACAAAGCCGAGCTTATCGGTTCAGATAACTCCACGGACATCGCTGTGCTTAAAATCTCACGCGACGAACCTTTCAAAGCACTTCCCATCGGGGACAGCGCGTCTCTTAAAGTCGGTACATTTGTCTGCCCCATCGGGTATCCTTTAGGGCTGAATAAATCTATGACGTTCGGGATTGTTTCAGGTTTAAACCGTGAATTTGAGAACGGCGGGTATGAGCTTAGTTCCATTCAGTTTGACGCGGCGGTGAATTCGGGGAATTCCGGCGGTCCTTTGTTTGACATGTACGGCAACGTGGTTGGGATTGTCAATAAGAAATTAGTTTGGGAAAATCTTGTGGATAATATAGGGCTTGCGATTACAATTGATGAAGCCAAGCCGGTTATCAATCAATTACTGCAATACGGAAAGATTACGTCCCGCCCCATGCTCGGCATTATGAATCCGGTCGTGCTAAACGAATATTCGGCGCAGTTGTACGGCTTGGATGTAAAAGAAGGCATTTTGGTAACGGATATTAACCCGCAAGCACCCGCTTATAACAGCGAACTTGCAAGAGGTGATATTATCATCGAAATCAACGGCAATGCGGTTTCAACCATTGCCGACGTACAAACGCAGATTAAAAACAAAAAACCCGGCGATACGGTAGAGCTGACCGTAATCCGTTTCAATGAAGCAGGAAATCAGAAAAAGATTAAGGTTGAGATTGAGCTTGCGAGCGCGGCGGAGTTGGATTAGGGGTATATAAACAAAAAAGCCAACCGGTTGAACGGTTGGCTTTTTTTGCTATTTAATCATTAAATAAAGCTTTTAACTCAGGAATTTTTAACGCTTTTTCTCTCGTGTATACGCTATTTCTTGAAGATAGTGCATATACGGGGTTTGCGGAAGAATCAGATAACAAAACAATATAGGTTTCGCCGACCTTTACTGTATCGTTAAATAAAGATAAATAAATGCTTTTTGGAACGAAAGATGTCCCCTGTATAACCTCTGTAACAGTGCATATATAAGAAGTCACCGGTACAATCATGCTTTTAGCCTCAACTTCTGTGATTTCAACCTCAAATATATTCGGGGAAACCTTTAAAATATCGGTTATTGAAGTTGAAAATGTAAACTCGGCTCCGTATACTTCAGGGGCTGTATTTTTAAATTTTGTCATTAAATCAAATGTTTGCTCATGGACTTTTTCCCAATCTTCCGATTTTGACGAAATGCAATCTGCTCCGCGCTCTGTATATATATCGTGTTCTCTGTATACAGAGCGGTTTCTGTCAATGAATAATAAATAATTTTCTCCCTCTGTATACTTTATATCTTCTACACCTTGTCCGATAGAGAGTTCAAAAGCTATATGGATAATATTGTCCTTAACATCGCCTTTGATTAAACGATTCGGTTTAAACATCAGCAGCATTTCCCGCTTTACCGGATAAACACCTATATATTCAGCATCAAGGATATGTGTTGCGCCTGAAACGATTTCTTCAAAACTTAATTCTATGTAGTCAGAAGTAGAATAAAAAAATCCGTCAGATTCGGAATCGTTTAATTCATTTCCCACGAACCCGTTATTTATAAAATATACCAACAGAAACGTACCGAGACAAGCCGCGAGTGTAAAAACACCAAAAACGAACGGTTTTAATTTTGTTTTCATAATGATTTTCCTCCTTTAATACACTTGTGATAAGTGATTTTTTTCTCCGGTAGTTAATGTTGTGTTTTCGAGTTTACCCTGTTGCATGACCCAAGTTGTATTACCGGATGAAGGATGGCCATCCCAACCCATAACGTGTCCTATCTCATGCATGGTTGTTTTTTTGTAATTGTTTGAAATAAAAGAAGCCAACCGCTTTTTAAGCGGTTGATTTCTTTTTGCAAGCGATAATTTAATTCGTTTTTTTCTTCGGCGGTTCATTCACCGCACGCTCCCAAGTGTTGTAACCGAAACCCGACCATATAGAATCTTGAAAAGCAAATTGATATTCAATATATATGCAATTTTCATCTACTCGATATATCTCTGTATCTGAAGAATAACAATTTGAAACAAAATTTTCATCAGGAACGCGTCTGTCTTGCGTTTTAATAATATTCCCTAAATATTCCAATTCTTCTTTATTCATTCTACCGCCTTTATCAAAATCGAAAAAATGATATAATTCGTTGTCGACAAAAATCATAGCGTAAAGTTCATTAGGCGGTGGCAGTATTTCATTGTTTATGTTTTTTGTTAAAATGCATGATGATAATATCAATAAAGAAATAAATAAAACCAATATTAATATTCTTTTATTCATTATAACCGCCTTCCATTTAATTATATTAATATCTTGTTTCCCTCCAACTCGTATATGTAATTGCTTATTATACAATGTTGTAAAAGGGGTAAACGGTAAAACGATTATAACTGAGTAGTCAATTATAATTGCGGTAAAGGAATCAACTTCAACATCGGACAAACCGTCAAGCGGATTTTCTTCTGTTGATATTGATAGCAACACATCTTCCGATTCTGTCCGCATGACAAAACATTGGTTATAAGAACCGAAAGCTACGTCCTTTCATTATAAGCCGTTTCGGCTTTTTTGTCAATACTTATTTTGTCAGATTTTCGCGAAACCCCTCAGCCCATTGAACGATACCTCCTTTTCGTAAATTCTGTTTTTATTATAGTTAATTAACTTAGAAAATGCCCAATAAACAGGCGTGAAAAGCTTTAATTTATGGGTTTTTATGCCTGTTTATTGGTGCAATTTTCAAGTTAATTTACTATATATCATATGAAAACGAAAAAGCAATGATGTTCACGGGTGATGTAGAGTGAAGTTGAATGAAGTTGAGTATAATTTATTCGAATAAACAAGCACTTCCGAAGGTAAGGCAAGGTATTTATTGACAAAAAAAGCGATTTGTGTTATAGTTGTTTATAGTGATTTGTGATTAGATTATGAACTTATAAAATATAAAATTCCCGGAGGATATAAAACGATGAATATAACGATTCATAAAACAACAATGCCTAAGCCTGTTCCGCAGGACGATTCTAAGCTCGGCTTCGGGCAAATCTTCTCTGACCATATGTTTATTATGAATTATAAAACCGGCAGCGGTTGGCATGACGCCCGCATTGTGCCTTTTGAGAATCTTTCATTATCACCCGCCGCTATGGTTCTGCATTATGGGCAGGAAATTTTCGAGGGGTTGAAAGCTTACCGCGATTCTAATAATAAAATCAGATTGTTCAGACCGCAGGAGAATTTCAAGCGCATGAATGTATCAGCGAAAAGGCTTGTAATTCCCGAAATTCCGGAAGATATTGTGCTTGACGCTTTAAAACAATTAATCAATTTGGATAAAAATTGGGTTCCGCACAGCGACGGCGCGTCGTTGTATATCCGCCCGTTTGTGTTTGCAACCGACCCGTTTGTAGGCGTGCGCCCGGGAGATGAATATTTATTTATCATTATAACCTCTCCGTCCGGTCCGTATTACGCAACAGGCTTGAATCCTGTGGGCATTTATGTAGAAGAAAACTATGTCCGCGCAGTTAAAGGCGGCATGGGTTATACGAAAACCGGCGGTAACTACGCGGCTTCCCTTGCGGGGCAGGCGGAAGCAAAAAAACAGAATTTCGCGCAGGTTTTATGGCTTGACGGGATTGAACGAAAGTATATTGAAGAAGTCGGCGCGATGAATATTTTTTTTGTGATGAATGATGAAGTAATCACGCCGGAACTGCAGGGTTCTGTCTTAGAGGGCATTACCAGACAATCCGCAATTGAGCTTTGCCGAAAATGGGGTATGAAAGTAACAGAGCGCAGAATTTCCATACAGGAAGTGGCGGACGCTTATAAAGCCGGAACATTGCAGGAATGTTTCGGAACAGGCACGGCGGCGGTTATTTCTCCCGTAGGTTTACTTAAATGGGGGAATATGATTATGGAAATAAACAATAATAAAATCGGGGAATTATCAGCGAAATTATATGATACGCTGACGGGGATTCAGTACGGCAGACTGCCGGATGAGTTTAATTGGTCAATGATGATTGATTAACAGGAGGGGTTTTATGGAAGCGATTAGCAAAGATAAACGTTATACCTACGCAGATTATCTGACATGGGACGATGATGTGCGGTATGAATTGATTGACGGCGTACCGTATATGATGTCGTCGCCGTCGCGTATTCATCAAGAAATACTCGGTATACTGCACGTAAGATTATTCAACTTTTTAGAGGGAAAGCCTTGTAGGGTTTTTATCTCTCCTCTTGATGTGCGCTTGAACGCAAATAAAGAAAAATCCGATAACTCAATAGTTCAACCGGATTTATTAGTTGTGTGCGATAAATCAAAGGTTGATGTTCAATCTATCAACGGCGCGCCGGATTTTGTGATTGAGGTTTTATCACCGTCAACCGCAAGTTATGATTTTATTGTTAAACTTAATAAATATATACAAGCGGGCGTACGGGAATTTTGGATTGTAGACCCTGTTACCGAAACTGTACAGGTTCATATAATAGAAAATAATAATCATATCATTAACACTTATGAAAAACACGAAACCGTCCCTGTTCACATATTAGACGGCTGTATTATTGATTTAAAAGACGTTTTTACAAATTAAAACAAAAGAAAGGCGCACAAAAATGCAAAACACAGAAAAAACCATGGATAAGCTGATTGCCCTTTGCAAAGGGCGCGGCTTTATATACGCCGGAAGCGAAATTTACGGCGGCTTGGCGAATACATGGGACTACGGTCCGCTCGGCGTTGAATTAAAAAATAACATTAAAAAAGCATGGCTGAAAAAGTTCGTGCAGGAAAGCAAGTATAATGTAGGGCTTGACAGCGCGATTTTAATGAACCCGCAGACCTGGATTGCGTCGGGGCATTTAGCAGGTTTTTCCGACCCGCTTATGGATTGTAAAAGCTGCAAAACCCGCCACAGAGCCGATATTCTGATTGAGGATTTTGACGGTACAGTGACTGCGGGCTGGGAAAATCAACAGCTTGAGGATTATATTAACGAGAAAAAAATCCCTTGCCCGAACTGCCAAAAAATAAACTTTACAGGTATTCGTAAATTTAATCTGATGTTTAAAACCTTTCAGGGGATAACAGAGGGAAATGCGGACGAAATTTATCTGCGTCCGGAAACCGCGCAGGGAATTTTTGTCAACTTTTTAAATATTCAGCGGACTTCCCGCAAAAAAATCCCTTTCGGGGTGGCACAGGTCGGGAAATCCTTCAGAAATGAAATCACACCCGGAAAGTTTATCTTCCGCGTGCGTGAATTCGAGCAAATGGAGCTTGAATTTTTCTGCAAGCCGGGTACGGATTTAGAGTGGTTTTCTTACTGGAAGGATTTTTGCAAAAACTGGCTTCTTTCGCTCGGCTTAAAAGAAGAAAATTTGAAACTCCGCGACCACACCGCAGAGGAGCTTTGTTTTTATTCAAAAGCAACAACAGACTTTGAATACCTGTATCCTTTCGGTTGGGGTGAGCTTTGGGGGATTGCCGACCGTACCGATTACGACTTGAAACAACACAGCAATGAATCAGGCAAGACGCTTGAATACTTCGACCCCGATACGAATGAAAAATTTATTCCCTATGTCATTGAACCGAGCTTAGGGGTTGAGCGGCTTCTGCTTGCGGTTTTAACAGAAGCTTATAACGAGGAAGCTCTTGACGACGGCACGATTCGCAATATCCTGCATTTTCACCCCTATCTCGCGCCTTTCAAGGCGGCGGTTCTGCCGCTGTCAAAGAAGCTCGGCGAACCCGCAGAGAAGTTGTATGCAGAATTGTGCAAAAGCTTTGCGTGCGACTACGACGAAACCGGAAACATCGGCAAACGCTACCGCAGACAGGACGAAATCGGTACACCGTTCTGTGTGACCTTGGACTTTGAGAGCGAAAATGACGGGAAAGTAACTATCCGCGAACGCGACAGCATGGAGCAGGTGCGGATTGAAATTGACAAGGTGAGGGCGTATATTGAGGAGAGGGTTGGGTTTTAAACAAACATAAACCGGCGGGGAACCCCCGCCGGTTTATTATTCTTTTAACATGTCTACGATAATATTAATAACATCATTAAATTTTGCTTTATTTAATTCTCCGAGTTTATATAAAATAATATTTTCATCTGCTGTGAACAACTTATTAGGTCTGATATTACTTATATCCTTTAATGTACCTTTTACAAATCTGCCCACGCTTCGTCCTCCTCAGGCAAAAGCCAGTCTTTAGAAAGGGATTGTTGGCTTGCTAATGTTATATCATCAATTTTAACTTCCGGAACATATTCATCTAATACTGTAATAATTAACTTCCGTCTTTCGGGTATATTAAAATTGCCGACCGGAATAATATGCCCTTTTTCGTAATACGCTGAATACGCTTGCATACAAATTGCTCCTTTTTAAATTATTTTACTATTTATATATTATCATAAAATTAAAATATTGTCAACAAACAAAACACGGCGGGAAATTGCCCCCTCACGTAAGAATAGTTAATTCCTTATTTAACGTGAGGGGGCATAACCCCGCCGATTTTATTTATTCATCTTCCGCGAAAACTTCTTTCATGCTGATTTCACAACCCTCTAAAACAGTCACCGGAATATTATCATCTTCCCCGTATGGCTTAACAAAGTATTTTTCATTTTCAAGAATACACGCCTGAACGGTCTTGGTTTCCGGTTCAACAATCCAGTATTCCCGAACGCCTGCGTTTTGGTATTTTTGAAATTTAATCAACCTGTCATGGCGGGCGGTTGACGGTGACGTGATTTCAATCACCATATCGGGCGCGCCGTTACAACCTTTATCGTCTAATTTTGATTTATCGCAAATAACTAATAAATCAGGCTGTACGACATTATCGTCATTATCTCCTTTTGCGTTTAAACGAACATCAAAAGGCGCATGAAAAACTTTACAGGATTTTCCGTGAAGAAAATTACTGAACAATCTTGAAAGTATCATGCTTATCCCCTGATGAATCGGCGACGGTGCTGACATTGCATAAGGAAAACCGTCAATCAACTCAAAACGCTCGCCTTCTTTTAATTCCCAGCTTTCGTAGTCTTTGTATGTGTAATGAATGTTTTTTTTCAACGCTTCCATGAGATAGCCTCCTGTTGATTAACTATAGATTTTCATTATAACATTTATTTTATTAAAAGTCAAGAAAACCGCCCCTTACTTGCTGTAAGGGGCAATTTAGTTTGCTAAAGTCTTTCACAGGGATACCAAAAGTCGTTGTTTACAAGCGGAATCAGTAAAACCCAATTATGACTTTTGCGTTTGCAAGAACATCTGCTTACTTGATTGTTTGCTTTAGCATAGCAGACTTTTTACTTGATTGTTTGCGAAGCAAACAATCCGTCTGTATTTGCTTCAGCAAATCAGACTAAGCTCTTTGTTTTGCGAAGCATTCGCTGCAGTAAACGGGTCTGTCGTCGCGCGGGTTGAACGGAATCTTTGCTTCTCCGCCGCAGTCGGCGCAGGTAGCGATAAAGGTTTCCTTGTTTCTCGCAGCGCTTTTCTTTGCGTCACGGCAGCCTTTGCAACGCTGGGGCTCGTTTACGAAGCCTTTTTCAGCGTAGAATTCCTGCTCGCCTGCTGTGAATACGAAATCTGCTCCACAGTCCTTGCATTGAAGGGTTTTGTCTTCGAACATTTTTGTGATACCTCACGTTTTAAAATTTGACCTTGACCGGATTTGCACCGGCACCTTTGTAAAACAACGCTCTGGAATTAAGCTACTGGGTCATATATAATTGACAATGGACAATTTTTTCGGATTTACGGGGTTTATTAAGATTTATGGGCGGCTTTGAGCTTTGCGCGGGCGCGGGAAAGAGCGTTGTCTACTGACTTTACGCTGATACCGAGCCTTGAGGAGATTTGCCTGTAAGAAAAAGAATCAAGATACATTTTAAATACGTTAAACTCGTGTTCGGATAAGATTTTGCTGATTTTTTTCAGGATTTCTTCCCGGTTTTCCTTCTCAATCAATATTTCATCCGCGCCGGGTATTTGGTGTTTTAGGTTTATAACATCAGGGTTGAATTCCTCCGTGAATATAAGCGTGCGCTTTGCTTTGCCGAGTGCGGTTTTCATGCGGTTATCAATGCAAGCGTTCGCATAAGCGGAGAATAAACCTTTTTCTTCTTCATAGGTACGGATTGCGCTGAGAAGCCCGAGAAACCCTTCCGATATAAAATCCTCGGCATCCTGCTTATTCAGCATGGAAAACCCGCGCGCCATTTTATTTGCCTTGATAACAATAACACTTACATAGCGGGTAATCAGCTCGGACATGATGATTTCGTCCTGCTTTGCCGCTTTCAGCAATTGCTCATCGTTCATTTTTGAATTTTCCGGCAGAAAAGCCATAAGCACACCGATTTATATCCTTATTTTAATAATCCCTTAAATAAACCTTTCCGTTAAATCTGATTAAAATAATAGTTCGCTTAAAATGAATATATCATTAAAAGGTAATTTTGTCAACAGAAAATTTCAAAAAAATAAAATAATCATATAATTGCATAATTTTTCCGCTCCTGTTCATAAACACACCTGCCCGTGCAATCCAATGCAACCGTCAGTGGAAAATCTTCCGTATAAAGCTTATTAATGCTTTCACAGCCGAGTTCCGGAAAAGCAATCACTTCATTGCTTTTTATGCGTTCGGCGGCTAAAGCGCCCGCGCCGCCCGGCGCACTCAGGTAAATCGCCTTATTGCGGATAATAGCTTCTTTTACCGCTTCGCACCGTTCACCCTTGCCAATCATTGCCGCTAAGCCCGAATCAAGCAGCTGCGGTGCAAAAACATCCATACGTCCGGAGGTTGTCGGTCCGCAAGCACCGATAGGAAGCCCGTCCGGTGCGGGAGAAGGTCCGGCGTAGTATATAACGGCATCTTTAATGTCAAAAGGCAGAGGAGAACCGGAATCCAAAAGCGCGCAAAGGCGTTTATGAGCGGCGTCCCGTGCGGTATAAATAAAACCGGTCAGTTCTATTCTTGTCCCCGCACGCAGTTCCGGAATGATACTTTTAAGTTCGCTAACGTTGATTTTCATTAGACATTTCCACTATCTCCTGAATGAGCTAATTTTTGAGTATAATTTTTTGTCAGACAAGGCAAATTTACACAGTAATACTTTATGTATTACAAGGAAATTTAACGCAGTATGGCGGAAAATTTGCCAAAAATTCGCCATGAACGGAGTTAGTGGAAT
>WRJM01000002.1 GCA_009782265.1 Oscillospiraceae bacterium | reverse complement strand
CAACATCGCGCCTTGCACGTTCTACCATTTCTTCTATACGAGTAGGGTGGATTCGCCCATCTTGAATTAGCCGCTCAAGCGAAATTCGTGCGATTTCACGACGAACTTTGTCATGGCTTGATAACGTAATCGCTTCAGGTGTGTCATCGACAATCAAGTCAACTCCAGTCAATTGCTCGAGTGTGCGGATATTTCTGCCCTCACGCCCGATGATTCTACCTTTTAGCTCATCAGTAGGCAACGGAACCACCGAAATAGTGAGTTCAGACGTGGTTTCTGATGCTAACCTCGAAATCGCTAATGCGATGTGGCTTCTGGCTTTAGTATCACACTCATCTTTCAAACGCTGTTCATACGCTTTGATTTTTACGGCTTTTTCATGGTCCAACTTAGAATCGAGAATCTCTAAGATATGAGCCTTAGCTTCTTGGTCAGAGAACCCTGAAATACGTTGAAGAACTTCGATTTGGATTTGTTTTTGGTCTTCAGCTTCTTGCAAATGTTCATCAGCTTTTTTATGTTTCGCTAAAAGTGTTTCTTCCATTTTCTCGAACTTTTCACCCTTTTTGTCGAGATTTTCTTCTTTTTGTTGAAGTCGTTTTTCCGCCCTTGTTACTTCTGCACGGCGTTCTTTTAATTCCCTATCAGTTTCGCTTTTTAGTCGATTGCGTTCTTTTTCCGACGTTTCTTTTAGTTTGTAGATTTCGTCTTTAGCTTCCACTAAGGCATTTTTCTTTTCGGCAAGTGCTTTTTCTTCGGCTTCGCTAATTATTCTTTGAGCTTCTTTTTCGGCTGAACCAATATGAGTTTCGGCAAACTCCATACGGCTTTTGACACCACGCTTAAACATGATGATGCCAAGCACCACAGAACCCAAAACAAACGAACCAAAGCTAAGCACAGCCATGATAATAGTCTGTTGCATTGTTTTCCTCTTTCTTTTTTATATGAACTAACAGATATTTGAGACTATATAGTTGATTAACTTTTTAAGTTAATCAACTATAATAAGCGGCTTTTTATTTTTACGTAATTTCCAGTTATATAGCAGTTTAATTACGTTCCTATACATATAAACTCCTCCTCGTTGTTTATAGTATATCATGTAAATACAAAATATGCAAGGTGTTTTGCATGATTTATAACATTTTGTTCGACGTGTTTAATTGTTGTTGACCAATATTTTGCAATGTGTTTTGTGTTTTATTATATTCAATCAAACAATTCCTTTGTTTCGTCTATATAATTTTTTATGAATAAACGTAATTTCTTAAAAATTGTAAATTTTCTATTCCATAAAGCAAAATCTTCTTCAGATACTTCATCAATATTATCACAATCAAAATCCATGGCATCTTTTGAAAATAATTCTTCAAAAAACCAATATTCTTCTCCGAGATTTTCCAAATCATTATAAGATGTTTCAATACGTAATTTTAATCCGTCATAAAATAGCTGTCTTTTAACAATGTTCTTTTGGATAATGTTAGATATTTCAAGGATATTATCAATATATCCGCAAAAACGCTCACGGATATTGTCGATTAAATCTATATCTAAAGCATCAATATCGTCAATCGTACTAATAGGGTGTTTTATTTTTTATAATTCAATTTCTGCTTTTTTCCAATCGTCATAAAAAGCGTTAATTATATCTAATAATCCTTTTTTTGTATAATTATTTTCGGAAATACGTACTATTTTGTTCTCTTGATATATCGAATTGATTTCATTAATATCCCGTGTAATGTTTATTTCGCGGTGGATTAATGAAATATCCGGACCATTGGTAAACGGGCGCTTTGAATTAGATTTTGCTCCTGCAACTACAGGACACCAATCTTCATAAGTGGCTCTCCCAACTCTGTTATCCGGACGGTTATTAAGGATATACTGATAAACATCTAACAGAAAATGCGGTTGATTAATATCACTTATTTTATTTAATAATTCATTTTTTGTAAACTCTTGTGTTGCTGAGATTTTAAATTTAGTTTTACTATTCATTCATATTTCATTATAATCGTCATAAACATCCGAATTGATAAGAACAATAATCCTCTTTACAAGTCTGTTATCCTCAGAAATATCAAGGAGTGGAAGTAATTTATCGTAAATATTTTTTATTAATTTTTCATAATGGTTGCTATCTTTGTATTTTAAATTAAAGTCTCTAAGTACCTCTGCGTTTTGGCAAGGGACTTTTTGATTTGATTTACAACTTTTATAAGAATCTAAATAATGCGGGTTAACTGAATATTCATCATTTCCAAAAGCGATATGCATGAGTGCATTAAATAAATCAGCTTCAGTGCCTTTAAATTTTTTACCGGAATTAAGTCCTTTTCGTGATTGGCAAATTAAAATGAAAAATGTACCGAAGCATAAAACCGGTTTATATTCTGTTTCATTATTTGCTTTTAAAATAACTTTTTCTTTCATTATGTACCTTTTTTGTATAATTTATTTATTTTTAGTAAGTAAAAAAAGTAAAAATATTTTTACTTACTAAAAAAAGTATTGACGTTATACTTTATGTACTTCATAATCATATCATATTTAAAAATTATAACGAAATATTTTTAACATTATTTTTATTATAACACTTTAAATTTTCTTGTCAAGGATTTTAACAAATAATAAAAAAGAGGAATTTTTATGAAAGAATTAGCCAATACCGAAATCAGCCTCGCTCCCGTTATAAGCGGTCTTGAGGATTTGCACTCAAAATTCAATGCTGAATTTTTACCCCTCATGCGAAGCCAGCGTACGCGTAACACGTGATGTAAATTTTAGTTGTAATAATTGCAATGAAATTTTAATTTTAGCACCGCCAAAAGCAAAAAGAAATAACGTAGAGTGACAGGGCAAATGCCTTGGTAATGCGGCAGAACGGGTCACAAGCCCCCGACACCGCCTAAGTTGAAAGGAGGTTAGCAATAATGGATAAACACGAAGGTAAAAACAAGGATACCCATGAAGAAAAATCTAAAAAGAAGAAAAAGAAAACAAAAAAACTTCTGAAGAACGTAAAAACTGCGACATGTATTGCGGTAAACGTGATTACTGCGGTTTGCATCATGGTAAATCTTTTGGAGGGCAGCGAATAAGCTGCCCCCGCACCCCCCCAAAAAATACAAAGGAAAAAAATCATGGGAAAACTAAAAGATTTTGAAAATATTTCAGGCGTCTTTCTTGATATAATAAATAACGGTGCAATAATCTTCAGAAAAACTAAAAAATTAAGAGGAAAAAATCCGCAAAAACAATCGCTTCAAGACCAGCGCGACATAAGAAAAGGCAACAATGTCCCGTGGGCTGTTCTTTCGTCCGATGAGGGTTTCTACTTAGGTGAGAAGTATTACGAAAAAGTATTGAAATCATCAACACAGAACGGAAACATCTGCGTTCTCGGAAGAACCGGAGACGGAAAATCAACCTGTTTTGTCAATCCGACCATGGAAACGTGGCGGGATACAATGGTTGTAATCGATTTGGAAGGTTCCGCAGAGAAATATTATAAGTCGTTGGAAAGGTCAAAGCGTCCTTTCAAAGTATTGAATTTTATGAACGGAGCAGAAAATGTCTTTACATATGACCCGTTTTATATGATTCGGCAAGCTCCCGATGAATATGTTATACCGATGATAAAAGAGTTGGTACATATATTAATACCAATGCCGCCGGACAAAAACGGAGAAAACGAATTTTGGATAGAATCAGCACAAAACATCCTTACAGGCGCGCTTATTTACTATTATAATACCGATTCTGGTTTCATCGATTCACTGAATAAAATCCAAACAACGCCGCTTGCGGTGTTAATGAAGAATATTGTTGATGATAAAGATGAAACAGCAAAAATTTATATGAGCCAACTTATAGAAATAAAAGATTTTTCTGATAATAAAATGGCTCTAAGCATAAAACTTCAAGTGGAATGTAGACAGTGAGGGGTTTAAGGCAAAGAACCGTGATTTGGACAAACGAGAGAATGTTACTTTATGGCGCGAAAAATGGGCTGATAGCTTAAACCGCGAGTTTGAAAGAAAAGGATTGCCTGAAAGGTTTTCACATGAGAGCTATAAGATTCAGGATATGGAGTGTGCGGCTGAACGGATACCGACTAAGCATCTGGGAAAAAATATAACGGCGCTTGAACGCAAAGGAATACCGACTGAGCGCGGTAATGAAAACAGGGCGATTACTGAGCGTAATAAAGAAATTGAAAAGGGGAAAGAGTTCCTTCACGAAAAGAAACAAGAGCTCGAAATCGGGTAATAAAAGTATTTTTATAATCATACAAAGGTATATTATCACTTAAACATACAATAAAATGATTAAGGGGGAGGGCTTTTATAATGCGAAAAAAAGATATTAATATTATTATACATAAACCAAAACCTGAAAACGCAGACAAGTTTACATCTGTATTAAGCGAAGAATTAATCAGGCTTATTGAAGCCCTCTTGACCAAACCGAAATAATTATCTTTTCACTTGACAACAATGATACAAAGTGATATTATAATGTAAAAGTAAAATGAGGGTGAAATTTATATACGGTGATTGAATACAGAAAGGACTGTTTAAATGAGGTTTGCTATCTACTCGCGTAAATCCAAGTTCACCGGCAAGGGCGAATCAATCGATAATCAAATTGAAATGTGTACCGATTACATTAAAAAGCATTTCCAAGATGTTGAAGAAGCGGACATTTCAATCTACGAGGACGAAGGCTTCTCCGCCAAGGATATGAACCGCCCGCGTTTCATCCAAATGATGAAGGACAACGCCGACCGAAAATTCGATTATATCGTCGTTTACCGCCTTGACCGAATCAGCAGAAACGTCAGCGATTTTTCAACGCTTATAGAAGAGCTGAACGTCAAAGATATATCATTTATCTGTATAAAAGAGCAGTTCGACACATCTAACCCGATGGGCAGGGCGATGATGTACATCGCTTCGGTATTCGCCCAGCTTGAACGCGAAACCATTGCCGAGCGCGTCAGGGATAATATGCACATGCTTGCACGAACAGGACGCTGGCTCGGCGGGACAACCCCGACCGGGTATGATTCGGTTAAAGACGAAGTTATTTGTTTGGGTGATATGGGCGATAAGGTGCGCACTTCTTATCGTCTTGAAGTAAACAAAGAAGAATTCCCGACTGTTCAGGCTATATTTAATAAATTTTTAGAATTTGAGAGTCTTAATAAACTTGAAACATACCTGCTCAATAGCGGTATAACTTCAAAAAAAGGCAAAAAATTTACATCTGCCACAATAAGACAGATTCTCGGGAATCCTGTCTACTGCATTGCCGACAAAGAATCTTATCATTATTTCCTGTCAAACGGCAGCGATTTATGCTGTGACGATTCGGAAGCCGATGGAAAATCCGCTTTTATCGTTTAT
This sequence comes from Oscillospiraceae bacterium, assembly GCA_009782265.1. GTDB lineage: Bacteria > Bacillota > Clostridia > Oscillospirales > Ruminococcaceae > Ruminiclostridium_E. The sequence continues at coordinate 47,032 of WRJM01000002.1, read as the reverse complement.
AATAAGACGCAGGGGGACAAGCAGAGAAATAAAAACCCTATGGACAAGTGGATTGTCACCATAGGAAAGCACAAAGGTATCGTTTCAGGAAAGCAATGGGTCGAGATTCAGGAAATCCTCCAAACCAACGCTCGGAAAGGTTTCAGAAAGGTTTATAACTCCACCGCTCTGTTGTCGGGGGTAATTAAATGCAAATGCGGTGCTTATATGCGCCCTAAATACCACCGGCGAACCGCCGACGGCAAAATTTCTTCCCTTGAAACACGTTCTTTTTCATACATGTGCGAAAACAAGGAACGAAGTAAAAAGCAATTGTGCGGTTGTGAAAACCTGAACGGGCTTTTAATCGACGAAAAAATCTTTGGCTTATTACTTAATTATGATGTCCCTAAATCGGCAGTAAACGCTCAGTTAGAAGAGCTTCGGAAGAAAATCAACGACATCAACACCGTCTTTTCGGAGAACTGCTCCGCGATTAATAAGCGAATCACCGAGAAAGAAACTTCAATCCAAAAGCTGATTAATGCTTTATCAAAGGGAGTTGATGACGAAACCCACAAACGAATTAATATTGAAATTTCACAATTAAGCTCCCAAATAAAAGAACTAACGGTTGAATTGAATTTAATGGAGAGAAACGCCTCCGAAGGCGGTCTTGCGTCCGCAGGCACTGCGGTTTTTGAAATCGAAAAGGGCTTACGATACCTTAAAGAAAACGCCGGAGAGTTATCGGTCATTAATAAGCGAAATTTCATAAAACGCTGTATAGAGCGGATTGAATGGGACGGGGAGGAAGCACATATTTTTCTCATGGGAGCGGTTTAATACAGCATCGGAATACGCTCCCTCCGCCGCGAAAGCGGTGAATTTCCTCCGGATGCACTCCGGCGGGATTTTGTTTCCGCAATCTACCTACCGATACCCCCGTCACCATGGCAGTAAAATCCCATATCCGTAACAACCGCCCTGTTGTTCTTTGTATCGCCACGAACGATGCGCTTGCGGGTTCAGCGAAGAATATAGGTGCGCTGATGAATTATAAACCTTATTACTTTGTCCCTTTTAAGCAAGACGATTATGAACAGAAGCCTACATCGCTCGTCTGCGATTTTTCGCTTGTGCCGGAAACAGTGAACGCGGCACTTGAAGGACGGCAGATTGAGCCTATATTAATACTAATCCCTCATTAAAAGCTTTCTGAAAAATCCGCACAAAAACCCATAAACGTAAGCTTTTTGTACAAATTTTTAAGAGCTTTTATAATCGGTATTAGTATAAAATAAACCCGTATTTTCAATAGGGTCGGGTTTCCGTGCCTGACCGTTTATGAGGTTTACCACTTCTGCCGGCGGCAGTAATTGCCATAAGCGGCGCGATAATCATAAAGCAAAGAGAATAATTAAACAAAAAAGAACCCCCTTTAAAGGGGGTTCTTTATGTGTAAATTCAAACGATTGTTTAAATTACTTTCTTTTACGGGTAACTACTGCCGCGCCTGCTGCCATAAGTGCAGGGATTACAGCAAATACTACGCCGGAAGGAGGGTTGTGGTCTCCGCCGAATTCGCAAATGAAGTGACCTGCTGCTGTGCAATCGCAATCAGCGTCAATGCATCCGCCGCATGTGTCGCAGAGTTCACATTCGCAGTCGTCTTCGATTTCGGGCGTTGTTCCGGGGTCAGTTGTTCCGGGGTCGGTTGTTCCGGGGTCAGTTGTTCCGGGGTCAACTAATTCGCCGGGTTCGAGGTCTATGTCTTTTTCGTCGTATTCGATTTCAATGCCGTCAAAATTGCCGTCTAAACCTACGAAAGAGATGAAAATGTCGCCGTCAGCGTCGATAATTTCAAGTTCAAATGTTGCTAAAAGGTCGCCTTCTTCAAAGCCCGTTCCTGCTACTGCAAGAAGTCCGGTTGCTTCATTGAAAGCCCAAAGGTTCATGCCGGGGTCGCCTGCACGGCTGTTAGTGTCAACGAAATCAAATGCAAGTCCGTCGCCGTAAGCAACTTCAAAAGAACCTGAGATGTCGCCGTCTTCATCAGCGTAAAAGTAAACTTTTACTGTATCGCCGTCTACTTCCACATCAGATGTAAGTGCGGAAACGCTGATTGTAAACATAGCCGCTAAAGCCACGATTACCAAAATTGATAAAATTTTCTTCATTGTTTAAATACCTCCAAAGTATTTTTTCCTGATTACGGGGCACTCTTGACGAGCGCCCCGCTCGGAATTTTTTTGATTGTTCTTAGATTTTTGTTAGTTTAGGATTAGTCTGCTTTGCCTAAAGATTCTCTTGTGCCGACAACGAGTTGCAGAACCCAAAGTGCGTCTGTTGCATTAATTTCGCCGTCTTCGTTTACGTCAGCCGCCGCTTCCTGGTCTTCGTCGAATTCTCTTGAACCTACTACATACTGGAGAATCCAAAGTGCGTCTGTTGCGGTAACTTTGCCGTCGCCGTCTACGTCGCCGAGGAGGAAGTCAGGTTTTTCAGGTTCGGGGGGATTAAGTGCCGTATTAAGCGCATTGTAAGCGTTATAAGCCGCGAGTGTGCCCTCAATGTCTGTGATGTTTCCGCTACTAATCTTAGTGTAATCAGTTGCAGTAACAGCAGGGAAATCTGTTGTCGTTAATCCGCCCTTGTAGAAACGTCCGTTGAGGAGAATGTCGCCTGCTTCCCAAACAAGTCCTGTTTGGTCAGGGTCTACGGTAAGAATCGTAGCCGCTAATTTTTCAGCGAGTTCTAAAAGGTCGTCATCTTCCGCGTCATAAGCTTCCTGAATCAGTTCATAAGCTTCCTGTACGCTTACAGGGAACGCGTTAAGTGTCTTTGTATATTTAACTAAAGCTGTGTTTAAAGCGTTCCATCTGTTGGTTATAGTTTCGCCGTCTCTTTCGTTATTTCTGCTTGTAACGATTGCCGCGTCAGTTGCAGCGAGTAAAGCAGTCGTAACGTCAAATGTTCCGAGTGCGAAGAAAGGAATACCCTTGCCGCGTTCATACTCAAGCTGTGCGCTGGCGATTAAATTCCTAAGCTCAAGTAAAGTTTTCCAGCTTCCTGTTCCTTCAAGCTTGCAGTCATTAATCGTATACAGAATAATACGTCCTGCAAAAGCTAATTTTTCACGTGCCTGAGATTGAGGAGAAGTCGGAAGTTCATAAAATCCGAGGTCGCCTGTGTAACGTGCATTGTATGCGGTGACAGCCTTATCCCAGTATTTCGGGGTACCTACACCCTCATCAATGAGAATGTCGGAAGCGTCTTTATCCATTGCGTCCGCATAAAAGTCAAGCAGGAAAGAAATTAAAGGTTTATCGGTTTGGCTTTTATGTCCGTCATTCGTTATGTTGCCCACAGGGTTATTATAAGCTGTAAATCTTCTGTTTACGTCCATACCGCTTACGATTACAGGGTTCGCACCGTCAAAAGCTGCGGGAGCTTCCGCTTGCGCTTTTTCTGCTGTAAAGGCATATCCGTCGGGAAGGATAGTTACGAACTGTGCCAATCTCATTCCGAGGTCTACGTTAGCTGTAAAGGTCAGCGTTCTTGTGCCTTTCCAGAAACCGGTCAGGCTGTCTTCGTAAGCTTTTCTTTCGGTGGCATTTGCGTTAGATTTCAAAGCGCCGAGGTAGATATAGTTGTTTGTTCCGTTGTTTACAAGCGTGTTGTAATATACGGTGAAACCGTTTCCGTTTGTGATTCTGTTATCACTTGTGAAAAGTCCGTCTGTTACTGCCGCGATTGATAAATCGCCGTGCCCGCCGCAGTGGATGGCGTCAGTATTGTCAGCGCCGCAGTGCGTCGCGTCAGCAGGGTCGCAGGGTTCCCAAAAGTTTGCACTCGCATTGACGCAAGTGGCGGTAACGGTAACAGTACCTCCACAAGGGTCGCTCGCTGTCGCGCTCGTGTCAGTTTCGTTTGTACAACCAGCAACACCGCAACCAACCAAGGTTACATTTTCACCAATACATTCGTAAGTCCAAGTGTCTTTGTGGTTGGTCATTCCCGTAGGGGAGCAGTATTGTTTCATATTTGGTCCTTGGGTTGAATTACAATCGGCGGCAAGGTGACAGCCTGTTCCAATAGTTGTACTTGAAGCGTTCGGGCAGGTACCTATTGCAGGGTCGCTTATTGCGGGAGTGTTTTTTACACTCTTTCCGAGGTCTGCGGCGATTAGTGCGTAAAGCACAGTGAGAGGTCCTGTTCCTTGCGTCGGGTCTATTTTATCGCCGTCGTCTACACCGGTAATGGTAGTACCGTTCAGCTTATAATTTTGAGCCGCAAGTGTACCGTTTACGTTTAATGTCCATACGATTTGGTTATGGATATTTGCAAGATTTGCACGGGTGCTTGATAATGCAAGACCGCCGGTTGCGTCAGGTGTGAAACCTTTAACATTATCAATACATGTCTGCATGTCTTTACGAGCATCAACAAATTCTTTAATAGATGTGTTTTCGGAAGAACGGGCGTTTATTAAATCTCTGTACTGCTCGAAAGTGTCATATTTAGCTCCGCGCGCACCGTCAAGACCACCGGCGGAGTCAATGTCGTACCATGTTTGACCCCACGAGTATTCTCCGTTAGCGCCGCGGCGTTCGTCTGTGTATTTTCCGCGTGTTTCGACTAATTTTGAATATTCGTTGAAAGTCGCTCTGAACATTGCTTTCGTAACTGTTTCTAATTCAGTGGGAGATTTAACCGCGTCTAAATCATCATACAAGTTGGTGATATAGCGGGTGTCTGTTCCCTCTGACTGTAAATAAGATTTTGCGTCCCATTCCGCGCCTACAAGCTTATCAAAAGCGTCGCGGTTGTATTTTGGGTCATTGTCCGCGTTGAGCGCGTTTTGGTTTCCGTTAGCGTCAACCCTGAGAATATGCGCTACAGAAGTGATAAGGTCTTCAAGGTCTTTTCTGCTCCTTTTAACCAGCTTATCTTCAAATGCGTCTTTAAGCATTAAGTAAGAAGCTGTGTATTCGCTTTCGTCAACTAATTCTTCGTTCTTTTGAAGAACAAGTCCTGCGTACGTATGAGCATCTTGGAAAATTTGTATTCCTTTGTTACCATAGCTCATTAAACCGCCGAGCTTTTCGGGATAACCGGCGATTGCGGTGTCAGCTGCCGAAGAAGCCATCCACGATGACGAAAATTTGTCGTAGTATGCTTTCAAAACGGCTTTCATGTCTTCATCTGCGGCAAAAGCGGTTATGTTTGCAAAGGATAAGCAAATAGCAACCACTAAAAATACAGATAGAATTCTTTTCTACAGGTTTTCGTTTAAACATCTGTCGAATAAACACGAAAAACGCCCGAAAACACAGCGGTTTCAAGCGTATGTCGTATTTTTGATGATAGGGTCTGACTGTAACTGTGACTGTAACCAGCTTTGAAAAAGCAATTTCCAGAATATGGAAAAACCGCATTGTAACAACGTTTGAGCCTTGTTCAAACTGACTGTAATTTTGACTGTAACTAATTATTTTTTACAAATAAAGCTCGGTTATAAAATCATTTTCTGCCACGGTTTTACTTAAAAATTCATTGACTTAAATCTTCAATTATGCTATAATATTGATAATAAAAGTAAATATATAATCGGAGGGATTGTAATGGAAAGAATGTGGAGTGGCGAAGCCAGTATGAAGTATCCGAAACAGTGGATTGTTATGGTAAATATCAGCACAGTACCTAATAATCGGACAATGGGTGATATTATTTTAGTAACGCCAAACAAAACAGAAGCGTATGCAAAAGCCAAAGAAATCGGCGATAGCATGGGTGGCAAATTAGTTTTTGAGGGATTCAACGATACTCCGCAAATCGGAGGTCTTGAAATATGTTGCCAATAACCATTGATTTTCCGCCAAACGGTTTGGGACGTGTTGAGTTTGAATGTTATGTTATGACAGGTGACAGAAAATCACTTGATAGTGTTCGTTTCAAATATGATTCAGGTTCGGACTTTACAACATTAAGTTGTGATGATTTAGAACGTCTTGGTTTTACAGAAGAATACTTGAAATCCTGTCCGCACCATGAAGGCGGTGCGACATTGGCGATGGACGAGAACAGAACGCCGTTGCAGTACATTAAAAATGTATCAATCAAGTTCGGCGACCGCGAATTACAGCACTGCCGTGTATTCTTCGCATTGGGTACAACACTCCGTAGCTTTTTCGGGAGCGATATTCTGAAATACTTTAACAGAAGTATTGACTACGATTCGGGCGAATTGAGTTTAACGGAACGTAAAAGTACACCGGAACTGTCCACGGGCGAAGTGCCTATTCAGATATATTCGCTTGAACAGGGATAAAATATGATTTAATAACGATAAAAGCAAGGTTGAAATTAACAATCTTGCTTATTTTTGTGAAAAAGCTCTGATTGCATCCAGCTATTTTTTACTCGCCTGCTCCAAGGTTTTCGACAGCGCAACCGCCGCTTGTGCAGTCACTTCGTCCTTGATGTGCATATACCCGAGCGTGGTGGTTTTATCCGAGTGCCCCGCTAAAGTTTTTATGGTTTCAACCGGGACGCCGGACGCCTGCATGAGCGTGATATAGGTATGCCGCATACAATGAGGGGGTAAAAGCCTTACGTCTTTAACCATTTCAAACGCCGCGTTATAATGATTACGGTACGTGCTCGGATTCATCGGTTTCTCGTTTCTCCCTTGAAAAATAAACTTTTTACCGTTGTTTTTCAGGAACACCGCGCTCTCTTTTGCAATCGGCGGAATAGGGATTTTTCTCACACCCGCCGCTGATTTGGTTTCGCCGAGATGAACCGAACCTCTGACCATAAAAATAGCCTGTTCAATACAAAGCTCGCCGTTCTCCAAATCAATATGCTCCGGTGTTAATGCAAGAAGCTCCTGCGTTCTTATACCGCAGGCAATCGAAAGCCTGATTGCATGCCCTGCGCGGGTATCCGGCAACTCTTGATATAATATGCCCACTTCGGTTAAACTAAGGCTGTCTTTTTTGCTCGGTGGCGTTTTCATCTTAGTTTTCTGCGTAAGCGGAACAGGGTTTTTGTCAATAATGCCGTTCGCTTCTGCCTTGCGTAAAATCTGATGAAGCATTGCTTTGACCTTTGTAACAACAGAGCGGCTACGGTCTTCTTCCACCATTTTTTTCAAGCCGTTTTCGACATCTGACGGTTTAATGTCACACAGCCGCTTTTTACCCCATGTTTGATTAATAATCATCAGCGTAAATCTATATCCCGCATAAGTCGATAACTTAACCTGCCCTTTATATTCTTTATACCACCGTTCGGCATATTCGGAGAGTGTGAGCCGTTTGTCGATTATTTTTCCGTTTTCAATCTGCCGGCGGTATTCGGCGGCTTTTTCAATTGCTGATTTTTGCGTTCTGCCGTATATGCTGTGGCGTTTCGGTTTACCGTCATCATAATAACCTATCATCATTGTAACTTCCCAGCGTCCTTCGGGACGCAGGCGGACAGAGCCCTCGCCGTTTGCCCGTTTTCCTGCCATATTTTTGAATCCTCCGATTTTTTCTGTAACAATTGCATGTAAATATATACATTCTGCTCGTTACAACTTTATATATTATAGCTATTATAACCAAATTTGTCAAGAATAGATAAAGCTTTATTATCCTCCGTATATTTTTCCGTTTGTATAATAATTGACAATAACGCGGAAACGTGCTATAATAAAACCAAGCATCTGTAAATGAGAATATGCCTTTGCGCCTGTTTATCTACCTTGCGCGCGTTTATGAGTCGATTATTGAAGACACAAGCATTTACGCTACAAAATTGGTTAAAATTCCCCGTCCGGAGTTTATTGTGCTTTATAACGGCAAAAATGACTTCCCCGATGAAAAAACGCTAAAACTGTCCGACGCTTTTAAAGACGTTTATACAACCTCCCCGCTTGGCTGTCGTGCGGAGTTGGAGGTTAAAGTTCTGAACATCAACAAAGGTCACAACGACGAGATTGTTCGTAAAAACACAGACCTTGCCGGATACGCAGCGTTTATCGCTGAAATCCGTAAAAACCAAGCGAACGGGATACCGCTTGAGGAAGCTATGACAAATGCAATCAAGAATTGCATCAGTCAGAACATTCTGCCCCAATTCCTGAAAGAAAACAGTTCGGAAGTGTTAAATATGTTATTCACAGAGTTCAATATGGAAGATTACGGAAGAGTTATGAAAACTGAAGGTCGTGAAGAGGGTCGTCAGGAGGGTCGCCAAGAGGGTCGTCAAGAGGGTCGCCAAGAGGGTCGCGAAGAAAACAAATTAGAAACAGCAGTTTCATTGCTACAGGCGGGAATGTCGCCCGAAGAAGTCGCAAAACATACAAAGTTATCATTGGAGCGCGTGTATCAATTGCAATCTCAATAATGAATAATTTAATACTAATACCGATTATAAAAGCTCTTAAAAATCCGTATAAAAAGCTTGCGTTTATGGGTTTTTGTAGGGATTTTTTAGAAAGCTTTTAATGAGGGATTAGTATAACCTCGCTGTTTTAAACAGCGGGGTTAGTTTTTTCGGATTATAAATTGCGCTGTTCGGAATAATGCGTTTGACATTTATTCCGAATCGTGTTATTATAATTATACGAGGAGGATATGCTTTTGAATATGGAATATATAACTGCCAGACAAGCGTCAGATAAATGGGGAATATCCGACCGCCGTGTGCGTGTGCTTTGCGAGGAAGGTAAAATCCCCGGAGCTTTTAAGGATGGTAAATCGTATAAAATACCCTCAAATGCTGTAAAACCTGCCGACGGACGAGAAAAGAAAAAAACGGTAGAAGTTGCCGTTCGGTTTTTAAAATGGGAAAATGAAGTTATAGGTGCGATTAACGCCGCTAATTCTGTTGTATTTAGTCAGCCAAACTTTAATGAAGTTGTTGCGACATATACGCACGGGAATGATTCATGGTCGCCGGAACAATTTACCGAGTTTTTATCCGAGCGTGTAGTAAGCCGTGACCGACGCGATATCGAGCGAATTTTATTCCGTTGCGGTTTATCCCATTATGATGTTCTGCGAATCGTTGAAATAACCCGCGGCATACATCCTAAAGATTTATTATGGGTTGCCAATACTGAAGATGAACGTTTTGAGTTCGTGATTACCGTTGTATTTGATTCGGTGTTTCATCAGCGCATAGATTTAACAGGCGACAGTATTGATACGCCGGAAGGTTATAATATTAAACGATACGGCGTTTACAACGGGCAGTACGGCATATATAAACAGCGAATCAGCCCATTGACAACAGATGTAGAATCTGAAGTAGCTGTGTATTTATTGGCGCAGAAACTTGGTGTTCCCTGCTGTCCCGCATACCGCACAGACAAAAACACAGTGTTTTCCGCATTCCTGTACGATTTTTCGAAAGAGTATATCGTTCATTTCCGCAGGCTTTTCGACGGTGCGCGTTCTGATAATGAATATCAAAACCTGATTGCTGCCCGCCCGCAGTATAAAGACGACATTGCCCGTATGATTCTGTTAGATTTTATCACGCGGCAGGATGACCGCCATTTATCTAATATAGCGATTAAAAAATTAAACGGCGGCGAATCGTTCTATCCGCTTTATGATAACGGGCGCAGTCTTTTTTATGAGGACACCGAAGAAATGGTTGAACAAGCCGTTGCTGACCCTGCGACCTATGCTACTACTTTTGGTTACAGCGGAATTTATTGGGATTATGTGCGGGAAATTTCAGCAGAACGAGGCGGCTTGGACGGCTTGTTGAATTTAAATTTAAACGAAGCCGATATTAAAGCTATTTTAAAAGAAACCGGATTTACGGGTTATCGGTTTAACGGCGCGGCGCGGTGGATTATAAAAGCGATGATAATGCTGAAGGGATTGTAATAAATAAAAACAACTTGCTCCTGCTTGGATTCGCCAATCAGCATCTGTTCTTGTTTCCATTAAACCGATACTGCTGTATCGGTAATCGACCCCGCAAGCTTCGCCATTGTATTTCCTGTGCAAGGGCAAACTAACATTACATCAAGCCTTTTTGAAGGACCGAGCGGTTCTGCCCCCGCAATAGTGTTGATAATGTCCGTACCGCAAATATCAGCCAATTCTTCTGCGCGTTTCTTCGCGTCCCCGAAACGTGTATCTGTATGAAAAGCGTTTTTTGACATAATCGGAACAAGCTCTGCTCCCATCGCCCGCAGAATCCGCGCCTGCGCAAACGCCGCGTCAAATGTACAGAATGAACCCGTCACGGCAAACCCTAGGGTTTTTCCCGATAAATCAAGCATTTTCTAACCCTCCTGTGTTTTTTGTTATTTTTATATTTTTTTGATTTTCTGAAATTTCCGCATTTTCTGCGAGTATGTTCATAATGGTGTCGGCAATTACCGTTCCCGCCGTAACCGGTGCGGTTTTTCCCGGCAGGGATAATGCCCGGATTACATGCAAACCTTTTTGGGTTGCCAGCTCTGTATCGTTGTCTGATATTGCCGGTTTTGACGCAAGGTCAACAATCAGACAGCCGGTTTTGAACTTTTTAATACGGGAACTGTCAAAAATTGCCGCCGGTACGGTATTTACCGCTACATCGTATTTCGGAAGCGTATCGGTCAGCCATGAAATGTGCACAGTTTTGCACCCTGCGGCTTCCGCCCACGCAAGGTCTGCATATTTCCTTGCTGTAACCGTTACTTTCGCGCCCATTGCGATTAATAATCTTGCTAAAATTTTAGCGATTCTCCCGAACCCTGTGATTAAAATTTCAGTGCCGAAAATCGTCATCGGGAGCTTATTCATTATAATTTCAAGCGCGCCCTCCGCTGTAACAAGCGCGTTCATTACAATAAGCTCTTCACGCTCGAAATAATCCACAGTCTTTAAATTATTTTCTTCACAGACGGCTTGAATAGCAGGGCACGTTTTTCCGCAGTAAACAACGCCTCCCGTATAAACGGCTTCCGGAATTAATTTTACCGGGAGCGGTTCTTTAAAAAAAGGTGCGTTTATATGAACGCCGTCTGAGGACGCGGGCAGAGGAAGCACAAGGCTTTTGCATTTGGTGATTTCGCGCAGAACGGTTATTTCCGGTTCGCAGGTTTCAATGGATTCGCCGTGCGGACTGCCGCCGTTATCGCTGAAGCAATGACGGTCAAATCCGTAAATAAAGCAGTCGTAATTTTCACTTAACCGCTTTGCCGCGCTAATCATACGCTTATCTCCGCCTAAGAATAAAAAGTTGTTCATGGAATGCCCTCGTTTCTGTTTATATATTTTATGACAACTAATCGTTTTTTGCTTGCGTTTTTGCCTAAATCATGGTAAAATAAATAAAACATATAATTTCGGAGGCGTATAATGAAAAATTTTATGGATGAAAGCTTTCTTTTACAGACAAAAACAGCACAGCGGCTTTACGAATCTGTTAAGGATTTACCGATAATCGACTGGCACTGTCACCTTGACCCGAAGGAAATCGCCGATGATAAAACATTCGGGAATTTAACCGAGCTTTGGCTTGGCGGCGACCATTATAAATGGCGCGCTATGCGTGCCTGCGGCGTAGACGAAGAACATATCACAGGAAGCGCGCCCGATTATGAAAAATTTGAAAAGTGGGCGGAAACAATCGAGAACTGCATAGGAAACCCGCTTTATCACTGGACGCACTTAGAGTTAAAGCGCGTATTTGACTGCGAACTTCCGCTTTCTAAAAAAACTGCAAAGCAAATCTGGGAGCACTGCGCGGCTTTTTTGAATAAAGGGTTGAAGGTCAGCCAAATCACCGAAAAATTCAAAGTTGAGATGATTTGCACGTCCGATAATCCCATTGACAGCTTGGAACATCATAAGGCAATTAAGCAAAACAGCTTCAAAACTATAGTTAAGCCTACTTTCAGACCGTCCGATTTATTAAATATAGAAGAATCCGGCTGGGCTCTTTACATAGAAAAACTGAGCGGTATTGCACAGATTCAAATTAAAAACTACGAAAACCTGAAAGAAGCCGCTTATAAACGCATTGAATTTTTTGAAAGCGCGGGTTGTAACATGTCTGACCACGCGCTTGACCCGCCCGTTTACATCGGCGCGGACGAAAAAAAGTTAAATGAGATTATTGCAAAAGCATTGGTGGGGGAAATGCTTTCATTTGAAGAAATCCATGCGTTCAAGACTGAGCTGATGGTTGACCTCGGCAAAGAATACTGCCGCAGGAACTGGACAATGCAGCTTCATATGGGCGCGGCAAGAAGCGTCAATTCCTCCATGACCGCATTGCTCGGCGCGAATACGGGTTACGACTGCATGTCGGGCGCGGATTACGGCGATTCGCTTCTGCGGCTTCTTGACAGGCTTGAAACCGCCGACAGCTTACCGCGTACAATCCTGTTCTGCCTTAACCCGAAAGACACCGATATGCTGACAACCATATCGGGTTGCTTCTCTGCGCACCTATCTGTCGGCGATGATAACTTACCGAAAGGCAAGGTTCAAATCGGCTCGGGCTGGTGGTTCAACGACAACAAGGACGGCATGGAGAAGCAGATGATTGCCATGGCGAATAACAGTGTGCTTTCTTTGTTCGCGGGTATGCTGACGGATTCGAGAAGCTTTTTATCGTATACAAGGCATGAGTATTTCCGGCGGATTTTGTGCAACTTAGTGGGGAATTGGGTCGAAAACGGGGAGTATCCGGCGGATTTTGAGAAGTTGGAGGAAATTGTTAAAAATATATCGTATTATAATGCGAGGGGGTATTTTTGTTAATGAAAAGAGTTATATTATTTTTATTAATCGCATTAATACTTACAGCGTGCGGCGGTGAGCAATTAGAAATCGACCCTGTTGAAGAATCGGATGTATTAACGGCTGATGAAATAACAACCGAGTTTACTCCCTCAATCGAATCTGAACCCGCACCGCCCGAACCTACATCTGCGCCTGAAACCACAGCGAATATCGACAGCGGAGGAATATCGCTCGAACAGTTCAAAGACCCGGAGGGTACATATATTTTTGAAGGGGGAGGTGAAAAATTTTTTACGCTTATCGGAATGATTCCGGAAGAAGATATGTACCTATACGGGATTAAATATCCGGGTGTAGTTCTTTATCATAATGGAAACGGTACATATTTTGATTGGTCGTGGACAACTCCGCAAAGAGCTCCTCCTCAACTGACTTATCACGATTTTAACGGTGACGGCAAGGAAGAATTAATTTTGGTTTTTCATACAGGTTCAGGAAATATGAGGTCAATGAGTGATTTACGTATATTGCAAATAAACGAACCCGAAGAAAGATGGGGAAGCCATACATACACAGAATATTCTTTATTAGCAGAGAATATTGAAGAATGGTTGCTTGAACCTATATTAACAAACATTTCAAAAGACGGCTCGCTTGTTATAAATTTCATGGGTGAAGATTATACGGTTAAAAATGATGAATTTACATTTACGGGTGAATTATACTACGGAAATGTGGTCGGTTTTTCTTTTAATGATGGTATAATTAAAGTAGGTATAATGCTTTTTTATTTAATTGAAGAATCTGGTTTACCGACTGATTTTGGCGGAATAACAGCGGACGTAATATTTGACGGCGAAACATTAAAACTTGATAATTATGAATTTAATTTATCATATAACTAAATTATAAGGAGAAAAACCATGAAAATGACCTTCCGCTGGTTCGGAGATAACTTCGACACCATTACACCGGAGCAAATCCGGCAAATCCCCGCCGTAAAAGGCGTAATCACCACCCTTTACGACACCATGCCGGGCGAAGTTTGGGACGTTGCCGCCATTCAGAAAATAAAAAGCCGCGTAGAAAGCGCGGGTTTAGAAATTTCGGGTATTGAAAGCGTGAATATCCATGACGCGATTAAAGCGGCAACGCCCGACCGCGACATGTACATAGAAAACTATATTAAATGCCTTGAACGTCTTGGCGAAGAAAAAATAGAGCTAGTTTGTTATAATTTTATGCCCGTGTTTGACTGGACGCGTTCGGATTTGGCAAAACCCCGTCCGGACGGCTCAAACGTGCTTTCTTATGACGCGGCGATTGTCGAAAATATGAACTTTGAGGATATGTTAGAGTCGCTCGGCAGTAAAAGCGAGGGCTTCATTCTGCCCGGCTGGGAACCGGAAAGAATGGCGCGGAATAAAGAGCTTTTTGAAACCTACGCGGATATAGATGAAGCTAAACTGCGTGAAAATCTCGGTTATTTTTTGAAAGCGATTATGCCGACTTGTGAAAAATATAATATTAAAATGGCAATTCACCCCGATGACCCTGCGTGGAGCGTATTCGGGCTGCCGCGGATTGTTAAAAACAAAGAAGACTTGCACGCGCTTTGCGACCTTGTGGATTCTCCTTGCAACGGCGTGACGTTATGCACGGGCTCGCTCGGTTCTAACCCCGACAATGACTTACCTGAAATTATCCGCAGTTTGAAAGGTAAAATCCATTTCGCGCATATTCGGAACGTTAAATATTTAGGGGACAGAAAATTTGATGAAGCGGCGCATTTATCGGAGGACGGTTCGCTTGATATGTATGAGATTATAAAAGCGTTTGTGGATATAGGTTTTAACGGCGCGGTTCGCCCCGACCACGGACGAATGGTGTGGGGGGAGAAGAGTATGCCCGGGTACGGACTGTATGACAGAGCAATGGGGATTTGTTATTTGAATGGGTTGTTGGAGGCGATTAGGAAAGGCGGAAAGAAATGAAAAGAATTACAGCGTTATTTTTAGTATTGTGTTTGTTTACGGGCTTCACAATGAGCAACGGTCAATTAAGAGGCGACGCGGACGGTGATGGTAAAATTACCACAAACGACGCGCTCGCAGTTCTAAGGCATATCACAGGGGAAGAATTGCTTAAAGGCGATGCTTTAAAAGCGGCTGATTTTAACGGTGACGGCGTGGTTGATACGGCTGACGCGCTTACAATATTGAAGTATATTGTCGGGCTTGACGACGGTTACGGCGGCAGACTGCTTTATTTCACAGATTTTGAAAACGGGCTTGACGGGTGGGCGGTACACAGTCCGAAAAATGGCGATACCGGATACGTTGAATATGAGGCGAACGTAGAGCTGACCAAAGAAGAATCACACAGCGGCAAACAAAGCTTAAAGGTTTCCGACCGGAAGAATTACTGGCAAGGCACTGTTATTGATATTACGGATTATCTTCGTGATGATGTATTAGAATATGAAGTAATGGTGTGGGTGAAAGTCCCCGAAGGCGCAAATCCAACCATCATTCGGCTTTCTTATCAAATAGTAGAAATAATTGACGGCATAGAGAGTAATCTATATGGTACATGGGATGATTACGATTATGAAAATGATAAACTGTCAAAATACAGACTCCCCGCAAGCCTTTACGACCCTGAATCCGAAGACTGGGCGGTAAGATACCACGAAGATTATTTTTCTGATGACGGCTGGGTTTTGCTTCACGGCGAAATGTGGTTTTTTGCACCGTTTTATAAGAAAGTTTATGTCCATTTCGATACCTCTCATAATTTTGATAATATTTACGATGATTATTATATTGATGATTTTGTTTTGCTCAGAGGGGATATAATTGAAAATCTGAGCATTGAAAGAGGCGGTTCAGATACTGAATAATTTTCTATATTGAAGAAGATGATGAATAAATACACGAAAGGAGCAAAACCATGTACTTAAACAACCAAGAACTCTTCAACCCCGAAAACATGCAGAAGCTGAATTCAGCGGGCATTAAACCTGTCAACTATGATAGGTTTGCAGTGATTGAGCGCACAAAAAAAGCCCCGACATGGGTTCATTTCGGTGCGGGGAATATTTTCCGCGCATTTTTAGCGCGCGCCTGTCAGGAAATGCTCGAGCAGGGCGTTTCGGACACCGGCGTAATTGCCGCCGAAGGTTTCGATTACGAAATTATTGATAAAGCGTTTACACCTTATGATAATTTGTTTATACTTGTAACGCTTAAAAGTGACGGTAACGTCGAAAAAACCGCTGTTGCAAGCATAACCGAGGCATTGAAAGCTAATTCAGAACATGAGGATTTTACAAGGTTACGTGAGATTTTCCGCGCTGAATCCTTGCAGATGGCAAGTTTTACCATTACTGAAAAAGGGTATTTACTGCAAAATTCTGCAAAGGAAACCCCGCCCGATATTTTATACGACTTTGAAAACGGCGCGGAAAAACCCCGCAGTTATATGGGCAGGGTAACGGCACTCGTTTATGAGCGTTATAAGCATTTTGCAAATACAGCCCGCGCCGGCTCGGCTCTTGCGCTTGTCAGTATGGATAATTGTTCGCATAACGGCGATAAGCTGAAAGCGGCGGTATTTGCTTTTGCCGAAAAGTGGGAAGCGGCAGGGTTGGTTCAAAAAGGGTTCGTTGATTACCTAAACACAAAAGTTTCTTTCCCGTGGAGCATGATTGATAAAATCACACCCGGCCCGCACAAGGACGTGAAAAAAAGCTTGGAAGAAGCAGGGCTTTACGGCATGGAACCCATTGTAACTTCTAAAAATTCCTACGCCGCGCCTTTTGTCAATGCGGAAGAGGCGGAATATTTAATTATTGAGGACAATTTTCCGAACGGCAGACCGCCGCTTGATAAAACAGGAAAGACAGGTATTATATTCACCGACCGCGAAACGGTAGATAAAACCGAGAAAATGAAAGTCTGCACCTGCTTAAATCCGCTTCACACCGCTTTAGCAATCTTCGGCTGTTTACTTGGGTTTACCAAAATCAGCGAAGAAATGAAAGATACGGATTTAAAAAAGCTTGCGGAAAAAATCGGTTATAAAGAGGGGTTGCCTGTTGTCATCAATCCCGGGATTATCAGCCCTGAAAAATTTCTTGAAGAAGTAATCAATATACGTCTGCCGAATCCGTTTTTACCGGACGCGCCGCAGAGAATCGCAACCGATACATCACAGAAGCTACCGATTCGTTTCGGTGAAACAATTAAGGCGTATTTAAACCGCAGTGATTTGGACATTAAAAACTTAAAATTGATTCCGCTTGTGTTTGCGGGGTGGCTCAGGTATCTTTTAGGAATTGACGATAACGGCAAAAGCATGGAAGTTAGCCCTGACCCGCTTTTGTTAGTTTTAAACTCACATTTAAGGCATATAAAATTTAATGAAGAAAATCCGGATTTCCGTCATTATTTAAAACCTATTTTGGAAGATGCGAATATCTTTGGCGTGAATCTTTATGAAGCAGAGCTTGGCGAAAAGGTTGAAGAACTGTTTGCGGAATTAATGAGCGGCACGGGCGCGGTGCGCAGGACTTTACAGAAGTATATTAATATGTAGGGGCGAACATCGTTCGCCCGCATAATATAACAAAGCCGTGCAATTTTCACGGGCGAACAATGTTCACCCCTACAATAAAACAGGAATGGTGGTAAACATGCAAGAAATTTTAAACAAAATTAAAACCTGCGGGGTGATTCCCGTCATCAAAATCGATGACGCCAACGACGCCCTGCCGCTGTGCAAAGCTTTATCGGACGGCGGACTTTTCGCCGCCGAAATCACGTTCAGAACCGACGCGGCGGAAGAAGCAATTAAACGTGTAAAAGCAGGATTTAAGGACATGCTTCTCGGCGCGGGAACAGTGCTTGACATTGAAACCGCGAAAAAAGCCGTGAACGCGGGCGCGGAATTTATTGTAAGCCCGGGGTTCAACCCGGTTGTGGTACAATATTGCCTTGACAATAAAATTGCCGTTGTACCCGGTGTATGCAATCCGACTGATATAGAAATGGGTTTATCAATGGGGCTTAGTACATTAAAATTCTTCCCGGCGGAAGCGGCGGGCGGTTTAAAAATGCTTAAAGCCATGTCCGCGCCTTACGGAAAAGCCAGCTTCATGCCGACGGGCGGGATTTCACCCGATAATTTGGCAAGTTATCTTGAATTCAAGCCTGTGATTGCGTGCGGGGGAAGCTGGATGGTGACTGATACGCTGATTAAAGAAAAGAACTGGGCTGAAATCACACGGCTTTCCAAGGAAGCGGTTGAAATTAAAAATAAAATTATAGTTAATTAACTTAGGAAATGCCCAATAAACAGGCATGAAAAGCTTTCTAAAAAATCCGCACAAAAACCCATAAACGCAAGCTTTTTATACGGATTTTTTAAGAGCTTTTATAATCGGTATTAGTATAAAATAATCCCCCTCAAAAGAGGGGAATTATTATTTACTCTATTTACTCTATTTATTCTATAAAATCTTTAGCGTCCTTAAGCACATCGGCTCTTGAATCATTGCCCCAAAAACTAAAATCACCGTAAGAATAAGAATTTCTTTCGCGGGCATTTTTCCCGTCAACTTGAACAACTACGAAATAACCGCCGGACATGGATTCCCCGAAAGCAGAAGCTTTCATTGAAACATCAACAACATACAAAGAGCGCGATTTGTTCTGCGCAACAACTTTATAATCAATTTTTACTCCTGCGCCGGCAAAACTATAAGAACTAAACGCATTACCTTGGTTTTTTACATAGTTTAAAGCAACCTTTGCTTCTCCGCTCGGTCCGCTGATTGCGGATATAAGGATTAAAAGCAAAAGCAATCCGCTTATTGCCGCTCCTGCTATTATAATCAGCTTTTTATTAATTTTTATCGGAGCAATCGGAGCACCGGCGTAAGCATACTGCGGCTGAACCTGCTGTCCCTGCGGATAATAAGTCTGCTGCTGCGGTTGCAGCGGCGGTTGCTGGTACATTTGTTGTTGAGGTTGTTGCTGGTACATTTGCTGTTGTTGCGGCTGAGGTTGTTCGGGCTGTGCGAATTGCGGGGGAATTTCCTGTTGAGGAGTACCCTGCGGGGGAATACCTTGCGGGGGAATACCCTGCGGGGGAATACCTTGCGAGGGAATCGGATTAGGGGTGAATCCGCCTTGATTTTCCTGATTGTTGTTTAAGTCTGACATTTTTTCCTCCTGTAGTTTATACTAATCCCTCATTAAAACTTTCTAAAAAATGGAAACGAGTGGGCTCGAACCACCGACCTCTTGCATGTCAAGCAAGCGCTCTGACCAGCTGGGCTACGCTTCCATATAAAAATGACCCATGGGGGAATCGAACCCCCGTTTCCGGCGTGAGAGGCCGACGTCTTGACCGCTTGACCAATGGGCCGGAAAAAATGTTCCGCAATTCTTAAAAACTCGCTACACGGCTCGCCGCTACACCTTCAGGGACTCGAACCCAGGACCCACTGATTAAGAGTCAGTTGCTCTACCAACTGAGCTAAAGGTGCTGATTTTACGTTAATATTGTCATTTTATCATAAAATAAGGTTTTTGTCAAGGTTAAAACTGTAAAATTATAAAAAAGCCGCTCTCTTTACCGAACGGTTTTTACAAGGCACTGTAAATGTTTATAATTACCCAAAAACCGCTCAATTTCGGGCAGTTTCAACATCATACAGAGTTTTTTAATAAAAAACCTTGACAAAACCTTTTGATTATGCTAAAATATAAAAGCGTCTTAATTAACACAGTATATCGCGGATGTGGATTACCCACTCCGTTTAAATATAACGCGGAGTGGAGCAGTCTGGTAGCTCGTTGGGCTCATAACCCAAAGGTCGTAGGTTCAAATCCTGCCTCCGCAAGTGGCGAACCATTGATGGAACCCCCGACAACTTTTAAAGGTTGCCGGGGGTTTTGGTGTAAACATATATTGATTTACATGATGTTTGAATAAATATTGTTATTAAACATGGTATGCGAATTTAATACTAATCCCTCTTTAAAAGCTTTCTAAAAAATCCGCACAAAAACCCATAAATTCAAGCTTTTTGCACGAATTTTAAAGAGTTTTTATAATCGGGATTAGTATAAAGAAGCAACGGGATTGAAGCGGATTGTTTTATGATAAAAAGTAAAAATTCTGATAATTTAAAAAGCGAAGAGGATTAATTCCCCTTCGCTCTTGACTGCGTTTGTGTATTTTGTTTTTCGGACATGTTGTTTGCGCTGTTCGTTTGTTGCGGAGCAGGTCTGCTGTTTGAAGGCGTTTCCTTGTTTTTTCCGCCGCCTTTGTTTTTCTTTCCCATGACGTTTCTCCTTAAAAAGTATAATTACAGGCAAAGTTTAATAAACTTAATGCCTGTAATTATTTTTGACAGAAAATATAAAAATATACGCAGTAATAAACTAAAATAAAAGTATGTACGCAACCGCCAGCACTAACGGTAAATCCGCCTTTTGGCTAATCAGAATAATCAATAAAACCGCCAGAATCAGCATATCCCTGTCGTTTAAAATCGTTTCTAAGCTTAGTCCGTTCAGTTTTTTTTGAAATCTTTCCATGAAAATCCGCCCGTTCGTTCATTACAGCCGGACGATTGAGGTCCCCGCCGCCCTCTGTTATGCTCGTTTATAAAGTTGTTGAAATTCGGAGGTCTTGAGGTTTTACAGCCGTGCGGCTGCGGACGTTCCGGGCAGGGCTCACAGCCCTCAAAATGCTCAAAAGGGTGCTCGGTCAGCTCTTCATCGCAGAATTCCTCTTCCGGAAACTGCGGAAACTCCTCAATTTCCGGTTCTTCCTCGGGGATTTCGATTTCATGCACGGGTGCTTGCTCTTCCCGTACGCCTTTCACAATCAGCGGAACATTTACGTTCAAGTCAACATCGGCGTTGATTTCGATTTTCTTGCTTTGGTTGGTAATATGTATTTCGGGGGCTTTCTGAACTGTTTTTTCGATGATAACCGGTTCTTTAACCACTTTTTCTACAACAACCGGCTTCTCGACTACCCTCTCAACCACTTTTTCAACCTCAACGGGCTTCTCGATTATTTTTTCGATAACCTTCGGAGAATGATATTTGCTCGGTTTACGCGGCGGTTGCGTTTTTGCTTTCGGCAGTTCTTGTTTTTCATGCTTTTCGTGCTTTTCCGGTTTTTGCATTGTTTCAGGCTTTTGGATTACTTCGGAAACAGGCGCGGGCGCGGGAACAGAAACCGGAGGCTCTTCCTGCTTGGCTTTTACCCTTGCCTTGGCTATGTCGGGATTAACCTTTGCCCGTTTCGCCATGTCCATGGCTTCCTTCATATAATCGGTCTGCTTTTTTTCAAGCTCGGTTTTAGGAATATGCTCCTGCTTCCATTCCATTAAATTTTCCTCCTAATGATATAATTACAAATTTACACCCGCCGATTCAGGCGTTTTAAAATATTTTATCCATGAAACCGCTTTCCTTTATAAAGGGCCATAACGCTGTAATTTTCATAATTTTGATGGCGGTATCTATTTTTTCGCGGTTTTCTTCCCTCATATGCGGTTTTAGAGCGCGCAGAAGGTCGGCATTTTTATCGGGCTGGTTGAAACGGGCGAAAATTTCCCCTATTTTCAATATCATATCAATATCGATATTCTCGAAAAAGCTCGAAAAATCGCCGAATGAGCCGTTCCCCGCGTTTTCCTGCGTGTTATCGGTGCTGAAAGCTTCGTTTGCATTATTTTGCGGTTCTCCCGCAGATTCTGAGGTTTCCGAATTCAAGCCCGAAAGAAGCGATTGCAGCATTTCCGCGATATTGCCAGTCTGTGCCACAATTTTCACGCTCCTTTTATGGGGGTGTCGGTGTTACGTTTTATTGAATTTTACCTGCGGATTACCGCTCATTTGCTTCATAAACGCGGCGGCTTGGGGGGATTTAACAAGCGCGTCCATTGCCGTACCGTTTTCGAGAACCGATTTGATTTTTTGCTTGTCAGCGGCGTTCATGTTTGCCAAAATGTCGTTCATGTCTCCTTTTTCAAGCGACGACATGAGTTTTTCAGGGCTCATGCCGAGTTTCGCGCTGGCTGTCTGCAATAATTTTTCCATACCGTTCATATGGTTCGCCTCCTTACAGTTTATTAATATACAATCAGAATTATGATTTTTAGTAAGTTTTGCATAACTTTTTCATAAGTGGATTGACTTTTTATTATTTTTTAGTTATAATGAAAAGTAGACCCATGTCTAATGAATCGGGGAAGGAGTGTTTCATTTGAAAATAACGGTTATAGCGGACACCCATAAGGATTTTCATAAATTGAAAGGCGTGGTGGACGCGAACCTTGACGCCGACTTATTCATTCACCTGGGTGACGGACAGTATGAACTGATAGACGTCGCAAATCTTTATCCGAATAAAAAATTCGTTTTCGTTAAGGGAAATGCCGACCACGGCAACATCAAAGAAGAACGCGTGATTACCGTAGGCGGGTATAAAGTCTTCTGTGCGCACGGGCATACGCTTGATGTGCAGGCGGGAACGGAAAAGCTTCTTGACAACGCGGCGTACCACGAGTGTAAAATCGCTCTCTTTGCGCATACGCATATTTATAAGACGGATTTTGTGGACGGTATCTATGTAATGAACCCGGGCAGCGTGAGCGAACCGCGCGGTAAAAATCCGCCTACATACGGCGTTATTGAGATTGCGGACGATAAAACGATTAAGATGAACATCGTGGAGTTATAAATTCCAAGAGTATTTTATGCAAAGAACTGCAAAAATGTGAATTTTATTAAACTCTGCAAAAAAAAGCAGAGTTTAATAGTAGCAAACATCCTTAATAAAGGAGAATGATTCCATGAAAGAAGTATTAATTAATGATATTCTTGACGAAGCACGCGAAATGGGTGCATCCGACCTGCATTTTACGGCAGGTTTGCCTCCGATGATTCGTCTGCACGGGCGAATCAGCAAGCTGATGGGCTATCCGGACTGCACAGAACCGATTATTGTCAATGTCATCAACCAAATCACAACGCTTAAACATAAACAAATCATTCAGCGCGGCGAAGACGCTGACTTTTCTTATGTCAGCGCGGCAGGGCAAAGACACCGTGTCAACGTCTACAGGCAAAGAGGGTATCATGCGATTGCATTCAGGCTTCTGCGCAACGAAATCCCCACGCTTCAGGATTTAATGCTCCCGCCGCTTTTGGCTGATTTTTCACTGCGTCCGAGAGGGCTTATTCTTGTAACCGGTCCGACCGGCTCGGGTAAATCCACCACGCTTGCGGCAATGATTGACCACATCAACCGTCACAAAAACTGCCATATCATCACGACGGAAGACCCCATAGAATACCTGCACAGCCATAAACAATCCATGATAAACCAGCGTGAAATCAATGTAGACGTGCAAAGCTTCGCCTTGGCACTGCGCGCCGCGCTCCGTGAAGACCCCGACGTTATTCTCGTGGGCGAAATGCGTGACTTTGAAACGATTTCGGCGGCGGTAACGGCGGCGGAAACCGGACACCTTGTGTTATCCACCCTACATACAACCGGCGCGGCGGAAACCTTAGACCGTATCATAGACACCTACCCCCCGCACGCGCAGGGGCAGTGCCGTTCTCAGCTTGCGAATAACCTTGTAGGCGTTGTGTCGCAGACGTTGATTCCGACGGCGGACGGAAAAGGGCGCGTGGCGGCGATGGAACTGCTTAATTCTACGGACGCGATTTCGTCGCTAATCCGTGAGGGCAAAACGTATCAGATTCCAAGCGCGATTGCAACCGGACGCGCAAAAGGTATGTTCACGCTTGACCAAGACTTAGCCAGACTTACGGCGCAGGCAAGAATTTCAAAGGACGAAGCGATTACCCGCTGTCAAGACCCGACAGAATTTTCAAGATACCTTGACGCGGCGATTCAGCAAGTCCGGACAGGGCAGATGTCAATGTCCATGAGCATGGATAAGCGCAGAACATTGGACTCGTCCGTGATTCCGCCGGAGATGAATCAGCGGCAGATGCTGGAATAAATTTAAATATTTGTAAGGGACGCCGCATAAGGCGTCCCTATTGATAACTTCTTTTTCCAATGTCTGCATCATATTAATGACTTGTTCGCCGATTTGGCGGCGTCCGGTAAAACAGACGGCTTTTATTTTTTTGTTCATGGTTTTAAATCTCCTAATATTGATTTTATTTATAGTATATCATATTCTTTATAAATACGCAAGTGCGTATACGCGCATGCGTTTACGATATTATAATTAATATTATGAACACTTTAAAAAACACAGTAGTAGAGCGATTTAAAAAATTATGTGAAGAAAAAAATCTCAATGCAAACGCTTTAGCTACATTATCAGGGGTCACGCCGTCAACGGTTTACAGTTTATTTGACGGGAGAAGAAAAGAAATAAAACTTAAAACGATAAAAATATTATGCGACGGGCTTGAAATTACTTTAGCTGAGTTTTTTGATACCGATGAATTTAATGCTTTAGAGCAGGAAATAATGTAGGGGCGGGGCTTGCCCCCGCCCAATGGTAGGGTACGCCCTATGTGGCGTCCCGTATATATTAAACGTCGTTTTATTACAATGCGGGCGACCGCAAGGGTCTCCCCTACAAAACGACATCTTATTTATAAAGTAAAAATAAAACAGTGGGCAGAATTAAATTTCCGCCCGTTTGAATACAGGTAAAATTAAGAGCGGATAAAGAAATAGGGAAATAATTGAAAAAGGATTGACAAAAGACGATATTTAAGGTATAATAAAAATGACAAAGGCAAACCCTACAGACGGTTAGCTTTTAGTGTTTATGTTATAAAAATAACCGCACACTTTGCTTAGGGGCGGTTATTTTTGCATTTTGTCGATTATTAAGAACACTGCGTACAGTATTAAAAATACAAATATCAACTCCACGGCTTCACCTCCTTTCGGAAGTTCCGCTAACCGCCTGTCTTTTCGGGTATTGCCTTCATCTTATTAAGTATATCATATTAATATATTTCTGTCAACCGCAAAATCCCCGCCGTTACAGGCGGGGATTCGTTTTTATGCTGTTATTTTTCTTCTCTTGTATGTCCTGCCCCGTATTCTTCTTCGCTCACGCTTTCCGGATTCTCGGCGTAATATTCATATTCCGTATATTCGGTGTATTCCTGATAACCGACACCATCCTTGGAATATTCGTCCCCTGTATTATATTCATCGGTTGTACCGGGCGGGTTTTCGTTATACTCGTCGTATTCATTATACTCGTTATCATCATACGGTTCAATGGGAATATAATCGTTGGTTAAAGCCGCCGTCACCGCGTCTATGTCCGCTGACGAAAGCTCTGAAAGCATTTTCATCTGCTCCGTTGATAAATACGGTGTAATCTTTGCGGCAACCTCGCTTGAAACCCCGTTCTTCAAGGAAACGATTTCTTCCGCGGTCAGCTTCGCGCTTATAATCGTCAACGCTTCATTTAAAGTGCTGTTATCATAACTGCTGTCCGAATCGGGCAGAACGACTTTAACCTCTCTGATTTGTTTTCCCGCGTGGTCTATGTAATAATCATTCTGGTAAATTAAATCGCTCGTCTTGACAAATTCAAATCCTGCCTGCCTGAGCTTGGTCAATACTTCGGGCAGTGCTTTTGCAGTGTTTTCAAGGTCGTTATGGAACAGTAGAATTGAACCCGAAACGGTTTTATCCGTAATGCGCTTTACAATCGTTGCGGCGTCCGGCTCCTGCCAGTCAATGCTGTCTACCGACCACTGCACGAATTTATATCCTAAGCCTTCGACTGTTGTAATTGCGTTTACGTCATATTCGCCGTAAGGGGCACGGTATAAAACCGGCTTCTTGCCTGTTATCATCGTAATTTTGCGCTCGGCTTCCCGCGTATCGTCAATCAGCTTGTTAATGTTGATTCCTTTCAAGCGCGGGTGTTTATCGGAATGATTTGCGATTTCATGCCCCGCTCCCGCTATTTTTCGTATGTCGTCGGGAAATTTATCAACAAATTCGCCTGTTACAAAAAAAGTGGCATACACACCGTGTTCTTTTAAAACCGCAAGCAGTTCGTCCGTGTTGGAATTTCCCCACGCGCAGTCAAAGGTAATTGAAATTTTATTATCCGGTCTTTCAACCGAATAAATCGGCAGTTTTCCCTCTGCCGCGCCCGTGTTGACAGAAGTTAATACAGCGGCGATTCCGACTGCGATTCCGATAAGCACCGCTAAAATAATCAGCGCGGTACGAAGCGCCCGCTTTCTTGACAAAGTTAAAACAAACATATTATCCACCCTCCGTACAGTAATTGTACATGTTATTGTTGGATTATATGCTTGTTTGGCTTGTTTTATGATAATTTAGTCAAGCGTTGTTTTCGTCAAGCACCGAATACACAAGATTCTGTAAATTATCCGGAGTAATGCCGGGGCTGATAAAAGAGCCTTTTTTTAAAGCAACCGTATCTGTGAGCGTCTTTAATATAGAAGTATCAGCGATTACAATCAGTGGCAGTTCTTCCGTGGCTTTGTTTGTGCGCAGGTTCTTGTAAAACTCAAAAAAGCCCGCCAAATTCACGCCTATATGATAAAGCGCGATTTCGGCTGTTTTCTTTTGCAGGATTACGGCGGCGTTTTCAATGGAATTGGTCGCACTGACCTTGAAATCCTCTCCGAAATAACGCCTGAGTTTATTAATTTCCTGTATGCTGTCGCTGACGATTAATATATTTTTCATAGAAATTTCCTTTATATTTGTTTGTAACACCGCTCAACAACCGCCGGCAAGGCGGAATTACGACCGCCGGTTCGGCGGTTACCAACTATAAAATTTTGCTACATTTTTACCTAATCTGCGGGCTTCGCCGATTCCGCGGTCACATGCGAAGTATAAATCCTCGTAGTTTTTGCCGTGCCTGTCCGACACTGCAAGCCCTACCGAAACAAAAACCGCTTCATCTTTTATTTTTGCAAGGATTTTTTGAATCAGCGCTTCACCGTATTTTTCAATCTTCTCTTTATCGCGCAAATCCATGACAAAAATAAGGAATCCCCCGCCCTTCGTTACTGAAAGCACGGTTTTATCATCCGCTTCCTCCTGAATAATATTGCGGCAGGAAACCATGGTTTTATCGCTGATGGACGTACTTAAAAAGCTGTAATGGTCAAGGTCGATTAAGATTAACGCGCCTTTTTTGCCTTTGGCGAGCAAGTCGGCAATCCGCTCTTCGCCGAGCCTGCGTTTGGGCAGACCGGTGACAGGGTCGGGTTTTTCGTGCGGGAGCGCGTATTTCAGGATAAGCTCGTCAACCTTGCTTTCAAGGAAAAGCGGGTCAACCGGCAGTCTGATTACATCGGAAATATTGCACTTTTTTGCTTTTGCGATTACCTCTGCATTGATGGTCGGACCGGTAAAAACAGCGGGTGTGTCCGCTCTGCGCACCTCGGAATTTCTCAGCTTCTCGAAAAAGCGGAAGCTGTCACGGGGTTTGCCTTGCTTCTGCACTTTCATGTTCGGGAGCAGGATAATCAGGTTTACGGGTGTTTTTTCCAAAGCGGCGATTGCCTGTTCTTCCGTTTCAGCGAAAAGCACAGCGTAACGCCCTCTGAAAAGTGCTTCAATGATATAATAAAAATTTTTCCCGTCGCCGATAACCAAAAGATTCTTCTTCATTGCTTTTCACCTCTCTATCTTTTTCCTGCTTTAATTATCATAGCATAAATTTTATAAAAAAGCAATAGCGCGGGGAAAATGATTCACAGTAAAAGTATTTTAATTTTTTGTCGAATTATCACACATTTTGCGGTTTGTTAATATAATGGAATACAAGTTCTAAAATATTTGATAAGGAGATGTTAGATATGTGCAGATGTAATTGTTGTCCGTGCCGCTGTTGCCGTCTTTGCTGCTGCAAACCCTGCTGCTGTCCGCGCCCGCCGCAAATCGGTCCTGCGGAAATTACGGTTTTCTTCCCGGGCGTTGAGGGCGTGATATTGCAGTATTACAGCAGCAGTACAGGATTTGTACAAATCGAAGGAATATTTAATGAATACGGCAGCTTTATTATACCCGAAGAAATATTGGCAGAATCTACGGGTTTTCTTTTAATAAGGGTGATAAAAGCCGGTATGGATTACACGTTCTTTTTTGCCAGTTGGAAGCAATTGGTGGGGGTACATGAACTTTTTGTACCTGTAGTTCCGTTGACAGTTACCGGTATAACAACTGACAGCAGTATCGGTATAGCACAGCATGACTGGGTATATTTTCCCTCACCTGCGGCTGTAGGTCAACCGAATCGGTTTAACGTCTTTGATAACGGAAATCCGTATTTAGTGTATATATTTAAAGAAGGATTTTATCCCGTTATAATTGATAATATAGACGTGGCTGTAAATCCGAATGTACATTTCGACGGCTTTTATACGGTGTCTATTCCCGACGGGGTCAGTAATGTTTGGATTTCGTCAAACGGTTGGGCTGTCAGGGGTGCCAACGCGAGCGAACTAATTACCTTAATGGCAGATTTCAATAATATAGCAGAAGCAAATATCACATTTGTTTTTAACGGTGTAACATACTACGCCGCCTTTCTATTGGACGGAAACGACCCTTTTTATGATATACTTGCTCAAATATTTAATTAAACAAGGCATAATCTTTTTAATTCCGCAAATAATCAAATTATGAAAACAAACAGATTAATCAATGAAAAATCCCCCTATCTTTACGCGCACGCTGAAAACCCCGTGGACTGGTTTCCTTGGGGTGAAGAAGCCTTTGAAAAAGCGCGTACGGAAAATAAACCGATTTTCCTTTCAATCGGTTATTCAACCTGTCACTGGTGTCATGTGATGGAGCGCGAATCCTTTGAAGACAATGAAGTCGCCGCGCTTTTAAACGAACATTTTATTTCCGTAAAGGTTGACCGCGAGGAACGCCCCGATGTTGACAGCGTTTATATGTCCGCCTGCCAAACATTGACCGGTTCGGGCGGCTGGCCGCTTTCAATTTTGATGACGCCCGAAAAGAAACCCTTCTTTGCAGGCACTTACTTTCCGAAGAACACCATGAAAAGTTTAATTGAACGCGCCGGCGATATGTGGCGGGAGGAAAGCGGCAGATTGATTCAAACCGGCGATGAAATACACAAGCATTTGCAGGAAAACGCAAATTTTATTCCCGCACGCGGAGAAGCAAAGCGCGGGGTTCAGTTTGATATTGTTGATGAAAATACGGTTGCTGAAGCGGTTGACGTTTTTGCTTCTTCGTTTGATAAAAAATACGGCGGCTTCGGCTCTGCGCCGAAATTCCCCGCCGCGCATAATTTACTTTTCCTGCTTGAATACGCCCGCGTGATGAATTCGGAGCAAGCCGGAAATATGGCGCAGGAAACATTAAAGGCAATGTTCCGCGGCGGAATTCACGACCATATCGCGGGCGGTTTTTCGCGGTATTCAACCGATGAAAAATGGCTGATTCCGCACTTTGAAAAAATGCTTTACGATAACGCTTTGCTTGCGTGGGCTTATCTTGAAGCATATTCCTTATATAAAAAGGAAATTTATAAAACAGCGGCACAGAAAATTTTTTCGTGGGTTTTCGCGGAGCTTACAAACGATGACGGCGGCTTTTATTGCGGTCAGGACGCCGACAGCGAGGGTGTTGAAGGCAAATATTACGCTTTTTCGTATGATGAAACAAACCGTGTTTTAAACGAGCGGGAAAGTGAAATCTGGCGTGAATATTACGGCATTACCAAAAACGGAAACTTTGAAGATACGGGAAAAAGTATTCCGAACCTAATTAAAAACGCGGAATTTGAAACGCATAATAAATTGATTGACGATTGCAATCATCGTATATATCATTACAGAAAACAGCGCGTAAAACTGCATACCGACGATAAAATATTAACCTCATGGAACGCGCTGATGATGATTGCTTTAATAAAAGCTTATTTAATTTTAGGGGATAAGTCATACCTTGAAGCAGCGCAGAAATGCGAAAAGTTTATTGCGGAAAAATTATCATTCAACGGCAGATTATATGTCAGCTGGCGGGACAACCCGAACCGGGCGGTCAGCCAAGTAACCGGAAACGGTAAACTTGACGATTATGCGAATTATACAATGGCACTGCTTGAACTCTATTCGGCGGCAAACGACGTGAATTATTTTAACAAAGCACAGCAAATGATTACGGTTATGACGGAGCATTTCTTCGATAATGAAAACGGCGGGTTTTATCTTTACGCGGATGACGATGAGCAGTTGATTACGCGCCCTAAGGAGGTGTTCGACAACGCGCTTCCGAGCGGAAATTCAACGGCTTTCATGCTGCTTGACAGGTTTCGCCGCGAAACGGGGGAACTGCATTATTTTGAAATGTACCGGAAGCAGGAACAATTCATTGCGCCTTACGCACGTCATTATCCGACCGGATGCAGTTTTTCGCTGATTACCGCGCTGAATAACGCGGTTCAGGGCTGTAAAGACGGGAAATGCTAAACGTGAAATGTAGGGGACGCCCTGTGTGGCGTCCCGAATAATGCAACGGGACGCCACGCAGGGCGTCCCCTACGTATATCTGTTGATAAAAGTAATAAATACCAAAATAAAACGATTATATCTGTGCGTTTTTTACAAATATCTACAATATACCCTTGACATAACAAGTAATATATGATAAAATTTATTAGGAATTTAAAAGTATAAATAAAGGTTGTTTTTATACTTGTAAAATTTCGCATTTTATTATAAACTGTGTAATATACTGCATTTGAATAAGTTTTATTATTACTTCAGCACTAAACAGCAAGCATAGTTGTTTTCGTGTTTCCCCCGCCGTAGACGGGGAAAACACAGAGAAAAATCCTGCTTTTATTTCAAAAGTAATAATCAGAAAGAAGGGATGAAATGGCTCTTATAGACGTAATCAAATTTGACGGCTTAGCGACCCGCGACTGGCTGATTTACAAGCACCCGTCCGAAAACCTGACTACGGGCTCACAATTAGTGGTTGCCGAAGGTCAAGCGGTCATCTTTATGAAAAAGGGGCAAATCTGCGACATATTCGACCCCGGCACGCATACGCTGAGCACCCAAAACCTGCCGATTCTGCAAAGGGTAGTCAATATACCTTTCGGCGGAAAAACGCCTTTCACCGCTGAAATATTTTACCTCAACACCGTAACAAGGCTGAATGTGCATTGGGGTACAAGCGACCCTGTTTCCATTATCGACCCAAAATATTCGACGCGGCTCAGAATCCGCGCTTTCGGGCAGATGGGCTTGAAATTGAAGGATTACGGTGTTTTCCTGCGTGAGCTTATCGGCGTGATGAAGCCGTCGGAAATGATACAATTTGATAATATTTTAGAATATTTCAGAGGTGTCATTGTTCAGCGCATTAAGGTTTTAATTGCCGATATTATCGTAAACGAAAAAATTTCCGCGCTTGAAATTACGCCCCGCCTTGACGAAATTTCCGAATCCATGCGCACAAGAATCGAACACAATTTCGACCAGTACGGCATGGAAGTCGCCAATTTCTACATAAAATCCATAAACTTCCCCGACGAGGACTTTGAAGCTATTAACGCAGTGCTTCATAAGCGCGCCGAATTCGACCTTATCGGCGACGCACGCTATGCAACCGCCCGCTCTTTCGACGTTTATGAAACGGCGGCAGGGAATTCCTCCGGTATTGCGGGTGCTTTCGTTGCGGGGGGCGTAGGACTCGGCGCGGGCGCCGCGCTCGGCGGTCAAATGTCACAGGTGATGGCAAACACCGCCCCGAACGGCGTAATTTGCCCGGGGTGTAACACCAACAACGCGGCGGGCGTGAAATTCTGCTCCAACTGCGGAAACGACCTGACGAAACCCAAAGTGGAAGCGATGACGACGAAATGCCCGCACTGCAATTCTGATGTGCCGGAAAGTGCAAAATTCTGCAACCATTGCGGCAAAAGTGTTGAACCGCCTAAGTGTAAAAATTGCAGTAACTTGCTTGCGCCGGGTACAAAATTCTGCAACCAATGCGGTACGGAGGTGACTTTATGAACGATTTGAACAATCAATATTCCGGTCAAGACCCGAATCAGCAAAACCGGCAATATCAACCGCAACAACCGGTTCAGGAACAATATCAACAACCTGTACAACCGCAATACCAACAGCCTCAAGAACAGTATCCTCAGCAATATCAGCAGCCGGTTACGCAGCTTCAGCAACAGCAACCTTTAACAAACGCGCAGATGAACAAGTTAAAATATCAAAAACCGGAAGAAGCACCGAAACAGAATCCGGGCTTCCCTCTGCTTACGACGATATTGACTTTTTTGTTCATCGGGATTATCATGTTTGTGCTGTACGGCATTATTGAACTGCACCAAAACGAAAACGGCTTGTACCGGATTATTTCATCGTCCGTCAACTGCTGTATTATATTAGGGTTAGCGGCGTCGAGCAGTTTGATTGTACGCATGGCAAACGCCGCGGCATTGATTCAGCTCTGGTTTATAACGGGATTATATACAGCGTTTCAGTTCGGCGGGCTTTTTATCGGCATAAACACTTGGTACGGCAAATATTATATGTTATATCAAATCATTGTTTTATTCCTGTATCTTTGCGTCATTATACCGGTTATTAAAATTTCTTCCGGCAAGAAATAATAATAAAACAAAAAAATAAAAAAATAAAAAAGGAGAATTCGGAATGAATAAATGTCCACAGTGCGGCGCTTCTGTAGAAATGGGCGCAGCAAAATGCAAATACTGCGGCGAAAATCTCGCTCCGCAGCAAGCACCGCCCCCCGCTTTCAATCAACAGCAAATGCCCCAACAACAAATGCCTCCTCCTATGTACGGTCAGCAACCTATGTATCAGCAGAAACCTCCGAATCCTCCGGGTCACGGTTTAAGTATTGCGTCAATGATTTTAGGTATACTTGCGGCGGCTAACGCTTGGTACGGCGGCGGATTCGTAGTTGGTATTATCGGTCTTATCTTAGGTGTAATCGGTAAGAAAAAGAACGCGGAAGTCGGCGCGCCCACGGGAATGGCTATGGCAGGTATAGTTTTAAGCATTATCTCATTGTCTTGGGGTCTTATTTGTATCATTAGCTGTATTGCTTGTACAGGTGCGGCAACTTCTTCAGTATGGTGGTAATAAAATTAAAAAATTACATAATCAACACTATATTTAGTTAAATATAGTGTTGATTTTTGAGGAATTATTCATGCATCCTTATTTTCACATTCTCGGAAGAGAAATCCCCGCTTTCGGCTTCATGGTGCTTTTAGGTATAGGCGCGGGAAGCTTAGTTGTGCTTTTGAACTGCAAAATCAACCGCATAAAAACCCTTGACCCCATGCTGGCGGGCTGTATGGCTTTTGTCGGCGTGTTTATAGGCGCAAAGCTTTTAAAGCCGCTGATTACACTTCCCGATATAATCATTAACTGGGAAAAGTATGAAATTATGCCCTTAGGGGAATTTATTAACAGCACTTTTGCGGAAACGGTGTTTTACGGCGGTCTAATCGGCGGCATATTGGCGGCTTATATTTACTGCCGCAGTTTTAAAGTGCCTTTTTTAAAAACAGCGGATAGTTTAGCTCCGGCGATTCCCGCCGGTCACGCTTTAGGGAGGATAGGCTGTTTATTGGGCGGGTGCTGTTACGGCGTTGAAGTACACGCTTCTCACCCGTTTGCGATTATTTACCCCGAACGGGTAGACGCTTTCGCGGCTGTCGCCGCACCCGCAGGAACACCCTTGCTTGCCGTACCGGTGATTGAAAGCATAGGAAATATAATCATCGCGGTGCTTGTTTTGCTTCTCGGGCGCAGAAAAAAGCACGAAGGGCAGAGTATCGCGCTGTACGGCTTGCTGTACGGAATCCAAAGGTTCGTGCTTGAATTTTATCGCGGCGATTTGGTCAGAGGGGTATATCAAGGCATTTCAACATCGCAGATTATCAGCATAGGGGTTGTGGTTGTTTCGGTTGTAATATTTATAATGCCTTATTTAAAAAAGCCCGTTTTTAAATAAAAAATGAAAATAAAAAAACTGTGCGAAACGCACAGTTTTTAATTTTCACATTTATTAATGATTTTGAATAAAATAGATTAATAAATTATACATAAAGGTGAAAAACTATGAATACATGCAATAACAGAAGATGTACCTGCGGAAACGTAATAACCTGCCGTGTTTGCGGCTGTTGCAGACGCTGTTGCCGTTGCGGTACGGTTTGCTGTGTGCCCGGTCCGCGTGGTGAACAAGGTCCGCAGGGCGAACAAGGGCTTATGGGTTTAACAGGGTCGGAAGGTCCGATAGGATTAACAGGGCCGGAAGGTCCGATAGGCTTAACAGGGCCGGAAGGTCCGATAGGCTTAACAGGGCCGGAAGGTCCGATAGGCTTAACAGGACCGGAAGGACCGATAGGTTTAACAGGACCGCAAGGTGAACCGGGTCCTGCAGGCGGACCGCCCGGACCTGAAGGACCAGAGGGGCCTGAGGGACCGGAAGGTCCTGAGGGTCCGCAAGGACCGCCCGGCCCGCAAGGACCAATCGGACCGCCGGGGGAATGTGACTGCGATTTTTCGGAGATTTATAATGAACTTGCCGAAATCAGAACCATCATTGCGCGCATTGAGGGATTCATTTATTTGTCGGATGTAACCGAAATTTTTTCGGAGCTGGCGGCTTTGCTCGGGCTCGGCGCGGCGGTCATTCATTCGGGGTATACCTATAATTTCTGGGGTATCGGCGCACTGAACCATGTTCAAACCTTAGTCAACGGCGTGACTTATTATTTAATCACAAGCGCGCAGTATCCCGAATTAACTTATTATCAGGGCGATACCACCATCGGCACACTTTGGATTGAAACACCGGCGGGCGTTGTGTATTCTTTGCCGATTCGTTTTGACCAAACCGGCGTTTATTTCAGACCGAGTACACAGCTTACTAACCTGCCGGTCGGCACGACGTTTAAATTTACACAGGCATTAATCTTGATTGCACCGGATTCGGGCAGTGAATAAACGTAAGGGCGGGCATAAAAGCCCGCCCGTTTATAAGATTTTCCCGTTATTTTGTTTTAATGCTGATGTTTCCGTTGGTTATATTTGCTTTAACGGTTTGCATATTTGTTCCCTTTATAACAACCGAACCGGATTTTGATAATTTACCGGAAACACCGTTCATGTCATACTGAACAGAGCCGCTTATCCTTGAAAGGGTTAAATCCGCGCCGCTTCCGGCGGGAACTTTTATATTCGCGTTTCCGCTTACAACTTTAACACTGAGCGCGCTGTCCCACTTTTTATAATCAAGATTCGCCGTGCCCGAAACAACTTTTAAACTGCCGCTTCCGGAAAGCCCGTTGACGTTTAAAATGCCGGAGGTTAATGAAATATCGAATTTTTTAGGGCTAAAATTGTTTACTGTAACATTGCCGCTTACGGTAGTGTTTTTCAGATAATCCGGATTGTTGTTCCCTTTGTAGTTTAAAGTGATTATTCCGCTGATTGTGTTTACATACAGGTTTTCGGTTTCCGGAACATCCGCGATAACCGTCCCGCTTATCGTATCAAGATTAATCTTTTTATAAACCGCTTTCGGAATTTCCACATTTATTTCAGATATTTTTAAATTCCGGTTGTTTGTATTTTTCTTGATTTTTTCTTCTACGATAAGCGTGTTGTCTTTGATTTCTGTTTTAAATTCAACCCTGTCAGGATTATTATTTTTATAAGAAATCCTCGTTGTATTGTCCGGAGAAATTTTCACCGTTAAATGAGAACAGGCAACATTGATTTTAATCAAGTCATATTTTTCACCGAATGTTTTTGAAACATCATAATCATTCTTCGGCTCGTTTCCCGCGGATGACACCGGTAATGCAAAAAAGACGGATGCGATGAGTATGCAGGATAAGATAACTGATAATTTTTTCATAAGTAAACGCTCCTTTTCATTTTTAGCTTAAACAAACAGCGTTGTTTAAATTAATTCTTCATGCCGTTTATTTAGAACTACACCCTGTAGTTTATATTCTACACTATGTAGTTTTATTTGTCAATACTTTTTTAAAATTTTTTTAAATTTTTATTTTCTGTAAGCATCAAGAAAAACCCTTGCCGCTTTCAACGGATTTTCGCCTTTGATTAATTTTACGTTAATTTCTGTTTTACCCGAAAAATCAAGCGAAACCCTGCCGTCCATAACGGAAACCGCTCTGCTTACGCTTTCCATATCGGGGTTATCGGTTTTGATTTTTAAAACCGCGCCGTCCTGTAAAATCTCTTGAATCCCCGCCGCGCCCGCCATATTGCGGACTTCCGCGGCTTCTATTAATCCGGAGACCGACGCGGGCGGTTCTCCGTAACGGTCAATTAATTCATCGGTTACATCAAGCGCGTCGTCGGCGTTTGCGATTTCTGCGATTCGCTTATAACAGGAAATTCTCTGCGCCGCATTTGATATATAACTTTCAGGGATATAAGCGTCACATTTAACATCAACCGTTGTGCCAACGGTGGCAATATCGCTTCTCCCCTGTGAGGTATCATCTCTCTTTTCCGCGCCGGATTCGTTTTTCTTTTCCGCAACCGCTTCATTTAAAAGCCTGATATACATATCATACCCGACAGAACTTAAATGCCCCGATTGCCTTGCGCCTAAAATCGAACCCGCGCCGCGTATTTCCAAATCACGCATAGCGATATTGAAACCTGAACCGAACTGCGTAAATTCACGGACGGCGTTCAGCCTTTTGGTTGAAATCTCGGTTAAAACTTTTCCGCGTTTAAATGCGAAATAAGCGTATGCCCGTTTGTTTGTTCTGCCTACACGCCCTCTGAGCTGATGTAACTGCGCTAATCCCATATGGTCGGCGTTTTCTATTATAAGCGTGTTGACGTTAGGCACGTCCACACCGGTTTCTATAATAGTAGTGCAGATTAAAATATCAATCTCGCCGTCTAAAAGTTTTCGCCAAACTTCAAGAAGCTCGTCTTCGCTGAGCTTCCCGTGACCTATACCTATTCTTGCTTCCGGACAAAGCTCATGTAACTGCGCCGCGCAATCTAAAATAGTTTCTATGCGGTTATGAATATAATAAACCTGCCCGTTACGCCTGAGTTCTTTGTTGATTGCCTGCGCGATTACGCTCCAATCATGTTCAATAACGTAGGTTGTCACGGGCTGTCTGTCCTGCGGCGGCGTGTTAATCACGCTCATATCGCGCACGCCGCTCATCGCCATATTGAGCGTCCGCGGAATCGGCGTTGCGGAAAGCGTCAGCACATCCACACCCGTGAATGTTTCTTTGAATTTTTCCTTATGATTCACGCCGAAACGCTGTTCTTCATCTATAATAACAAGCCCTAAATTTTTAAATTCAACATCAGCCTGTACAAGCCTGTGCGTGCCGATAACTAAATCCACAATGCCTTTTTTGAGTTTCTCTAAAACCTGCTTAATTTCCCGCGCTGAGCGAAAACGGGAAAGCAGTTCTATGTTGACCGGAAAGCCATCCATGCGCTTGATTGCAGTTTGATAATGCTGCCACGCAAGCACGGTTGTGGGACATAACAATGCGCATTGCTTCCCGTCCATTACGCATTTGAATGCGCCGCGAAGCGCGACTTCGGTTTTTCCGAAACCTACGTCCCCGCAAAGCAGTCTGTCCATGGGTTTGCCAACCTGCATATCTGCCTTAATTTCTTCAATACAGCGAAGCTGGTCGTCGGTTTCGATATAACTGAAATGCTCCTCAAATTCCACCTGCTCGGCGTTGTCTTTCGGGAATGTATGCCCTTCGCTTTTGGCGCGCTTGGAGTACAGCGCGATTAGTTCCTCCGCAAGCTCGGAAGCCGCCGCTTTGGCTTTGGCTTTGGTTTTCTGCCATGCGTCTGAATGTAATTTATTCAGTTTTAAAGTACCCGAATCGGTGTTGCCGATATAGCGGGAAATGAAATCAAGCTGAGTTACTGGCACATACAGAACATCTGTTCCGGCGTATTTAATTTTAATATAATCTTTACTGATTTCATCACTTGTGAGTTTTGTGACGCCCTCGAAAATACCGATACCGTAATTCTGATGAACTACGTAATCGCCCGCGTTGATGTCGGTTAGGTTACGGATTTCTTCGCCCTTACGCCGCTTTTTGTGCTTGTGTAGGGGCGAACCTTGTGTTCGCCCGTCGGTTCGGGCAGACACAAGGTCTGCCCCTACAATTCTCGCAAGGCTGAGCATAACTAATTTAGCGTCGGGATATTCGTAGCCCGCGCCGATGGTTCCGGCGAGAATATAGGCGCGTTTCGCGTAGATTTTCTTAGGGTCGGAAGAAAAATCAACCGGAAAATTGTCGTCCCTTAAATCTAAAGCCAATGTCCGTGCCGCTTTTTCCGTTCCTGCAAAAACAACAATGGCATAACCTTTGCCGATGTAGTTTCTGAGCTCTTCGGTAAGGGTTTTATATTCTCCGCTCCAGCTTGAAAGCTGTACGGCGCGGACGTTCAGGATTTCAGAAAGCTTTAAACCGCTTCCCCGTATAAAAGTGTCTATATACGCAACAGTTCTTTCCTGTAAAACGTCTTTGAACTCCCCGCGGGTCAACATATATTTATCCAAGCCGCGGCAAAGCGCGCCGGATTCAAACAGTAGCTTTAAATCCTCCTCATGCCTGATTGAAGCACCGCGGTAGCTTTCCGTGCAGTTGACGTTTTCAAGGATTATGCAAGGCTTTATATAATCAAAAAGGCTTGCCGGCCTGTTATAAACAAGCGGAAGATACTTATCGGGGTTCTTTGGATTTGCGTTATTCTGCAGTTTTTCAATATCATTCAGGAACGTTTGTTTTGCCTCCGTCGGCTCGGCGGTTCTAGTTTTTTTGAGCATTAAACTGATTTTACCGGCTAATTCCGCGCTGTCGTACAGGATTTCCGAACAAGGTGCGAACATTACTTCGGAAACGGATTCAACGCGCCTTTGCGTTTCTTTGTCAAAAAAGCCTATATTATCGGCTGTATCGCCCCAAAACTCAATTCTGACCGGCATGGTGTTATTGGGCGAAAAAATATCGACAATCGAACCGCGCACCGAAAACTGCGAAACGCCCTCAATAAGCTCACAACGGGAAAACCCTGTTTCAATCAGCTTTTTAGTGATAGTATTTATCGCAATTTCATCACCCTGCCGGATTGAAAACATTTTTTCCCGTAAGATTTCGGGCGGGATGGTGAACTGACCCGCCGCTTCCGGCGTAGATAAAACGAGCTTTACGCCGTTTTTGTGAATATTGCTTAAAATATTAAGCCGCCTGTATTCGTATTCGCGGGAATTTGTTTCAAAGTCGTTAAAATTTAAGTCCTTAGCGGGGTAAACTGCCGCATTATTTCCGCCCGTGAACGTATTTATATCCTCGCATAGGCGCAGGGCTTCGCTTTCGGTTTCAACCAACACCAGTAGGGGCGACCCTGTGTGGTCGCCCGTATACAGTTCACCGGTTTTTAGCGGGACGCCACACAGGGCGTCCCCTATATTGTCACGGACGCCGTTCATCGGGACGCCACACAGGGCGTCCCCTACAGATGTTTCCAGTGCCAGCGCGGCTAAAAAATGCGCCTTATGCACATGCGAAAGCCCTGTTACCAGTGCAGGGAGGGGGTTTCCTCCCTCTGATAACAGGTTGTTGTTTATATTCCGCAGCAGATTGCCGTATTCAGGAATCTGCATGGCTACAGAACGAAAAAAGTTCATTAATATCCTTTAAATCTATGTTTTATTTAAATATTTATTTAAAACTTTAGATACAGTTCCGCCTATAACGGTACAGGCGACCGCTTCAAAAATCATGCTCACAAGCAGAATTGCTACAACTATTCCTAAAAATATACCCATTGCTTCATTTGCCGCACCTTCTCCTAAAAATAACGCTTGAAATTCATTTGAAGTTCCGAAAAAAAACACAAGCAACGGTACGTAAATAACCGAGTTTAAAACTGAAGCAAGGCAGGCTGTTGCGCCGTAAGACCAAATCTTTGTTTTATCCCGCTTACTTAAAAATTCAAAGATTAACCCTGTTAAAAACCCTACAAGTATGCGAACCCCGACATTCAGTAAAACCGTAAGAAACGGATTAATGCTTAATATCAACGCTCCGAGAAAGCTTCCCGTGAAGCATTGTATCATGCTTGATATTCCGAACATTCCGCCGAGAATAATTCCGCCTTTACGCCCCCAAATCATCGCACCGATTGAAACAGGTATCATCATAATTGACACGCCCGGAGGCGTTAGCGGCAAGTAGCCGAGCTTGGTTACGTCAAGTACGAAAATTACGGCGGTAAGTACCGCCATTTGCACGAGCATGAGCGTTCGGTTTTGAATCGCTCTGCCGTTTTGTGAATTTGCCATTGTTAAAAATTCCTTTCTGTGCTGGCTTCCGTTATAGGTAAGTCGCAATTCTTAGCGGGCGGGGGTAAACCCCGCTCCTACAAATGTTAAATATAATTAGGTTTATTCTTGTCGTAAATAATCCTCAGCCCGTGCGAAACAAGGTGGAGGTTTACGTCAAACGCCCGTTCGCAGTAAGGCTTGATTTGCGCGGCGTTCCCGCCCGTCGCCACAACGGAACATTCACCTTTCTGCACGCCGAGTTCTTTTTCAAAGCGTGAAGTCAGCCCGTCCAGCATACAACCCGCGCCGTTCAGAACGCCCGAGCGTATGCTGTCAGCCGTGTTTGTACCGATTATTTTATGGGTTTCGTCAGAACCGACAAGCGGAAGCGACGCCGTCCCCTCCGACATAACCTCAAAGCTCATTTCAATGCCGGGTGAAAATGTTACCCCGATAAAAGCCCCGCCGCCGTCTAAAGCCATAACCTTTGTTATAGTTCCCATATCTATAATTATGCAGGGGTTTTTATAAAATTCTTTAGCCGCAACGGCAGCGCACACCAAATCGCCGCCGAGAACGGACGGGTCGTCGATTTTGATGTTCAGCCCTGTTTTAAGTCCCGGTCCGACTAATAGTGCTTTTATGCCGAAAAGTTCTTCCGCCGCTTTTTTGATTTGCGCGGTAACGGGCGGCACGACAGAAGAAATAATCGCACCTTTTATGCTTTCTCTGTCAACCTTACGAAGCTTCAGTATATCCGCTATGAAAATCGCATACTGGTCAGCCATGCGCGAAGTATCGGTGTTCATACGGGAATCCAAAACGGGTTCTGCCCCGTCGAAAACCGTGAAAACAATATTGGTATTACCGACATCAATTGTTAATAACATTCATCACATTCCTTTATTCGGGACGCCGTCCCCTACATGTTTACAGTGAGCTTAACGGTGCGTCCGGATTCTGCGGGTCGCCGCGTCTGTGGTGCTGAGGATTTTCTTCCTGCGCTTCCGGTTCAGATTCAGATTCATCAAGCGGCTCGAAAAACTCATGGCTTTCTTCATCAATAAATTCAAATTCATCAAAAACATTGTCGTCATCATTTTCTATCCCGTGATAATAATACTGCCGTGAAGTTGAAGGAATATCCTCATCAAAATTCTCTTCAAAAATCGGTTCTGACAAAAATTCTTCAGCAGGTTTGGATTGCTGAACCGGCTCAGGCGCAATAACCGGCGTGGGTTCTTCAGTTGCGATAACCGGTTTAGGTTCTTCAGGTATAATAACCGGAGCGGGTTCAGTTGCGATAACCGGTTCGGGCTTAGGTTCGGGAAGCGATTCTTTTTTAACAGCAGAAGAAAATTCTTCTTTAACAATGGGTTTGATGATAAAATCTTCTTCGGTTTCTTCCTCCTCCTGCTTGAAGAACGGCTCTTCAAACCCGACCGTTGTTCCGCCTATAAAGCTTTGCGCGCCGCCGAAGCTTTGCAATTCCGCTTCTAAGGCAAGCTCTGCCTGCAACGCTTTTACACGCGCCGCATAATCAATAGGAGCGGGTTGCTTTACAGGTTCAAGCTCAAATACGGGTTCAAGCTTTGGCTCAAACACAGGTTCAGGCTCTGGTTCTGGCTCAAACACGGGTTCTGGCTCTGGCTCAAACACGGGTTCTGGCTCTGGCTCTGGCTCAAACACGGATTCAGGCTCTGGCTCAAACATAGGTTCAGGTTCAGGCTCAAACACGGGCTCTGGCTTTGGCTCAAACGTAGTTTCCGGCTCAATTTCAGGTTCTATAGTCATTTCCGCTGTATTGATTTCATTAAAATCATCAATAACGCTTTTTACGCTTTCATCGCTTCCGATTATAACCTCTGCGGGTTCAGGCTCAGGTTCAGAATCATGCTCGTGTTCATGCTCATATTCCTGCATGGCTTCCAAATCAATATAATGCTCAAATTCAGGAATAAAAACAAGTGATTCCTGTTCGGGCTCGGATTCCGGTTTAGGTTCAGGTTCAGAAACAGATTCAGGTTCAAGTTCAGTTTCCGGTTCTGATTCAAAAATAGGTTCAGATTCCGGTTCGGGTTCAGAAACAGGTTCAGGCTCAGAAACAGGTTCAGGTTCTGATTCAAAAATAGGTTCAGATTCCGGTTCGGGTTCTGATTCTGATTCGGAGATAAATACAGGAAGTTCCGGTTCAGGAACGGGCACAGGAATAGGAACTGTAAAATCCTGCATAACATCGGATTCTTGTTCGGTAAACTGTTCAGCAGGTGTTTCCGCAGGGGTTTCAAGAACCGGTTCGGGTTCGCTGTAAACCGGTGTTTGTTCTTCCTGCCACTGAGCAGGTTCAATAGGTTCACCGAAATGAATTTCGTTTGCGGGGATAAATTCTTCTTCCGAAAATTCTTCAAAATCCGCCGATTCTTCTTCCTGCTCTTCAGAAAAATCATCGTTCCGGCTTTCTTCCCCGGGTATTGTCGCATAACTTTCTTTCCTTACTTTTGAGTAAAGAATACAAAGCATGATATAAATTAATATTCCGCCGCCTGTCAAATAAAGAACAATAGGATAGCCTGCGGGAACAAATTTAAATTCAATTACATGGCTTCCTGCGGGAACGGTAACACCGATAAGCGCGCCTAAAACCTTTGAATATTCAACCTTTCTGCCGTCTATGGTGACTGTCCAGCCCGGTTCAACCGGCATGGTGGTGAATAACAGCTTTTCCGTATCGGAAATCGTATGCACGGCAATATGCGTGGAGGAAGCCTTTATAACCTCCGTACCCGCGTTCATGTTTTTCAGCCTTTGCAGAGCCGGCAGGTATTCGTTTTGGTCAAGATAGGCGAAATAAGCGTATTTATAATAAAGGTCTTCTTTATTCATCGTAAGCGTGACGGCAAAATCCTCGCCTGCTTTGAATTCGCCTAAGCTCATTACGTAATAATCGTCGCCCTCATAATAATAACCGATGAATGTACTGTTTGTGTTTCCTTCTTCGTCTGTTTTATTGACCCAAACGTTCAGGCTTCTTTCATATTCGGTCGGAAGCCACATGAAAATTTCGCCGTCCGCTTCTGCCGACATGTAATATTTAACCTGCGCGTTATTCCAGTCCGCCCTGTAATAAGAAGTATGACCGTCCCATGTGCCGCCCTCTGTGAC
This sequence comes from Oscillospiraceae bacterium, assembly GCA_009782265.1. GTDB lineage: Bacteria > Bacillota > Clostridia > Oscillospirales > Ruminococcaceae > Ruminiclostridium_E. The sequence continues at coordinate 3,680 of WRJM01000002.1, read as the reverse complement.
GTTTTCGGTTTCCTTAATCATACTGTTAGTATCTAAAAGCTTGAAATAATTCGCCGCGCTTCCCGGTTCTCCGAGGATTGCCGCAAGCAAGCGGTTCTGTACGGCAAAAGCATTGTCAAGCTTTACGGCTTTGTAAACGGGGTCAAAGAAAATTTCGGGGTCTTCATCAATATCGTAGTACAAGAAACCGACGTCCGTCAGATACGCAAGCGGCATAGCATCCAAATTGCGCTCAACGTTGATTTTATCGGCGGAAAGGCTTGCGCCGTACCCGTAATGCTGGTCGCCGATTGATAATATATACTTCACGCCGAATAAGTCGTCAATCATGGGTGTAGAACCGCTGTAACGGGTATAATGCCCTCTTGAGGTCAGCCCTAACTTGCCGAGCAGGGAAATCGGGGGTTCGTTAAGCGTGCTTGCGCTGTGCGACATACCGTACATACGAAGCGCAATCGGGTCGTTCACCGTGCGGAAAAAGTTTTTTTCCATACGGTAAAAGCCGTCGTCCTGCGCAATGATTTCATCCGTTTTTTCACGTAAGGGTACAATAAAATCCTTATAAGAATCGCGGGTTGAATAGGTGATGTCTATATCCTGTTTGTGAAGCGAGTAGTACGTATTGAAAAACAATTCGCCCACAACAACAATTCCGGTTAAAATACAAAGCGCGTTCTTGCTGAATTTTTTGCCTTTATTATTCACTAAAATCAAGGTTAAAATAACCACAAATCCGACAGCCGGCAGAATGACCGATACACTGTCGAACAGCTCTCTGCCGAAATCGCCTAAATAATCGGCGAAGGTGTTTGTTTTTTCCAAGTAAAACATAAGCGCGAGAAACGCAAAAGCCGACGCCGCAATGGCGCGTCTTGAATACTCTCCGATTCGTTCAAATACTTCCGCGCCCCACGTTATCAGCAGGAGCGACAGCATAAAGCTGTAACGGTAAGGAAGCCAGTTGGGGAACTGCCCGCCGTGCATCAGCATATCTACCGGTCTGATATACATGAATAAAAGCAGTAAAACCGCTAAAATTCCGCCGGCTATACGTTTTTTCAATGATATAATTTTTTCTTTTCCGCCGAAGAAGAACAAAGGAACTAAAATGATTGCCAAAACCCCGCAGTAAATGAACGGCAGTCCCTCCATTCTGACGGTGTCATAACTGTTCGGGAGCAATTTTCTGCCGACATCAAGAATTGAAAAATTCGTCTGTATGGCATAATCGGGTTCTGTAAACGCGAACTTGCCGAGCTGTAAAGAGCTGTAAACCGGAATCAGCATAAAGCTTGAAATTAAAACCGCTGTCGCGCCGGAAATGGCGAACAGCCCCACCCGCGCCGCAACCGCGCCGGGGTCAAGCTTGCTGGTGTACCGGCTTGAAATGAGATAGCAGATAAAGTACAGTCCTGCGAAAATACCGACCATGTACCCGATATAGAAACAAGTGATAAAGCTGTAAATCAGCGATAAAATCAGCAATCTGAAACGTCCGTAGCGCACTAAGGATTCAATGCCGTAAACCACCAAGGGCAAAGCCATAACGCCGTCTAACCACATCGGGTTCATGGTTTGCACGATTGAATAACTGCAAAGCGCGTACATCATGGAGAAAATCACGGTTGTTCCGACGGAAAGCCCGCGCCCTCTTCTGAGATAAACAGCCGCGCAGACGCCGATTGCGCCCGCTTTCGCAAGGAGCATGACTAATAAACCCTCGGTTATGTATTCGCGGGGGAACACCCACACAAGGAAGTTGAAAGGGCTTGCCAAATAATAGCCGATAATCCCGAAGAATTCGCCCGAAAGGCTTCTGCTCCATGAATAAAACAAGCTTTCCTTCCCCGCGAAAACATCGTACATGTAATCGAAGTAATAAACGTACTGCGCGTTTAAATCAAGGCTTAATACCGATTTTTCGCCGTTCGGATAAACACCGAACAGCAAGTATGCCGCTAACAGAATTAACGCGGGCAGTAAAAACGCCGCAAAATAAAACGGGTTTTCTTTAAAGAGCCAAACAAACGGGTTGGTTCTTTTTCTGCCGGTTTTCATTAATTTTTCTTGTCCCTTTTCCATAACAAGGAAATTTCCTTTCTCGTTAAACAGCCATGTCTGCCAAGGTTGTTCAATGTCTTTTTTACCGCTTTTTTTACCCATTGCCTTCATCCTTGAACCCTGCGTCCTGCGTTATAATGTAACGCGGTCTGAACTTGATTTCTTCATAGATTTTGCTTAAATAATGCATGACAGATTGCTCATTTGTCCCCCATTATTGCTATTGCTCTGTTAGCTTAATTAATTTCACAGAATACCGTAAATAATAATATACTACATTCTGGAACACATACTTTCAAATTTCGCTAATTAATGATTTCGAAGCTATTTCACATCTTACTTTAAAATTCTCACCTTGCTCTCCTTTCTATAGTCATTTTATCCGTATTGATGTCAATACCTTCACAAGGACCGGCTTAGAGCACAATAACTTGAGACTGAGAAGCAAGTTGAAAAAATTCTTAATCTTACCAATATACAGCAGGTACTTCAGAATATGGATTAGCTATTACTTGGGTATTTACACGTGATCTTCTAATGCCACCTACATAAAATTCTATTGGAATATTACTGTAAAAGCGATAAGAACATATCCCTCAAATTAACAATTATCTAATTAAATATGCTTAAGAATTACATATCCATATTTATGGCTTCAATTTAAACACCCAGTATCTCTCATGATGGCGCAATTTGACTCAGTTTCTTATATACCGACCCAATGGAAAGACGTCTCACGGATGGTTCGTGTGACGGTGTTTTGAAGTTCTACCTTTTTGCCCAGTGTTTATTTCATGTTTGCCCAGGCCATATAATATTGATACATAGTTTAGTTAGTGAATAATGAATTGGAAAAATGTAGAAAAAAGGTGGTCATGGCCTAATTCAGGGTACTACACCTGCATTTGTCCGGAAATACTGAGAAAATCTAAGAAAACTGTGATGTTTGTCACATTCCAAAATACTCTAATCCTTATGCCGGAAGAAGATACTATCCCCACCTTCCGATTAGACTTCCACCTGAACCAGGAAGCAGAAGGTTCTTTGAAAAAAGTACTTAAAATTATTTTCCAAGCGTCTGGACTTGAACCTGAAGCATTTTGTTAAGTGTTGTAAAAACACAAAGGTAAAGAATCCCGGTACAGGCCTGGGCAGGCCCTGAAGTTTACCAGATTTAAAGACAGTCGGCACATAAAGGTGGTAAGGATAACAGCTCTACGATCCGCCTGTACCCCCCAGCAAATATTACTGGTACTCATTTCTGTTAGAGGCTGAGTCGACCCCAGGGCCAGAATGAGGCCGGAAGGATTATGTGAATGAAAAATTCCAAAGAAACCATCAGGATTCGAACCCGCGACATTCCGGCTTGCGGCGCAGTGCCTCGACCAACTTCGCAAATGCGTGCCCCGTAACTCATTGATATATACTAAAGATCGTAATGACATTTATCAGATGAGACCTCACTCCAATTCCGGTGGACATAAAACAGCAAATAGCACACATACGAGTACATTAACTTTAAAATGTGAGGAAGTGGAATGTTGATCAAACAGGGAATAATGGTGCGGCGAAGAGACAAAATTTCAGCAGGACGGCACACAGTTTCATGCGGAATACAG
>WRJM01000001.1 GCA_009782265.1 Oscillospiraceae bacterium | reverse complement strand
TTCTTTTTAATTTTCATTTTTCCTGCAATTTCTTTGCCGTTAATGTGTTCCTCATCAGCATTGCGCGGGTCATAGGTCCTACGCCGCCCGGAACGGGGGTTATATACCCTGCGGCAGGCTCAACGCTTACAAAATCCACGTCGCCCACAAGCTTTCTGCCGCCTTTTGCGCCCTCTCCCGCGTCGTTTATGCCTACGTCGATTACAACCGCGCCTTTTTTTACATAATCGGCTGTTATGAAATTAGGCTGGCGCATAGCGACTACAAGAATATCCGCGCGCTTGCAAACCGCTTTTAAATCCGCGGTTTTACTGTGGCATATTGTTACCGTGCCGTTTTCATGCAAAAGAAGCATCGCCATTGGTTTACCGACGATATTACTGCGCCCGACTACTACGCACTCTTTACCGGCGATTTCAATATTTTCGCGTTTCAGCATTTCCATGACGCCTGCGGGCGTACCTGCGGGAAGCGCGTAACTCCCGAGCATAACCCTGCCGACGTTGTCGGCTCTGAACGAATCCACGTCCTTTAAAGAAGAAATCCGTTCGTTCGCGGCAGTTAAGTCAATCTGAGCGGGCAGGGGTTGTTGAACAAGTATTCCGTTTACTTTCGGGTCTGCGTTAAGAGTATCAATTAACTCTAAAAGCTCTTCTGTTTTTGTATCTTCGGGAAGTGTATAACCGTAAAAATGAATCCCGCATTCTCCGCAGTCTTTTTGCTTGTATTTAACGTAAATCTGACTCGGCGGGTCGTTGCCTACTAATATAACCGCTAATCCTACCTGTAAATTGCCGCTTTCAATTTCAGTTTTAATTTCGGTTTTAATAGCCGCCGCCATTGCGTTACCGTCAATAATTTTCGCCATTTTCTTCTGCTCCTTCTGTATCATTATGCGGGGCGTTGTCCCCTGCATCTGCTAATATACTGGGGGCTGTTTCATCTTCTTTTTTCAAAGCTTTTTTTGCGTCTGCTTTTTCTTTATCGAGTTTCAGCTTCTTTTCATAAGCGATAATCGCAAGTTCGCTTTCTTCGGTTTGCGAATATAACGCAGTTTTTCCGCTTTTCACTACTTTTTTCTTGAAGTAAATAAAAATTCCTATTGCCGCGCCGGCTGTTACAGCCGCCAAAATCTGCGAAATCCGTAAACTGCCGAGCATAAGGCTGTCTGTTCTGAGTGATTCGTTAAAAGCGCGCCCCGTTCCGTACCATGTGACGAAAAGCAAGAAAATTTCGCCGTCAAAAGTTCGCAGTTTCTTTGAATAAAAGTGCAGAACCGCTAACCCAAGCAGACACCATAAACTTTCGTAAAGGAAACAGGGGTGAACAAGCACGCTTCCGCCCGTTTCCGAAGCAATTCTGCTTCCTGTCATGCCCCACGGCATTTCGTTTTTCATAACCGCGCCGTAAGCTTCCTGATTAAAGAAATTCCCCCACCTGCCTATTCCTATGCCGATAAGGAAACCAAGCCCGCCGAGGTCAAGAACGGGCAGGATTTTTATTTTCTTCAGTTTCATATAAACAAACGCAAAAAGTGCCGCGCCGATTATGCCGCCGTAAATCGCCAAACCGCCGTCGCGTATACCCGTAAAATAAGTAATAAAATTATACTTCGTTTCGTTGTCGGGGTTAAGGTTATAAAAAGTAACGTAATACAGCCGCGCACCGATAAAACCGCCGATTAAGCCCGCCGCCGCCGCGTCAAAAACCTTGTCGGCAATCATGCCGAACTGCCTTGAACGCTTCATAGCGTAACCGAAGCCTAAAATAATCGCGGCGGTAATGACAACGCCGTACCAGTAAATATTAAGACCGAATACGGTAAAGGCAGTTCTGCCTATGTTTAATTTTAGACCGCCGAAGAGGTTGGGGAATGAAATGTAGCTGATAAAAATCATCGCCTTTCTGTGTTTAATTATGTTTATAATGTGCAGGTAGGGAACGCATTTATGCGTTCCGACTGTAGGGGACGCCCTATGTGGCGTCCCGCCGTATTATACGGCGTTTTATTTTTACGGGCGACCACGTAGGGTCGCCCCTACATTTTTATCGTTTATTGCGGAACGGATAAATCCGTTCCCTACGCATTATATAAATTATTACCCCTCAACCGGCTCAATAATCGAAATACAGCTATTCTCCTCATCAAGTTCCTCAAGCACTTTCACTACTTCTTCATACTTCAATTCCGCTGTGATTTCAATCACGTCAAATAAATTATTCCCGCTGAAATGCGCATCCATAACCGCCGAAGCCGTGGAGCTGACCGAACCGAGCATTGAAATTAATTCGCCGTAGGTCATCTTCCGTACATTCTCAAATTCTTTTTTCGGTAAACCTGTTTCTTTAGCTTCTTTTAACGCTTTTTTTATTTCCGTGAAAACCTTGCGCGGGTCACTTGATTCGCCGTCCGCTGTCATCGAGAAAAATCCGCGTCCGTTCAAAACGCCTACGGAAAAATTACTGTTAATCAAGCCGTCGTTGATTGCTCTGTCATAAAAAGCGGATGTTTTTCCTAATACGGTTTCAAGTATAATATTGCAAATGACGAACATTTCAGCGTTTTTACGTTCCTCAAAGGACGGAAGTTTTAAAAACACATTGAAAACAGGCATGGCGCAGGTCATTTTTTTTACAGCTTCGCGTTCCTTGATTTCAGGGGGTTCTTCGGGAAAAAGAGCTTCCAGCCCTAAATCGGGTACGGGTTTTAAAAGCCTGTCACAGATTTCAAGGGTTTTTTGGGCGTCAAAATTCCCCGCGATGGAAAGAATCATATTATTAAGGTTGTAAAAGGTTTTATAACAGCGGTAAAGTAAGTCTTTGTCAATTTTGGCGATACTTTCAACCGTTCCGCCGATGTCGATTCTGACGGGGTGGTTATGGTAAAGGGCGCGCAAGCCGTTGTAAAACACCTGAAAGCCCGGTTCGTCTTCATACATTTTCAGTTCCTGCGCGATAATTCCCTGTTCCTTAGCGATGCTTTCGTCTGTGAAATAAGGTTCTTGTACGAATTTTAAAAGGATTTCTAAGTTCTCCTCAAATTTCTGAGAACATGAAAATAAATACGCGGTTTTGTCAAAGCTCGTATAAGCGTTGGCGTTTGCACCGGTTTTCGCATATAATTCAAAGGCATCACATTGGTCATTCTCGAATAGCTTATGCTCTAAAAAATGCGCAATCCCTTCCGGAACAGTTACAAAGTCCGCGTCTTCATTCGTCTTAAATGTAACGTCCACCGAACCGTATTTTGCCGCAAACAAAGCGTAGGCACTTGAAAAACCTTTCATGGGGAAAAGGCATACGGTTAGCCCTGAAGGGTGTTTGATAACCTGATATTCTTCGCGCACACGTTCATTTTTAATTATATTTTTATTCATCTTCGTTTATCATCTCCTCATCATTAGATTCAAGACCCGACAGCACATAAAATGTATCTAATTTCATAGAATTCGCGGTTTTAATTATATCTTCCCGCGTAACTTTTTCAAAATCCGATAAAATTTCAGCAGCGGATTTAATATCTTTCATGTAAATCAATGAAATGTACCACCACGTCAGCGAACTTAAGCTGTCGCGGGTGGTTTTAATGCTGTTCTGTTCGTGAAGCAACGCGCTGTTCAGCTCTTCGTCCGTGAAATCACCTTTTTTTACGTTTTCAAGCTGTGTTAATATTTCCGCTTTGGCTTCCTCAATCTTTGATTCTTCAACGCCGCAGGATACGGACATAACGCCTTTGTTCGCGCTGAACTGCGACCAGCAGTAGTAACAGAGCGAAAGCCTTTCGCGGACGTTTAAGAACAGCTTGGAGGAAATTGTTCCGCCGTAAAGCAAACTCATCAGCGTAATCGCGGGTCGGATTTCTTTTCCTTTTAAATCTGTTTTGAAACCCAGCACCATTTTGCTTTGGTTTAATAAGGGAAGCCGTTCCGTTGTTTCGGCGGTTTGCGGTTTAAGCGGGCTGTACGCTGATTCGGCAGGATAGATTTTTCCGCGTTCAAGCGCGGAAAATTCTTTTTTTGCTTGTTTCAGCGCGTCGGAAAAGTCATTACAGCCTACGCAGAAGATTTCAATTACCGCGCTTTTTAAAAGCTTCTGATATGCCTTAAACAATGTTTGCGGCGTAATTTCACGGGTTCTTTCAACATCGCCGAGCATATTCACGGCGGCGGCTTCTCCCTGATAAAGAATCCGGCGCGCCTGATTGGAGGCGTACGTTCGTTTGTCGTTAATCTCCGATTCTATCGCTTCAATTTGCTCACGTTTGCACAGTTCAACTGCCGCGTTATCAGCAAATTCATCTCCCGATTCGGAACAAGCCTGATTAAAAACACAATTAAATAAAGCCTTCACTGCTTCTTCGGTGATTTTTTCTCCGTGAAGCGCATAATTGTCGTCCATAAAGTTCATGTATATCCCAAGAAACTGCGTATCGCCGGTGCCGAACACTTCATAACCGGATTTCGCGTTATACAGGGACGCGAGGTAGTTATTGAAGTCTTTGCTTTTAGGGTAATCAGCGTTGGCTCTGTGAAACAGACGCGGAATCAGCGCGTACAGCGACGCGGTTTCTTCATCAAGCGGGGCAAAAAAGCCGGCAGTAATCCTGTTGAATTTATAACGCGGGTCAGTAATGGTGTTGAAATGCACGCCCTCCGCTATTTTTTCGCGTTTCGGAAGCTTGTCCATATATTTTAAAGCCTTTCTTTAATTTAAACGATTATAACAGTAGAAATCTTTTTGTGTTTTCCCCGTCTGCGGCGGGGAAAACACAAAAATAATATTCGACCCGAATAATAGTATAACACATATTTGCAAAAATTTCCATAGTTTTTTAAAATAAGCAAAAAATACAAGCAAAAAAAAGCCCCTTTTATAAAAAGGGCGGAAGTAAGATAACGCATAATGTGTAGAACAAAAGAAAGGAGACAACTAAAACAAAAACAACTTAAATGGAGGTCATTAATGTTATTCACATTATAATACTTTTTTACTTTTTTGTCAATATGTTTTTATGATTTTATAAATAATTTGGTTACACTGTACAAATAAACCAAAAGGAATTAGGTAAAACGTCTAACAGGCAATTTCGCTAACTCCGTTCATGGCGGAAAATTTACCAAAAATTCACTCATTCAAAAGATAGCGGAGATATTTAATGGCTATCAGACATTTCCCTGATAATATCAATAATCACACGCACCTGTTCTTTGGTTAACTGCTTTTTCGGTTTTTGGAAGTTGATGAAGTGAATCAGCTCGTCCTTATCAGAAAAAGCGCGGTTGCTTTTCCCGAGAGAAAGCCGCAGTCTGACGTTCGGATTGGAGAAAAACAGCGCGTTTTCAACCCAAACATCCAAGTTATAATCGCGGAGCAGATTTTTAATAATACCGCGCTGTCTTCTGAGCTGAATGACGGGGTTAATCATTTTTTTCTGAATACTTTTTCCCTCCCGGAACTTTTTGCGCTGTACCCAGAAATCGTCGTTTTCTTCTCCGATAATAACCCCTGAATGATTTTTCACTTCAATAATTAAAATCCCGCGTTCACCCACTAAAAGCATATCGATTTCCGAATGGTTCTTTTTATGAAAAACGGGAAGGTTGGTAAAAACCGCAGTTTCGCCGTGCCAGTGAATCTGCTTGATGATTTTTAACAGTGCGCGTTCGCCGTTATGCCCGGACAGCAGAATCCTGTAACGGCGCGACAAAGCGGCGTATGTAATAATAATTCCCACCAAAAGCACAGCGAACAATGCCGCTTCAAGGAAGTCTTTCGACTTCATTCTCCAAAGCAGGAAAACAAGCACGAAAACCGGCAGAACGCAAAGCAAAATCCGGCTCACGGACAAAACCATAAGCGTGCGGTAATAGGGGTTTTTGTTTTTGTAAATCTGCATATTTTCTCACCGATAAAAAATTAAACTGTGCGCCCCTACACGTTAAACCTGAAAAACACCACGTCGCCGTCGCGGATTATGTAGTCTTTGCCCTCAATTTTTACCAACCCTTTTTCCTTGGCAGCATTGACGCTTCCGCAAGCGTCAACATCGGTAAACGCCGCAACCTCCGCTTTAATAAAGCCTTTTTCAAAGTCTGTGTGGATTTTGCCCGCCGCCTGCGGGGCTTTAAAGCCTTGCTTAATCGTCCATGCGCGGACTTCCTGCGGTCCTGCTGTTAAAAACGAAATTAAACCTAATAGGGCATAGCTTTTCTTTATAATTTGCGCCAATCCCGATTCGGTCACGTTGATTTCGTCAAGGAACAGTTTCCTGTCCGCTTCATCCATTTCGGCAACATCGGCTTCGATTTTGGCGCAGACGGGCAGAACGGCGCAGTTTTCGCTGTCCGCGATTTCCTTAACGAACTTGTAATGCGCGTTATTCTCAAAGCCGCCGGAAAAATCCTTTTCATTCAGATTCGCCGCGTATATAACGGGTTTTGCGGAAAGCAGGGGAATGGTTTTAATAATTTCACGCTCATAATCTGCGGCGTCATTTTCATAAGAACGCGCAGTTTTTCCGTCGCTCATGTAAGTAATCAAGCGTTCTAAAAATTCGGCTTCTTTTATAAATTCTTTCCCTGCTTTAGACATTTTTTTAGCTTTGTCAAGCCGGCGTTCAAGAATTTCTAAATCCGAAAAAATAAGTTCTAAGTTGATGGTTTCAATATCGCGCTTCGCACTGACCGAGCCGTCCGAGTGAATAATCAGCTCGTCCTCAAAACAGCGCACAACATGAATAATCGCGTCAACCTCTCTAATATCGGCAAGGAATTTATTCCCCAAACCTTCGCCCTTTGACGCGCCTTTGACAAGCCCCGCAATGTCTACAAATTCAAGTGAAGCGGGCGTGAATTTGTCAGGCTTGTAAATTTCCGCAAGACGGTCAAGGCGGCTGTCCGGCACACTAACCACACCTACATTCGGTTCGATAGTGCAGAAAGGATAATTTGCGGACGCCGCGCCGGCGTTCGTCAGCGCGTTGAATAAAGTGCTTTTGCCTACATTGGGTAAACCGACCATACCGAGCTTCATTTTTTTATACTCTCCTTATATTTGCTTTTATGGGTTTTTTACGTTTATGCTTCTCATATTCTTTCCGAATGATTACATTCACCTGCGCGCCGAAAAATAAAATATTCATGCAGATGTAAAGCCAAAGCATGAGCAGAACAACAGCGGTCAGCGAACCGTAAAGATACGAATAATTCGCAAAGTTCGTAATATAAAACGAATATAACGCCGAGAATCCTACCCAGCCGCCCGCGCTGATAATCGCACCGGGGAATTCCATAATTGAACTGGTTTTTCTTCCGGGCGCAAATGAATATAACGCCCAGAAAAATAAAATCAGCAAACAGAAGCCGAAAAGCCAGCGCGTCCAAGTAAGGAATAAATCCGCGTTTCTCAGTGCCGGCACGGAGTCAATCAGCCGGCTCGCAATCGCACTGCCGAAAACTAAAATAATAAGCGTGATGATTAAAGTAGCCATGAATGCAAGCATGTAAAGCATGGTAATCAGGCGCAGTTTGATATAATTGCGCTTTTCTTCAACGCCGTAAATCGAATTCAATCCCGTAATCACGGCGAGAAGCCCGCGTGAAGCCGACCAGAGCGCGGTTACAGTCGCAACCGAAATAACCGCACCGGAGGCTTTTTGGAAAATTTCATCCAAAAGGGATTCAATAAAGGTTTCCACCTGCGGCGGCAGAAAATCCATTGAAAAATCCTCAATCTGCTCCGCTGAAAAGGGCAGATAGTTAAGCAGGGTTAAAAGCAGCATGATAGTCGGAAAGAAAGCAATAATAATAAAAAAAGCCGACTGCGCCGAGTAAATCCCGATTTTGTTATCATCAAGTTTTTTAATCAGCTTTTTTATGAATGAAATTATATGAATGAAAGCGTTGTGATTCTTTTTCATATTACACATTTTACCAGTTATTTTCCATTTTGTCAAACAAATACTAAACTTATGATATTTAAAATTATTTACCTGTCGCTGTTTTCGCTTGCGGTTTTGTTTGTTATCGCAAAACTCATCGGGAATAAGCAGATTTCACAGCTCAATGTTTTTGATTACATCAACGGGATTACCATAGGTTCGATAGCGGCGGAAATGGCGACCAGCATAAGCGACCGGTGGCTTGAACCGCTGATTGCCATGCTTGTTTACGGGATTGTGGCTTTTTCGATTTCAATGATTTCCATAAAGTCTATAAAAGCAAGACAGTTTCTGTGGGGCAAGCCCTTGATTATTTATGAAAACGGCAAGCTTTATAAAAAGAACCTGTTCAAGGCAAAGCTTGATATAACAGAATTTCAGATGATGTGCAGAAATGCGGGTTTTTTTAACTTAGCGGACATAGGAACGGCTATCCTTGAAGCCAACGGACAGCTTTCCGTAATTCCGACAGCGGCAAGAAGACCCGCCACGCCGGAGGATTTAAGCCTGTTCCCGTCTCAGGAGGGGATTACGGTAAACGTTGTTTTAGACGGGAAAATCCTTGACACGAATTTAAATTATATCGGCAAAAATAAAATATGGCTGACGGATATTTTAAATACGCAAGGGTTTAATGATGTCAAAAATATTTCACTTGCCACGTATGCTTCCGGCGGCGATGTCAGCGTTTACAGGAAAATCCCGAAAGCGGAAACCAAAGATTTATTTGAATAAAATGTCAGATATTTTTTTCCGTGATTCTCCCCGCCTGCGGCGGGGAGAATCACGGAAGTTTATTTATTGCGTATTAATAAAAAATTGTGATAAAACTTTCAAAAAGCTTTTTTTATCGAGAATTCCTACGATTCTTTCGGTAACGACGCCGTTTTTAATTAAAACCGTTATCGGGAAAACATTTATATTATATGCTTTAATCAGTTCAGAATTGTCCGGCTCGGAATTGACGACGCCGACTTTTATTTTTCCGTTCAGCTCTTCGCTTAATTCTTCAATGGTTTTACTCAGCAGAAATGAAGAAACACCCTTTTCTGCCCGAAAACTCAGCAATACCGGCAGTTTACAGCGTTTAATTTCTTTTTTATAATTCTTAGATGTGATAACTGCGGCAGGCATTGATAAATTCCTCATTTCATTAATAATTATATTAATACCGAATATAAAAGCTATTATAAATCTGTGCAAAAATCTTGCATATATGGATTCTTGTGCAGATTTATAAGAAAGCTTTTAATGAGGGATTAGTATTACAATTAATTATTAACAAAAACAGGAAATTTATTCATGCTTTTTAATGCCCGTGACAGTCCTCACAGCGGTCTTCAATCACGCCTACAATGGGCGTAGGGTCAACGCCCTGCCGTTTGTAAAAATCGGCGACGGCGGTTTTCACCGCCTGTTCCGCTAAAACAGAACAATGCAGCTTTGCGGGCGGAAGCCCGTCCAATGCCTGAACCACAGCCTTATTGGTGATTTTCAAGGCTTCGTCAATCGGTTTGCCTTTAATCATTTCGGTGGCGATTGAAGAAGTGGCGATTGCCGCGCCGCACCCGAATGTTTTAAATTTTACGTCCTCAATAATGCCGTTATTGATTTTCAGATACATTTTCATAATATCGCCGCATTTTTCGTTCCCGACCTCCCCTATGCCGTCCGCGTTTTCAATTTCGCCGACGTTGCGGGGATTCGCAAAATGCTCCATCACTCTTTCGGAATAAATCATTATTTTCAGTTCCTTTCGTTTTTCTTATACTAATCCCGATTATAAAAGCTCTTAAAAACCCGTGCAAAAAGCTTGAGTTTATGGGTTTTTGTGCGGGTTTTTTAGAAAGCTTTTAATGAGAGATTAGTATTAATAATCTCCCAAAGCGGCGACATATCCCGCAGTTTTTTGACAATCCCGGGCAGAACTTCAAGAAACCTGTCAATTTCTGCTTCCGTGGTGTATTCCGACATGGAAATCCGCAGTGAACCGTGCGCGATTTCGTGCGGTAAACCTAAAGCAAGCAATACATGTGACGGGTCAAGCGAACCCGAAGTACACGCTGAACCGCTTGAACAGCAAATCCCTGCTAAGTCTAAATGCAGAAGCAGGGCTTCCCCCTCAATCCCCTCAAAAGAGAAATTTAGATTATTGATTGTCCGCTGTTCGTAATCGCCGTTAAGATGAACTCTTTCAAGTTTCATTATACTGTTATATAATTTTTCGCGAAAAGGCAGAAGTTTTGCGTTTTTGGTTTCCATGTTGATTACAGCTTCTTTTACAGCTGCCGCGAAGCCCGCAATTCCCGCGATGTTTTCCGTACCTGCGCGGAAGCCGCGTTCCTGCGCGCCGCCCTCAATCAAAGCGGGAAGAAGGATTTTTTTATTTACATATAACAACCCAACGCCTTTCATAGCGTGGACTTTATGCCCTGAAAGCGAGAGAAAACCAACATTTAATTTTTCTATGTTTACGGGGATATTGCCGAGTGCCTGAACCGCGTCAGTGTGAAACCAAACACCGCGTGTCCGGCATAATTCTGCTAATTCCGAAATCGGCTGGATTGTACCTATTTCGTTATTGACGTACATGATTGTAACAAGTCCGGTGTCGGGGTGTTCTGAAAGGGCTTTTTCCAAGTCCGAAACGCGGACAATACCCTCTTTGTAAACAGGCAGAGCTGTTACTTCAAAACCTTGTTTTTCTAATCCTGCAAGCACATGCAAAACCGCGTGATGTTCAAAAGCGGAGGTGATAATATGCTTTTTGCCTTGCTTTGCTATAAGCATTGCCGCGCTTTTGATTGCCCAGTTGTTGCTTTCACTGCCGCCGCTCGTGAAGAAAATTTCACGCGGTTCGCAGTGAATTGCTTCTGCAATATCAGTACGCGCTTTTTCCAAAGTCTTTGCGCTTTCTCTGCCGAGCGAATAAAGAGAGGAAGCGTTGCCGTAAAGCTCATTCAAATACGGCTGTATTGCGTTAAGAACAGCAGGGCTGATACGGGTTGTGGCGGCGTTATCTAAGTAGATGATTTCGTTTGGATTGTTTGAATTACTCAATATTTCACGACCTTTTTTAATTTATACTAAAGTAGTCTGCTTTTATTGTACACTATTTTGGTATAAATATCAAGGGGTTTGTAAAAATTTTGTAAAACAAAAATTATTTACGTAAAAACTTTATAAACAAAATTATTTACGTAAAAACTTTATAAATTTATAAGAACTTTGGATTATTGAATATAAGTTTTAAGGCAAAAACCTGCACTTCTTCATATCAACTTTGCCTTCCGGCGTAAAAATAACGCCTTCTTTTTCTAAAATTTCGCGCTGAACGCCCGCGCCGCCGAATACGTATCCGGAAGCAAGCGAGCCGTCCTTGAACACCACGCGGTGGCAGGGGGTTTCGACAGGGTCGTCGTTGCGGTGCAGGGTGTAACCGACAATACGGGCGGCACGGGGTCTGCCCGCCGCAATCGCTATATCGCCGTAAGCGGAAACAAAGCCGCACGGGATTTTACGGACGGCTTCAAATACAAGCTTCGGAAAAGATGAATCGTTTGACATAAAATGCTCCTTATAAATTTACGCGGACTGCAAAAAGCAATCCGCGTAAATTCCTGATAAAATGCATTATTTGAATAAACCTGCAAGAATAATTGCTTTTCTGATGTCGCCGGAATAACGCACTGTGCCTTTAGTAATCGCGGTCAGGAAGTCGTACTTTCCGTTTGCGATTTTTATCATCTCGTCGTAGGATGTTTCCAAGGTGCCATCGCGGTCGTCATAAATCGCTTGGATGATGTGCGGCTTTTTGCCGTCGCCGTCGTCTTTGATTGCCACAAAGAATGTACCTAAATCGTTGATAATCACTTGGATAGCAATAGGTGCTTCCATGTTTTTAACATTGGCTTTTCCGATTTTCTTCCAAAGAGCCGTGGTGATAGAATCAATGTTGGGAACAGCCTTTTTCCTGCCGCCTTTTGCTGCAACTTTAGCTACGGGTTTTGCGGCTGCTTTTTTAGCCGCAACTTTAGTTGCGGGTTTTGCGGTTGCTTTTTTAGCCGTAACTTTAGTTGCGGGTTTTGCGGCTGCTTTTTTTGCTACAGGTTTTTTTGCCGCGGGTTTTGCTGCGGCGGGTTTTGCGGTTGCTTTTTTAACTGCGGGTTTTTTTGCAACAGCTTTTTTTACTGCGGGTGCTTTTTCGGCGGGTTTTGCTACGGCGGGTTTCACCGCCGGAGCTACGGGAGCGGCGGTTTCTGCGGGCTTAACTGCCACGGGAACTGCCGGGGTTATAAAACCTTTCTTTACATCGTCTGCCATGCCTAAAATTCCTTTCAAAATTAATTTAAAGTAATTTGCGGCACGCTGTTGTAGGTCGTATAAATCAAGTAAAAAATCAATATACAGTGTGCCTAAATAATTATATATCCATAATATCATAAACAAACCCATAATTGCAAGGAAATATTCATCAGCAAAAGCTTTAAAATCAAAAAATCGGCGAAATAACCAAATAACGATGATATAAATACAATTAATTTGTATGATTAAAAAAGGTTTATTAAAAAGTTGTTGACAAGGGAAAAATTATATGCTATAATTAATAAGCTGTATTGCTCATTATTAAAAATGCGGGTGTAGTTCAATGGTAGAATGTCAGCCTTCCAAGCTGAACACGTGGGTTCGATTCCCATCACCCGCTTGCGGCGTGCCGCCGCTCTCTGTTCCGTCGCCCAAAAAGGCAGAATGTTTATCGGCTTGATTGGCGGCGGGGTTTTTATCTTGTTTGGAAATAATATTATCTTGCGCCAATAGCTCAGCTGGATAGAGCAACCGCCTTCTAAGCGGTAGGTCACAGGTTCGAATCCTGTTTGGCGTGGTCGCGAGCCGCGACGGGCAGTATTTGCGTGGTTCTTATATGAATCATTATACCGTGGCGATTTGGAGGATATAGCGTAGTTGGTAGCGCGTCAGATTGTGGCTCTGAAGGTCGAGGGTTCGAGCCCCTCTATCCTCCCTCTTTTCTTAGACCGTAAATCCGCATTTAAAACGGGTTTGCGGTTTTTGCTTTTTAGCGTTTTTGCTGTTTGGCGTTTATTTGGCGTTTACGCTTCCTAATCCCTGTAAACTTATTACACTTGTCAGTGCTTCCATTGCTACAGCTTGTGCGGCTTGAAACTCATGGCAGTAAATAGAAAGCGTGGTATTAGCGGAAGAATGTCCTAAATGGCTTTGAACCGATTTAACATCAACACCTTTGAAAATCAACACCGAAGCGTTGAAATGCCGCCAAGAATGAATATTTACATAACGTATGCCTGTACGTTTGCAAAATCTTCTGAAATAGGCGCAAGGGGCATTTGTACTCATGGGCGCGCCGTTCCATTGTGTGAAAAGGCGGTTGTTTTCTTCCCATTTATCACCTATTAGTTCCTTTTCCGTGTTTTGATGTTCGCGGAAGTTTTGCAAAAATCGTATAATCTCGACGGGAAGTTTTATGCTTCGGCGGCTTGACTGCGTTTTTGGGGTATCGGTGTATACTCCGCGCTCTTTCGTCCAGTTTGACGTGCGATTAATGGAAACAACATTATTTTCCATGTTGAAGTCCTGCCATTCAAGCCCTAACAGTTCCCCGCGCCTTAGCCCTGTAAAAATTGCGAGAGTAAAGAAAACCGTAAATTTAAAATCGTTTGTGTCCTCTTTAGAAAGTAAATCAAGCAGGTTTTGCGTTTCTTCAAGCGTATAAATCTCTTTGTCTTTTTGCTCTTGTCGCGGGATTGTAACATTGGTGCAGGGATTAAAAGCAATTTGTTGCATTTTAACCGCATAATTGAAGATTGAGGAAATAAGGCAGATATGATTTTTAATTGTTTTTGGTGCTAATCCTGTTTGATTAAGGTCAAGTATGTATTTTTGGATATTTCGCGGGGTAATTTTATCCATTCTCAAAAATCCTATTGCTTTATAAATCCTTTTTTCTGCAAAGTGATAATTACGGAGCGTTTGAGTTTTCAACTTAATTTCCGCATACTCTTTGAACCATTGACAAGCGAAATCCTCAAACTTGACCGCCGCCGTAATCTGACCGTTCAAACAATCTTCCTCAAACAATACCGCTTGACGGTTGACCTCTTTTTCAATCTGCTTTTCCGTCATGCCTCCTTGCGGCTTCCATGTTTTATACTGCCTTACTTGCTGTCCGTTTGCATTGTAGCCAGTGGAAACGGTTATTTTGTAGGTATTACCTCTTTTTTGAATTGTTGCCATACTACTAAGTCCTCCTTAAACTTAATCGGTGTATGGCGTGTTTTTTACTACTGTTATTATAACATATTTTAGTAGCAATGTCAAGCCTAAACACCGATTAATACAAGGTTTTATTAAATTTTTTCGCCGATTTTTTCAAATAAAATACTTTGATTGATTAAGTATTTTTTCCCCGCCTTTATATGCGGGAGTATTCCATCAATACACATCTGACGTATACGAAATTTTGTTAAACCGTCCACCAAAGCGGCGGCTTCATCAATTGTAAGCATTTTAGGTTTACTCATCATCTGCACCACCTTTCAAAAATTTCTTAGCGTGCGGGTTCTTGTTATAAACCCGCTTGTTTGTCACCACAGTGAAGCTGTTATCTTCATCAGTTATTTCAACGCTTTTTTCGTATATTTTGTTATAATCCTTAACTATTTTCGCGGCTTCGGAGTTTTTCATTTTTATTTTTTCGGGCTTTTTGATTCCCCTGCTTTCGCGGTGTATATGAAATCCGCGCGGGTACATCTTCATACGTTCGCCCTTTATGTATGCTTTGGTTTCCATTTTGCCGTTTTTGTTTACGCTCTCAACCATTTTCACATTTTCAACTTTTAAAGCCAATATATTTTTTGTGTTTTGAATTGCTTCATCAAGCGGTAAATCCGCCAAATATGCCGTTAAGTACATTCCTATATTGTCAACCTCATTGAGTTTGCGGACATTTACGAACCCTTGACCCCATAAAGCGCAAACCTCTGAATTTCTCATATACGGCGCGGGTTTATCGAATATTAATATGACGTGTAAATGCCATGCGCCGCGCTGTTGAGGTTCTGCCGCCGTGATATATTCATAGTGTCCGTATTGGTTACGGCATAATCTGTTAAACTCCTTGAAATCATCTTTTAACCGTTTCGGTTCTGTCATATTTTCCGCATAAGTTAATGTCAACCATTTACAGTTTACAGTATTTATAACATTGGTGTTGATATAATCCCGCAATTCTTCAAGGCTTCTTTTAACGCTGATTGTATCGTTTAGCCTGTTCTCTCCGTGTTTAAACTCGTAAACCTCACCTGTGTTTTCAGATAATTTTATGTAGCAATCTTTATCGAGCTTTTTTATATGGGCTTCCGAGTTGCGGTGACTGGCGTATTTAATTTCAATGACGTTTCCGCAGAATTTCACCGTCACAGGGTCATTGTCGGGAATATAAACGCTATCAACGCTTTTATATTTTCGCATTGTTCACCCCCAAATTTTCAGCTTCGCCCTTTTTCTGCTACAATCAAGTTAAAAGTAGCGGCTTCCGCGCCGTTTTCGCTCCGCTTCACGGTGCGGAAGCCCTGCGATTACTTGTTATAGTGGTTTTAACAAAGCCGCTTTACATAAGGCTTGCGCCTTATCCGTGTTGATTTGCCCTATTTTGACATGTCGGAGGGTAGAACCATTTAATATAACTCTGCCTTCGCCACGTCCAAGTATTCTGCCCTTAAAATCTTCTGTAAAATCACTGAACATCATTTGTTTTGCTTCCTTACTAACCATTCCGAGGGCTATTACTGCACCCCCGAACTGCTCCCTTGAGCCAACAGGAAAAACTAAACTATCGCATCTCTGGGTAAAACACCAGAATCGGACGGAAGCGCGCCCGCAAGCTCTACCCATTAGTAAAATTTCTGATATTTTACTCATAGTCAGTGCGGCGGCTTTTTTATCCTCTGCCGTTTGGCTTAGTATCGCGCTTACATATTCGTCGAAAATAAAGGTCAAGGGATTTTCCGACACATCATCACCCGATAATCGAGCAGACAACATATTGTAGGCAATTTCAACAGCGTTGTATGCGTTCTTGTAAGGAAAGTAGCGAGGACAGCCGCTAAGCCACTCAAATTCGCCCTTGAAATCTGCAAACAAAATTTCCCCCTGCGGTTCTGCCAATGATAGTTTTGACAGGTAACTAATTAAGGAATAACTTTTCCCGCTTCCTGACTGCCCGATACACAACAAATGAGTGTTTTGAGAACGGGAAAGGTTAAGCATAATTTTAGATTTTTCGCCCCGCTCCAATAAATCAAGGTCATAACCGAGAGAGAGGGTGGGAGCGTTTTGGTTATACTTCATCATCTAAAACCTCCCCGACTTTTATTTTTTTGTATTTGCGAGCGTAAACAAGGGTTTTTCGCAGAGTTTTGCTATATTCCATGTGGTAAACTTCCGCATTTAAAATGTTGTTAAGGTCAGCGGTTTTATTATCAAAATCCTCAATACTTATCCGTGCGTTATCAAATGTAATGATAAAGCCCTTTTTTGTTTCCTTGTCGCGTCGTTTAGATAACCGTTGCGGCGTTTCACCAAGCCCATTTTTAAGGTGGATTCTTAAAAAATCATCTTGATACTTCCGCGTTTGAAGCCTCCCAATGAATTTAATCAAAAATATCAACCCCGCCGTGCCGACAGATACAATTAAAGTGGTGATGATTTTTTCGATTATAAAATAGAACGGTATACCGGAGGGTAAAGCGTTGTACAGCTTATACCCCATAATGGAAGCCGTCACCGTGTACGCGATAACCAGTAAAAGTTTGTACCTATTATTGGTTATCCCGATAACGCCCGATTTGAAATAAAACATAGTTATAGTTTCCTTTCCTATTGCGGCGAGCCGCAGGGGAAGCGGGTTTCCGCTTTCCCTTATTGACTTCACCGTGTTTTTTATTTTCCTCCGTTCACAAGCTCAATTCCGCTTGCTTCTGCCGTCATTATCCCGCCAGTGGGGTACAGCGTGACCTTGCAATCGGTGAACTTAACAATAGGGTACTTCATGGTTGCACATGCAACTGTGAGTTGCTCATCAGTTACGTTCGGAAGCGGGTCAACACCCTTGATTTTTACATCAAGAGATGTGAACTTGTTTCCTTGGAGTGCCACCGTGAACTTAACACCTATCGGTGTTTCGCTTGACTTCTTACCGTTTGCATACGGGAAAAAGTCCGCTTTTGCGGTTAAAATCGCGGTTTCTTGTCCGCCGTTTATAGCGGCGAGGGTTAAATCAAGTTTTTTAATCATAAGGTATACTCCTTTAATTTGTACCGCCAACATCGCGCGAATATGGCGGGGGATTGTTGATTGATTAAGAGCAAGTCTTGTCCTTGCTTTAATCATATCAAAATCCCCCGCCAATTTTTATGCGAGTTTCTGCATAGTTATTTAATTTATAAATTTATAAGTATAATTCCGATTCCGAATATATTCTAAATCATCATCATTTATAAACGAGTGCTTTTCTTCCTTTATTTTTTCGTAAATAAAAATATCTGCTTCGTTATCATATGAAAACGAATAATTTATTTTATTTAGCCATACTTCGGCAACTATAATATTTACTTTGAGTACAATTATAAGCACAATTGCATAATACGCATTAAATATTTCTTTCCCTTTTTTAGAATTATAAATTCTACTCATTGAAAAGTGTTTTTCAACTGCCGTTGTATAAGCAACTTGTTCTTTTGTTTTCTCTTTTTTATATTTTATCATTAGTACATATAAAACATCCCAAAAGGTTAGATTGCGTAATATTTCTTTTATTGCTTCTCTGCACCACATTTCCGTTTCTTTAAATTCCTTTTCGGATTTTTTAAAATTTTCTGTTAAATTAGGATTATCTATAATATAAAGAGAGCAATGTGATTTATATTCCTTTACCTTTTCAACGAATTTTAACCGAGCATTGTTATATTTATTTACTTGTTTTTTCAATTCCGCTATAATATTCTCTACATGTAAAAACCCTCCGTGTTCTCTGTGTAGTTCAGCCCGAAGATTTTTTATTAACTTATTAAAAAAGTCTTTAATTTTTCTAAATAAATTCATGTTAAACCTCTCCCATTCTTAATTTATCTACATTATAATTATATCACAATCCTTTAAATCTGTAAAGACTTAATAACCAAAAGCGACACCCGGGTTAAGGTGTCGCTTTTATTTAATTCAGATTTCCTTATTTAGAACAACCGCTTCCCTGATGTGTCAATATAATAAAATTCATTATTTATATTGACCACAGCAATACCCTCGCAGAAAAATGATACATCGCCCTCAATTTCAGCTATCATTTCACCGTTAATGTTAAAAAGAGTATTCTCTTCCGTGTATACCCCGCCACCGTTATACTTTATGTTGTAATTGTAAAGTTTAGGTTCAAACATTTGCTTACCTGTTTTATCAATAATAGTGTAATATTCACTGCCTTGCGGATTCTTCATAGAAAGTAAGCAATACCCGTCTATAAATTCAGGTTTATCAGGGTGAATCTCAACATCGTACTCTGAAAGGTCTATTATAATATTCCCCTCAACATCATAAAACCCACGATTTGTTTCTGAAATAAACCCTGTTTTGAATTCCGCATAAAACAGTTCGTTACTGTAGTTTCCTAAAACAGTATCCATAAATTGACCGCCAAGTTTTGTTGTTGTGCCTGATTTATCAACATAATATATAAAACCGTCATCGCTGTAAAATCCGATACCGTTTTCCATTTTTTCAAGATGAGCGGGACGATTATTATAAAAATAAACTGCACTCATGTCATATATTTTTCCGAGAGCTTTACATTCAGAAATATTGTAGAGATATGTAGAAGAACCTAATAACCCTGTTGTTTTACTCACAAAACCCTCACCTAAATATTTAAAATCTCCTTCCTCTAAAAGAGCAGTCCAAACAATATCGTTGCTCAATTCTACTTTCCAATTCCCGTTAATATCAATCAACCCGACTCTGTCTTCGGTCACTTCAAAAGTTTCAATATGTTTTTTAACAAACATTAAATCCGCTCCGTAAATAAACATAAATATCTCGTCGTATTCGTTTGATTCCGGTACAGGAATTATTTTTCCGGTTTTATCAACCAATCCAATTGTTTTCCCGTTGGATTGCACCCAAGCAGTACCATTTAAAAAATCAGATGCAGGTCCGTGATTTTCTTCTAATTCAAATAAAACCGTTCCTGTTTTATCCAAACAGTGCCATTGCCCTTTATTTAATTTAACCCATGCAACCCCGTCCGAAAAAGCACCCCCTTGTACATTAATTATAGGTTCAGGGTCAGACGCGGTTATGACTTCAGGCGTTGTTGTCGAAGCGTTTTCATTTGCTCTTGTCGTTGTCGTTGTGGTTGTGTTGTTTTTTAAAGAACTTTCGACGGGTTTATCACCGCCGCAAGCCGTCAAGCCGATGATAAGGCATAAAGCCAAGAGTAATGCTGTGATTTTTTTGATTTTCATTTTGAAATTCCCCTTTAAATTTAATTTTTTTGCTTTATTTTTTTATATTGCATTGTGGTAATGTGGCTTGAAGCGCGTTAATCTTTTCTTCATTCAAGGTACAATTCCACAAATCCAATTCCGTTAAATTAATTAACTCTGCAAGCGAAATAACATCTTCTATTTTGTTGCTTCTTAAAATCAATTCTGTTAAACAATTCAATTCCGTAAGTGATGAAATATCATTAATTTCGTTTTTCCTCAAGTCCAACGTTGTTAAATTATTTAATTCCGAAAGCGGTGTTATATCGTTGATTTGGTTGCTTCCCAAATCCAACACTGTCAAATTATTTAATCTTGAAAGCGGTGCTATATCAATAATTTGATTGTTTCCCAAATACAAATGCGTTAAATTCGTCAATTCACTTAATGCTGATATATCAATAATTTGATTTCCGAATACTTCAAGGCGCGGATTTCCAAATTCATTTCCAAATGAATATCCAGAGCCGCTTAAATCTAAATAAATCAAATCAGTTAATTCCGCAAGTGGTGTTATATCGGTTATTTGGTTATATGATTCTGCCGATGATACCATTTGCGATAAAAACCCTTGTCCGCTAAAAGATTCTGTAATCTCATCTTTTGCTTTTTCGTCAATGAATATTCCTAATTTTAAATGTGTAACATTTTTCGGAATTTCTCCGTTTGCTACTAATTCCGCCAACTGTTCATTGGTTATATCTTTTCCGCTTAAATCAATCTCAATTTTGATTATTTCGGGTTCGGTTTCTGTTATATTCTCTGTTTCGGGTTCTGTTGTGATAATATTTTCGAGTGGCTCTGCCGGCGTTTCGGTGTCCTCATTTGCTCCCGCGACAACTTCTAAATCTGCGGGTACATCTTCATTCCCCGAATTTAGCACCAAGAACGCTGTTATACCAATTCCGGCGACAACTGCAATCGCCGCGATTAACGCTATTATTGACTTCATAGAAATTGCGGTGCTTGTCGCTGTTGAAGCAGTTCCCGCTGTTGCGGTAGTAGTTGTAATAGTAGTCCCTGCTGTTCCTGTGGTTGCTGTAGAAGTCGTCCCTGCTGTTGCCGTAGTCGTTGTAGAAGCTGTCCCCGCCGTTTCCGCTACAGTCGCGGTCACTTCTGCGGTAATATTACCGAGCATTTCATTAACAGAACCCTGCGGCATTTGAAACTGCTGTAAAGCTATACGCAGTATCGGGGTTATCATAAGCGGCACTACACCGTATAATTTTATGCCGTCCTTTTTTTCAAGACTTTCTATTGCTTTTCGGATTTTCTCACGCGCCAGTGCAAGCCGATTTTTTACCGTACTTTCATTCGCGCCGAGATTTTCAGCGATTTGCGCGATTGTCAGATGTTCATAATAATAATAGTAGACACATACACGTTGCGGAAGCGGCAAATTATCAATAATATCTGTTATTAATTTCACCGTTTCGGCGTTATCAAGTGCTTTTTCGGGGACTAATAACGGGTCACTTTCTTCAAAAAATTCTGTCTGCGCTATTTCCTCATCTTCAATATTCAGCGTTACACGCTTTTTTCTCAAAAAATCAGTGCATTTATTTGAAGTAATCCGATTTAACCAAGTGGGGAATGTTTCAGGATTTTTCAAGTCCGCGATTTTTTGAAACATATGTATAAATACTTCCTGCGTTATATCTTCCGAATCCTCTTTATTTGCTAAGATTTTTAAAGCGAGAAAATAAACAGGCTTTGTATATTCGCGGTAAAGCGTTTCAAGCGCGGTGTTATCGCCCGTTTGCGCAGATTTTACCACTTCCGTTAACTTTTTCTTATCCATTGATTTACTCCTTTGGTTTTTTTGCCGTTCATAAGATAGACGGTTTAGCAGGGTGCGAGGTCTAATTTTTTTATAGAATTTTTCTGATTTGTTACTATTGCACATAAAACTACAAACGTTTAATTGCTTTTCTTGTTTATATTTGTCATATATTGACGGGTTACTTTTAAAATTATAACACAGGATAAAAAAGCTGTCAACATAAATACATTAGATATTTCTAATGTAGATTATATGTGAATATTGCCTTATAATGTATATTAGAAAGGCGGTGATGTGCTTTTGAACTGGAAGCTGAAAAAGACCAAAGAAAAGGTTAAATGCTCCTATAAAACGTTATATATTGCCGATAATCTGATAGAAAAAATTAATAAAATCGCCGAAAACAACGACACATCATTTAATAATGTTGTTATTTCAATGATTGAATCCTGTTTAAACGAAAAAAAGAGCGGTAAAGCGTAGCCTTTAGCCGTTCTTTTTATATGGTATAACCCGAAATATAATAATTATTTGATTTGAAAGGAAAAGCACCATGAAAACTACAAATTACTTTAACAATCCGCAGACCCTTGCCGCTTTTTTTATAAAAGGTTTGACAAAAAGGCGTTTTTAATGTAAACTTATTATAAACAGGCAAAGAAAAGCCCCCTTAAAGGGAGCAAAAAGTTTTTAGTAAAAAACACGCCGTTGAATTGTTTTTGTTATTTTTGGCGTTTATTTGGCGTTTACGGTGGTTAAAAATCACTATAAATTAGTTAAGTTCAGTAAACTAATATTAGGTGTAAAGTGTGAATTAGTGCTGTTTAGCGGGGATTAACAGAAATCAGAAAATGCCTTTAAGCCTTTTCGAGCCCCTCTATCCTCCCTCTTTTCTTAAACCGTAAATCCGCATTGTAAGCGAGTTTGCGGTTTTTGATTTTTAAATGTATTGCAAAACGAATAAAATTGTTATATAATTAATACTAATCCCTCATTAAAAGCTTTCTGAAAAATCCGTACAAAAACCCATAAACGCAAGCTTTTTGCATAAATTTTTAAGAGCTTTTATAATCGGGATTAGTATAACTTAAAATAAAACCCGCTTCGGACGGAGGACTTTTCTATGGAAAACGACCTTAGAGTTTTGCTTGTGGAAGACGACCCCGAGGAATGTAAAAATCTAATTAAATGCGCGGAAAACACGGACGGTATACGTCTTGTCGGTGTGTCGAACAGCTCTGATATGGCGATTGAATTGGTTTCCGATTGTGTTCCGGATGCAGTTATTCTTGATATAGAACTGCATAACGGAAGCGGCAACGGTATTTTTTTCATGCAAAAATTACGGGCATTGAATCCTGTAATTTATCCTTATATACTGATTACTACTAACAATATAAGCAAGCTTACGCATGAGTTAGTCAGGGAACAAGGTGCTGATTTTATCATGTCTAAATATCAGGATGATTATAATGCCGAAAATGTAATCGAACTTCTCAAGTCTGTAAAAAGCGTAATACACGGCAAAAAGAAAAAAAGCATGTCCGCTTCGCCCCGTGATTTTTTGTCTATACATGAAAGAGAAGAGCTTGATAAAAAGCTTTTGAAAAAAATTCACACCGAAATGGATTTAATCGGTGTCAGCCATAAAATGTCCGGCAGAAGATATTTAATAGACGGTATTATTAAAACGATTTCAAATCCCGAACCTAATCTTTCAAAATATTTAAGCGCGAAATATAAAAAATCACCCTCCACGATTGAACGTTCTGTTCAAAACGCGATTAACAGCACATGGAAAAATTCAAACATTGAGTTATTGAAGAAACATTATAAAGCAAGAATCAATCCGTTAAAGGGCGTGCCGACGATTACGGAATTCGTGTTTTATTACGCGGAAAAAATCAAAATCAATTATTGATTTATTACTTTTGAAATAAACAGTAGGAGTTTTTCTTTGTGTTTTCCCTGCCTACGGCGGGGAAAACACAAAATAAATTTTATCTACTTTTACTACAATTCAAAAGAAGCAAAAGCGTTTAGCGTCATATTTGCCGTATTTCCTGCTTTGAATTCATAATAACCCTGCGCGGCGACCATGGCGGCATTATCCCCGCATAAGGGCAGGGGCGGGAAGAAGGGTGCTTTTTCAAAATGTTCCCGCATACGTTCCGTAAGCATTTCCCGTAGGCAGGAATTCGCCGCAACACCGCCCGTAACCGCTATTTGCGTTGAACCGCCGCCGTATTTTAAAGCGGCGTTTATTAATTTACTGACAAGAATATCGCAGACCGTATATTGAAAGCTTCCGGCTAAAGAATCCTTATCAAGCGTTTCACCGCGCTGTTCCGCGTTGTGTATTAAGTTAATAACAGCGGTCTTAAGCCCGGAAAAGCTGAAATCAAACGGGTTCGGGGTTTTCGGAAAAGGTAACGGATACTTTTTAGAATCAATCAATATATTGCGTCCGGAGGCACACCGGTCAATATAAACACCGCCCGGGTACGGAAAACCGAGCGCACGGGCGGCTTTATCAAACGCTTCACCCGCCGCATCGTCAATGCTCCGTCCGATAACTTTAAAATCCGTATAACTTCTAACTTCCATAATCTGACTATGCCCGCCTGAAACCGTTAAACATAAATAAGGCGGGGCGAAATCAGGGTATACAAGATAATTCGCGGCGGCATGGGCTTTAATATGATGCACGGGAATCAGCGGCTTACCGGCGGCAAGCGCAAGCCCTTTTGCAAAGTTCACGCCGACTAAAAGCGCACCGATTAAACCGGGCGCATTTGTAACGGCAATCGCGTCAACTTCATCAAGTTTACACCCTGCTTTTTCAAGTGCTTCCTCACACACGCCGATTATATTTTCGCAGTGCAGACGTGAAGCGATTTCGGGTACGACGCCGCCGTAAAGCTTATGCGCGTCAATCTGAGAAGCGATTATATTCGACAATATTTTGCGCCCGTCTTCAACAACGGCGGCGGCGGTTTCGTCGCAGGAGGTTTCGATTCCTAATATTTTCATGGGGGTTCGTTCCTTAATATTAATAAATTATAATAGATTTGTGTATTAACACGCGGGTAATGTTTATAATGTGTGTTTACAAACCACCCCGTCAACCAGTCTGCGGACTGGATGCCACCCCTCCACAGGAGGGGAATAATTTTCCTTTTAAACGAGTTAAATTCCCCTCCTTGGAGGGGTGGACGCGAAGTGGACGGGGTGGTCTGTAGGGGCGGAGGTAATCCGCCCGATTTACAGGACGATTTCCATCGTCCCCTACATTGATTTCATTATTACATTTCGGAACGTATAAATGTGTTCCCTGCGAACACCGCATTATATAAATTTATAAACTCCTCCAGCGTTAATTCTTCCGCTCTTGCTGTTATTTTCAATCCGCAAGCGGCAAGCGCGGCTTTAACTGCTTCTTTGGGTTGCTTCGACGCCGCCGAAACCGGATTCACAAGCTGTTTGCGCCTTTGCGAGAACGCAGCGCGGACAAGGCGGAAAAAAACCGCTTCATCGGCTATATCATGTCTTTTTTCGCTCCGCACATCAAGGCGGATAACCGCACTGTCTACGTTCGGGGACGGTATGAAGCTTCCTCTCGACACATCAAATAGTTTTTTCGGCTCGCTGTAATACCGCACCGCAACGCTCACCGCTCCGCAATCCCTTGTTCCGGGCGGGGCGCAAAGCCGCACTGCCGCTTCTTTTTGTACCATGACGGTGATTGAAGCAAGCGGCAAGCGTTCTTCCAAAAGCCGCATAATCACAGGTGAAGTGATGTAATACGGCAAATTGGCACAGCAGATTACTTCATTGTTTTGGTTAAATTTTTCAATGAAAAGCTGTTTTAAATCAAGCTTCATTATATCGCCCCAAACGATTTCAACATTCGGGCAATCGGCAAGCGTTTCATCAAGAATCGGTTTTAAAGTTTCGTCAATTTCAACGCAGACAACTTTTTTGCACACCTTTGCAAGCTCTTTGGTCAGCACGCCGATACCCGCGCCTATCTCGAAAGCAAACACATGATGCTCGCCCCCTGCGGGTGGGAGCATTTTGGGGCAGACAGACGGGTTAATCAGGAAATTCTGTCCCAGCGATTTTGAAAAAGAAAAGCCGTGACGGGTGAGTAAGTCTTTAATCGTATTGATTGATGTAAGGTTCATAAATTTAAGTATAGCATAAATTTGTTGACGGGGCAATAAATTTATGTTATAATCTAATAAAATAATTGAAATAATGAAGGCGGCATTGTACCGCCCGCAGGGGGTTAGTCATGCAAAGACGCGATAAAATCAATTATTATCTTGATATTGCCGAAACCGTCGGCGAGCGGGGAACTTGTCTGCGCAGAAATTACGGCGCGATTATCGTTAAAAACGATGAAATTATATCCACAGGCTTCAACGGCGCACCGCGCGGACGCGCTAACTGCTGCGATTTAAACACCTGCGTGCGCGATAAGCTGAATGTTCCGAAAGGACAAAGGTATGAACTTTGCCGTTCCGTGCACGCGGAAGCCAACTGCATTATTTCCGCGCCGCGTTCCGCAATGCTCGGGGCTACGATTTACCTTGTGGGGAAAGACCCCGTTACAGATGAGCTTTTGGATTACGGCGAACCTTGCTCCATGTGCAAAAGACTGATTATCAACGCCGGAATCGGCACGGTGATTATACGTCTGACCAAGGACGAATTCAAAACAGTCAACGTGGAAAAATGGATTGAGAACGATGAAAGTTTAAACGGCTCGGATGGGTATTAACCTGCGTGCCGCAGGACGCAATTCCGCCTTGTCGGCGGTGTTGATAAATAATACAAACAATGCTTGCACGGGAGGGTACAAATATGAAATTAGTTTATGCGATTGTGAACAATGATGATTCGCACCCTGTTTCCAATGCGCTGACGCAAAGCGGTTTTTCGGTGACGAAGCTGGCTTCGACCGGCGGTTTTTTGATGTCCGGAAATACAACCTTTTTGGTTTGCTCGGACGATGATAAAGTGGATGAAATTATCGGGATTATCAGGGAGCGTTCGCGCAAGCGCAAACAGTTCGTACCGTCGGCGGCGTCTTTCAGCACAGAGAATTACACCGGTTTCCCCGTTGAAGTCAGCGTGGGCGGCGCGACCGTGTTCGTAACCGACATAGAGCGGTTTGAAAAAGTATGAACGGTTTGCAAAACTTTTTTGGTTCAGACAAATGCCCGTCCGCAGACAAATTTCCGCATGCCGTATGCTTTATCGGCGATGATGTGAGCCGGCTTGCGGAACTTGCGGAAGAAACGGCGAAAGCGATTCTTTGCGGAAAAAATCCTGCCTGCCTTACGTGTATAAATTGCAAAAAAGTGCAGAATAAAATGCACCCCGATATTTTCCGCGTTCGGGAATTATCGCCGGATAATAAATATAAAGTAGATTTTGTGCGGAAAGTTGCGGCGGATTCGGTTTTCCGCCCGAACGACGGTGATTTAAAGGTTTATATTTTTAATGAAGCTGATGAAATGTCGCCGGTTTGCCAGAACGCGCTTTTAAAATTCACGGAAGAGCCGCCGGAATATGTGCGGATTATTTTCACGGTAAAAACAAAGGAAAATTTACTTGATACGATTAAATCCCGTTTGGTTTTTATAAACGCGCAGAACACAGGGAACGGCGTGCCCGGCTTTCCTGAATTACAGGAAACCGCGGAACTTTTCATATCCGCGCTTGTTAAAGGGAATGAATACCTTGCGGCGGCGGCATTGACGAAGATAAAAACACGCGAAGAAACCGCCGCGGCTTTTAAACTTATTTCCGAAGCAATAAGAAAGCTGACCGTTGAAAACCGCACGGCAAATATTAAAATCTTAATCGAAGTACAGAAATTCACATTAGACTGCATTGACGATTTGCAGTTTAATCCGAATATTGCGCTTGCTTGCACAAATTTGACGAGCGGAATTTTCAGCAGATTAAAATAAAAAACGTAGGGGTGAACAATGTTCGCCCGAATAAAAAAATACCCGCGTAACGGGCGAACACTGTTCGCCCCTACAATAAAATTAAAAGGAAGCAAAAGATGGCAGAAATCGTAGGCGTAAGATTCAAGGATGTAGGCAAGGTGTATTATTTTTCACCGGGCGGATTAAAAATACCCATGGGCGGCAAGGTCATTGTTGAAACCGCGCACGGCGTTGAATACGGCGAAGTGGTGATTCCCAACAAAGAGGTTGACGACAGCGAAATCACTCCCCCTCTTAAAAATATTATGCGTACGGCAACCCCGAGAGATACCCAAACGCTTGAAGCCAACCGTAAAAAAGAAGCGGAAATTCTGCATGTTTTTACACGTAAAATAGAAGAACACAAGCTAACCATGAAACCTATCGGTATAGATTGCACATTTGACGGCAGTAAGATTTTATTTTACTTTACCGCCGAAAGCCGCGTGGATTTCCGTGAACTTGTAAAGGACTTGGCGTCGATTTACCGCACAAGAATTGAACTCAGGCAAATCGGTGTCCGCGACGAAGCCAAAATGCTCGGCGGCTTGGGTGTTTGCGGCAGAGGGTTGTGCTGTTCGAGCTTTCTGGGGGAATTCCAGCCGGTTTCCATTAAAATGGCAAAGGAGCAGTCCTTATCGCTGAACCCCACAAAAATTTCAGGCACATGCGGACGGCTGATGTGCTGTCTTAAATATGAGCAGGACACGTATGAAGAACTGCTGAAAATCACGCCGACTGTCGGGGCTTATGTTGAGTGCGCCGAAGGGCGCGGCATGGTTGAGGAATCGAATTTATTGACCGGGAAATTAAAAATAAAGCTTGATAAAAACAAGGACGCGCCGCCGGTTACGGCAGACCGCAAAGACGTCAGGGTAATCCGCGAAGCCCAAATCAGGCTCGAACGCGATGAAATTAACGCCCTGAAAGGGTTAGAGGACTAAAGTAGCGGCGGAACTGTACGCGGTGGAACGGTTTTCATAAAACCATTGACATTTTATATTTGTTATGTTATACTAAGAAAAAAAATAAAACAAGGAGGAAAATCATGGCTTACCATATTGACGACAAGTGCATTTCCTGCGGCGCGTGCGCCGGCGAATGTCCCACGGACGCGATTGCGGAGGGCGAAGGACTGTACAATATCGACGCTGACAAATGTATAGATTGCGGCGCGTGCGCGGGTGTATGCCCTGTTGAAGCAATCAGCAGCTGAGATTGCGCTTCAACTTATTTTCTACTATTAAGAGAATTAAAAATTTAATAATTTTACGAACAATTATTAATTGTTCAATGTTTCGGGGCGGGGTGAAATTCCCCACCGGTAGTGAGTAGCACGCGAACGTGCTACAAGTCTACGACCTTGTTTTAACTTCGTTAAAACGAGCTGATTCGGTGAAATTCCGAAACCGACGGTGAAATACTTCATATACTGCATAGTTGAATGAACATTATATTTTAATGTTTATCAACTGCGTAGGCGAAGGAACATTACGAAATAATGTTCGTACTTCGCTTTAGCGAAGTACAAGTCCGGAAGAGAGAAACAAAATCCTTGTAATTAAATTACAAGGAGAAACTGCCCCATGAATTTTCATGGGGTTTTTTGTTTGTAGGGGACGACGCCCACGGCGTCCCGCGTTAAGCAATATAAAAATTTTGCGGGACGCCGTGGGCGTCGTCCCCTACGGGAGTACATTTATGAAATTCACAACAAAAAACCTTGTAACTTTAGCACTTTTAAGTGCTATGGCGTATGCTGTAACTTTCGTGTTTAACATACTCAACATCGCGCTTATACCCGGGTACAACTTTCCTATTCTTGACGTTAAAGACGTAATCATTATTATTGGCGGGTTTATCTATGGTCCTATGGCGACTCTTATGATGTCCCTTGCTGTTTCTTTTATAGAATGGTTCACTATCAGCAAAACAGGGCATTGGGGTTTTATAATGAACATGATTGCGACCTGTTCGTTCGTGATTCCCGCCGTATTGATTTATCGGTATAAGAAAAAAAATGTTTGGGCTGTTGCGGGGCTTGGCGTGGGTATTGCGGTTATGGTTCCTGTGATGCTGTTCGCCAACTATATTATAACCCCCCTTTATATGCCTGTGCCGCGGGAAGCCGTCGCAGAATTGCTTATTCCTTTATTTCTGCCGTTCAATTTAGCTAAAGGCGGAATCAATGCGGTTTTAGCGATTGTGCTTTATAATCCGGTGAAGATGATTTTTAATAAATCACAGTTGAATCAAATATAATACTAATTATAAATAATTACAATCTGTTTACAATTTCTAATTTTTACTTGATTTTGCCTGATTTTAATGCTATAATATTATTTGTTATTATTTTTTAAGTAAACAGTAGACGTTTTCTCTGTGTTTTCCTATTGTTTAGTGCCGGAATAATATTGTTTAAATTAAAAAAAGGCGGAACGCAAAAACATGCATAAAGAAATAGCAGAAGAACAAAACAGGCAAATCAAACAGATTATTGACGAAGTGGAAAAGGTTATTGTAGGTAAGCGCGATGTAGTGAAAATGTTGGTGATTGCTTTGCTTTCGGGCGGGCATGTGCTGATTGAAGACGTGCCGGGCGTTGGTAAAACCATGCTTGCGACTACGCTTGCGAAAGCAACCGGACTGATGAGCCGCCGCGCCCAGTTCACGCCGGACGTTATGGCGTCGGACATCACCGGCTTTACGATTTATAACAAGGAAACCAACGAGTTTGAATACCGTCCGGGCATGGTCATGTGCAATATCCTGCTTGCGGACGAAATTAACAGAACCTCCCCGAAAACGCAGTCCGCGCTTTTAGAAGCGATGGAAGAGCAGAGAGTTACGGTAGACAGCGTTACATATGAGCTTCCTCAGCCCTTTATGGTTATTGCCACGCAGAACGAGCTTGGCTTTGTGGGAACATATCCCTTGCCGGAAGCTCAGCTTGACCGCTTCCTGATGAAAATATCGGTCGGTTATCCGACGCAGGAGCAGGAAGTTAATATTATTGCTTCCCGCCAGACCGCCGACCCGCTTGAAAGCGTCAGCGCGATTTGCAATAAAAGAGATATACTGTCCTGTATAGAAGCCGTTCAGCATGTGAATATAGAGCCGAGCATTTACCGTTATATCGTTCAGCTTGTGTCCTCAACAAGAGGGCACAGGGCGGTTTTGCTCGGAGCAAGTCCGCGCGCCAGTCTGCTCTTGATGAGAGCAAGTCAGGCGTGCGCGTTTTTATCGGGGCGGGCGTATGTAACCCCCGAAGATGTACTGAGAATGACGCCGCATGTGCTTGAACACCGCCTGCAATTAACGCAGGACGCAAAAGTGCGCAAAATGACGGAAATAAACGTACTGCGGGAAATCGCAAAATCCATCACCCCGCCGTATCATAGGCAATAGAACTGTAGGGGACGGCGTCCTCAACGTCCCTATACATTTAAACAAGATTGTAATATAACACAACAGCCGCCGGCAAGGCGGTATTACTACCGGCGGTTCGCCGGCGGGACGTCGAGGACGCCGTCCCCTACAATAAAATTACAGGTAGATTAAAAATGAGGGAATTCCGAACTTTTTACAGTGTGCTGACGGGGCTGATACTGATTATGTGTTTTGTATACCAAAGCCGTATGATGCCCCTGCTTCTGCTGATATTGATTATTTGCCCCGTAATCAGCTTTATCGTGATGGTAGTCAATTACGTCTCGGTAGGGCTGAAAGCCATGCCCGCAGAAGTGGTCGTCCGTAAATTTGAAGAATATCAAATCGGGCTGGCGATTGAAAACCATTTTATTCTTCCTGTTTCGCCGATTAGAATCATCGGCGATTTTCAAAGCCTTGCGGAACAGGAGGCGGATTTCTCCAAGAAAGTGATGATTACAGGCGTTTCGCCTTTTAACACAACGGTTTTAGGCGTGCCTTTCTGTCTGCCTTTCAGGGGGGAATACAACGTAAGGATTTATGAAGTATGCGTGTATGATTTACTGAAGCTTTTTAAATTAAGTAAAAAAGTGAATCTGAATATCAGGGTTATTGTGCTTCCGCGTGAAAAAATCCCGCACAGCACCGAAAAGGAAACCGAAACCGACAGCGAAAGCCCGGCAAGCAAAATTACGTCGCACAGAAGCAATACGTTTAATTCGCTTCGGGAATACCGCGAAGGCGACAGCATAAGAAGCATACACTGGAAGCTTTCTGCGAAGCAGGACGAGCTGATTGTGAAACAGCAGGAGCAATCGGTGAATAACAGCGCGGTTATTTTCAGCAATTTTTCCGAAGATTTCGGAGAAGACCGGTTTATGACAAGGCGTATGCTTGACGCGGTGATTGAAACCTCGCTTGCCGTAACCAAAGCGGTATTGGAAGAGGGAAACAGCGTAATTAACTGCTGGCAAGGTTCTGCCGGAAGCGAAAAGTATGAAATGACAGAACTGTCGCATTACAGCTATATCCATAACGCCTTTACGATTTTACCGCAGAAGCCGGCAGAAAAAAGCTTCAGCGAACTGATTACGCTTTTTTCGCCTGATATACAGGAACATCATACGATATACATTGTTACGCCGGCGGTCAGCGACGAGCTTTTAACAATGCTTGAAGAAACCGGGTTAGCGATGCGCGGCGGGGTGGGGATTATTACGTTTACCGCCGTCCGCACAAACAGCGAGCTTTCGGAATTTATCAAAACGCAGACTAAAATGAAGCTGATAGAAATTAATGATGAAGAAGCGGAGTTTTATATTAATTGAAAGAGCCAAAAGCGCAAAAAGCAAAAAAACCGAAAAAACAAAAAAAGCAGAAAAAACAACCCCTGCCGTTCTGGACGGGGGCGCAGATTCAAAAACAACAGCCTGAATCGTCGCTGTACATGAACGTAGCGGTTCGGGCGGCTTTGCTGTGCGCGGCGGCTGCGGGAATAGGGCTTCTGCTTATTCAGCTGTATAAAATGCCGATTGACAGCACGCCGGTGATTATGTGGGCGGTAACGGCTACGATTGCTTTTAATTCTTTATTTTTATTTTTGAAATTCAGATACGCCTTTCCCGTGATTGCGGCGATGTTTTATCTGTACATCAGAGTAGAGGATGTTTTATTTAACCTTGGCTGTTTTGTGGACTACATATTGATTTATATTGACGGGGGCATGGTAAATACCGCGGTTTACGCTTCCCGCCCCGCTTACATGGTGGTCAACGAAATGAGTTACTCTTTCGTGCAGGGGCTTCAGAAAAGCGTTATTCTGCTTTGCGTTGTGTTAGCGTTAATTTATGCGGTATCTTCAAGGGGAAAGTTTATCGGCTCTGTATTGATTACCTGTATCGTTGTACTGATTCCCGCGATTGCTTCCCAAAAGGCAAGCTTCGTTCCGGCGATGACGGTTTTAGTCATCAGCATGCTTGGCTTATACAGCATTTGGGCAAGTCAGGAGCAAAGCTTTTTAAAAAATATAAAACCGCGGAAACTGAAAAAAGGTCCTTTTATCCCGAAAATACACCGGTACGCCGTGAACGGCGCAATGACGGTTGTGATTGCGTTTATCGCCTGCGGACTTGCGAATGTGTTCCTTCCGGTAGAAAAAACACATGAAATCATTCAGTTCTGGGAGAACGCGGCGAACTCGATTGTTGATAAAGTTACGGAAATCATGGACAGCTTTTCGATTGAAGGGAATTTGTTTGAAACCGTTCCTTTGCTTGACCACAGCGGGTTCATGCCTTCGGGTAATGTGGGCGGTTCGCTTTCCATCAACAGCCCGACTGTTAGCCGGCGGGAAATCCTGCGGGTTACGCTTGAAGACACAAGCACGAACATCTATTTAAGAAACGGTATCGGCGCGGTTTTCAATCCCGCGAAAGGAAGCTGGGACGTAAACGGCAACGCGGGCGATTTTGCGAAAAAATTCCCGACCAACTTTTATCCGGAGCATGAATATTTGGCTTTTAGGCAGAAGATGCTGGCATTTAACTATCATCCCGATACGTTAATCGGAATTCAAAAGGTTGTGATTGAGTATTTGGTGCGTTCGCCGCATGTTATGCTCCCGACTTCCCCGTATTTACCGAATTATAAAACCGACAGCCGTTTTAACTACAATCAGGATACCGTGTTAAGAAAAAGAAGCGGAACAAGCGCGGAAACTTATTACTGGGATGTACTTTATTATAAAAATAATACTAATTTCGGGGAAATAGCGGAGAACATTCAAAATCTTCTTACCGCCGTAAGACCGCTTACCTTGGAGGAAGCGGATTATTACGACGGCATAAGAGTTGAGGATTATGACGATTATATTTATACCGAAATAAACAGAGAACCAATGGCAATCCGCATTTATGCCAACGAATACGGGCTTACGGCGGAGAAATATCTTGATTATTTAAACGAATATGAACAATTAGTTTACGAAGTATATACCGCAACGGTTGAAAGTGAAAGGGAGAATATTAAACAGCTTTTAACGAATGTGAGCAATTACAGACCTCTCTTTAGCAGTTATAGAGGTGTTTTTACAGATGATTTTCTTGATTCTGAATTTTATTTATTAAACGATTATTATAAAGCGGAAGCCATCAAGGATTACTTTATCTCCAATTATACCTATTCTTTGGTTACAGACAACAACAGCGGTCCTAACACCATGCTCGGCAACTTTTTGTTTGAAACTAAACAGGGGCACTGCGCGCTTTATGCGACCTGCATGACGCTGGCACTGCGGGAAATGGGGATTCCCGCAAGATATGTCACGGGATATGTGACAGATTACGCAAGAACGCAGATTATTTTAGAAAGAGATTTGCACGCTTGGGTTGAGGTTTACTTTAAAGGCGTCGGTTGGATTCCGTTTGACCCCACCCCCCCTATCTTTGAATACAACTATCTTGAAGCGGAGAGAGTAGGCGAAAACAGACCGGCTTCTTCCACCACCACCCCGCGCACCACACCCCCAAGTTCGTCAACCGCGCCGCGAACCAACCCGCCCGAAACCACCCCGCGAACCACAACAACAACCACCCCCACAACGCCGCCGCAGACAGATTCTGAAGGGATGCCGGTGATAGAGCCATTAAAGCCGAAATCAATTTTACCGCTTCAGGTGCTGTTTACCGCGCTGATTATCCTGCTTGCGGCAATTCCGGCGGGTTCTGTTGTTCTGTTCGTAAAATCGCTCAATAAGACCGAAAGAAAGCGGATTTTAAAATATACGTCGCTTCAGGATAAGAAAACAGCGGCTGAAGCGTATAAATTTATATTAAAACTGCTCAGAACGGAAGGATTAACTGCCCAGCCGGGCGAAACACCCGTAAAATTCGCCGCAAGGGCGGAAAAAATGCTGACCGAACAGGCGGAAGCAAAACAAACAAAGCAAGGAAAGCCGGTTGAAGCCGCGCAGGGATTTGTATATATAAACGAGTTAATAGGTGCGGCTGAAAAGCTGGAATTCAGCAAAGAAGAGCTGACAAGAGCAGAGTATGACTTGCTTTCAGCCTGTACAGACCGGCTTTATAAGCAAATCGTTTCCGATAAGAAAATAATACGGAAATTCATTAAGAAAATCGTTGTTTTTAACTTTATAAAATAAAATTTGTTTATAAAATTAAAAAAGACTTGCAAAAATGAAAATTATTTGGTATAATATTCTTGATATTATGTATGAAATTAAAAAAGAGGTGTATAAATTGCCGATGAAATTAATTACCCGCTCAGATTTTGACGGGCTCGCCTGCGGTGCTTTACTGCTTGAGGCGGGGGTAATAGACAGCTATACCTTTGCGCATCCCAAGGACATACAGGACGGACTTGTGCCTGTCACCGAGAACGACGTGCTGGCGAACGTGCCTTACGCGGCGGGCTGCGGAATCTGGTTTGACCACCATTCAAGCGAAAAGGAACGCAACG
Organism: Oscillospiraceae bacterium; assembly: GCA_009782265.1. Classification (GTDB taxonomy): domain Bacteria; phylum Bacillota; class Clostridia; order Oscillospirales; family Ruminococcaceae; genus Ruminiclostridium_E. Next base: position 24,139 of record WRJM01000001.1, on the reverse strand, counting down.
AGCTTGAAGGGAAATACAAGGGAGAAAGCCGCAGTGCGCCGAGCTGTGCCCGCATTATTTATGAATATTACGGCGGACGCGAAAAATTCCCGCAGTTTGACGACCTGATGATTGCGGTTGACAAGGTGGATTCGGGCAATCTGACCCGTGAAGAAATCCTTGACCCCGAAGGCTGGATTCTTGTGGGCTTCCTGATGGACCCGCGAACCGGATTGGGGCGTTTCCGCAACTTCACCATCAGTAATTATCAGCTTATGGAAAAACTGCTGATTTGCTGCCGTACCATGACGACGCAGGAAATTCTTGATTTACCGGACATCAAGGAACGCATTGAACTGTATAAGGAACAGGCGGAGCTTTTCAAGAAAATGGTGGCAAAGCATACGAAAGTAGAGCGTGATGTCATTATTACCGACCTGCGCGGGATTGAAACCATTTACACCGGCAACCGCTTCTTGATTTACAGCCTTTATCCGGAGCAGAATATTTCAGCATGGATAGTGTCCGGCAGAGGCGGAATCGGCTGTGCTGTGGCGGTGGGGTATTCCATACTGAACAGAACCAGCAAAGTGAACGTGGGCAGTCTTATGCTGAAATACGGCGGCGGCGGACACCCGATGGTCGGAACTTGCCAGTTCACAGGGGAAACAGTTGATGAGCAGTTGCCGAAACTGCTTGACGAATTAGTGAATTATGATAAATATTATCAGGTTTAATGAAATATAAAAAAAGGGGACGCCGCTCACGGCGTCCCCTTTTTTTATATTATTTTACTTTTTTACCGTAAATGCCTGCGGAATGATTTTCTTCCTTCTTCGGGAGCATGGCGGTTATATCAAAACCGTCTTTTTTATTGGAGGCGGGTTTGGATATAAAAGGCTTTTTAAATTCCCCGTCTTTTTCCAAAACATCAGTGTTCTTAGCGTTTGTTTTGTTTTCATCCTTGCCGCCGTAAAGCTCGTTCGCTTTTTCGGTTCTGTTTTCGGCAATTTCCTTCAACTTTTCCAAAAGCTCTTCAATTGAACCGGCTTTGATTGATTTAGGAACACCGTTTGCTTCGGCGGATTTATCAACATTCTTTTTATCGCCGGAACTGTTTTCGGGCTTTTTGTCATACATACCTTTAATGCTGTCGTTGAGCATGACGATGTAATTCACCTTGCCGTCGGCGTCTACTTCTATGCCGTAGGATTTAACAAGCTTTCCGAGCCCGCTTTCGTCAACCTTCTCTTTCAGCTCGTCTACCTGCGCTCTTGCTTCAAAAATGATTTTTTCATATTTTGCGGCTGTTTCCGGGTCGTTTGCCATTTGCTCCAATAAATCCTCATGGATGAAGCAATTGTATTTTTTACCGCCGCCCGAAGCACCGTCTTTCGCACTGCCTACAACAAAATTAACATCACCGAATTTATCTCTCAGATACGCAAGATAATTTTTAGTGGCGGTGCTTAATCCGCTTTCCTTGTCAGTTTTTGCGGTGTTTTCATTACTCCAGACGTTTACGCCGCTTTGTGCTTTAACAGTGTTTTTTACATAATCCGATACTACTGAATTTATAGCCATGTTCTTTTCCCCCTTGACAGATTTATACTTCTATTATTATATCGGCAGAAAGTCTGGAAAACTTTAGCTTTATACTAATCCCTCATGTTTTTATTTGATTTGCCTTAATCACTTTCAGTCTTGAAAATTCCTCCCGCTCCTTTTCCTCCAGCGCGTCCGCGACATATTTCACCTGCTCCTTATACCGCGGCACTAATATATTCCCGAGCGCGTTTGCGCGTTTCTGCGTTTTTTTAATCGCGTGCGCGAGCCGGAAAATGCTGTTTTCGATTTCAGCTAAGGTTACAGCCATATATTTTGCTTCATCAAATTTAATATAGGCAATATCAAGCTGAGAATTTGACTGCGCAATCCCGTAAACCGGCTTTAATTCTGTTCTTTCCAATGACACCGTCGGAAGCTCCACTCCCATAACGCTTCTTGAAGTAAGCGTTAAGCGTGTTTCCGCCGGCACTTGCGCGGTTGCGGGAATGTTTGCGCCCAGCGTTATATTTGCCGTTTGCAAGGCTTTATATGCCTCCGCGAAAGTCGATTCGATTTTACCGCGCAGTTCTTTTGCCCTGTCCGACAGCGCAACCATTTCGCGGATTAAAATATTCCGCTTCCTATCCATCAGGTCATACCCTGTCTGCGCCTGTTTAAGCAGGCGTTTTGAAATCAGCAGGTTGCCCTTAGTCGGGACGATTTGATGTTCAGCCATAATGATACCTTTAAATTAATAATTATTTAAATTTCTCCGCTCGTTTTTCGTTATAATTTTCTTCGATTAACGCGCTGTTCATGCGGTCAAGTTCTGTTTTAGGAAGCAGACAGATTAAATCCCACGCTAAATCTAATGTTTCATCAATCGAACGGTTTTCGTCCGCGCCCTGATGGAGAAAATTCCTTTCAAAATGCCGCCCGAAATTCATATAAGCCCTATCAGTAACCGAAAGCTCATCTTCCCCTATAACCGAAGCAAGCGAACGCGCTTCCCCTACCCTTGCATACGCGGCGAAAAGCTGATTGGTGACATCGGGGTGGTCAGGGCGCGTAAAGCCCTCTCCGATACCGTCTTTCATCAGCCTTGACAGCGACAGCAGAACCGAAAGTCCGGGATAAACCCCTAATGAATCAAGCCCCCTGTCGAACACCATCTGACCCTCTGTGATATAGGCGGTCAGGTCGGGGACGGGGTGGGTAATATCGTCATTGGGCATAGTCAGAATCGGGATTTGCGTAACAGAACCCGACGAGCCTTCAATGACGCCGGCTCTTTCATACAATGACGCTAAATCCGAATACAAGTACCCGGGATAACCTTTACGCCCCGGTATTTCGCCTTTTGACGAGCTGAATTCCCGCAGAGCTTCGCAATACGAAGTCATATCGGTCATAATGACAAGAATATGCATGTTTTTTTCAAAGGCTAAATATTCCGCAAGCGTCAGCGCACAGCGCGGCGTTAAAATACGCTCGATAATCGGGTCGCTTGAAAGATTCAGAAACATCACGACATGCTCAATTGCGCCGGTTTCCTCAAACGAGCGGCGGAAAAACTCCGCCGTGTCATTCTGCACGCCCATCGCTGCGAAAACAACCGCAAAATCTTTTCTGTCCTGCTTTTCAAAATTATCGCCGCTTTGATAACGGCTGTTCTCCGATTCTTCTTCTCCGCGTCTTAACCGCGCCTGCCGCGCAATCTGCGCCGCCAACTTGTTATGCGAAAGCCCCGAACCGGAAAAAATCGGCAGTTTCTGCCCTTTTATTAAAGTCATCAGTCCGTCAATAGAGGAAATGCCCGTATGGATATAATCAATCGGGTAATCACGCGCTACAGGATTCAATGCCCGCCCGTTGATGTCGGCGGTTTTTTCGGCGAAAATCGTACCCAATCCGTCTATAGGTTTCCCCGCACCGTTCATCACCCTGCCGAGCATTTCTGTGCTTAATGGTATTTCAAGCCCTTTTCCGGTAAACCTTGTTTTGGTGTTGGTGAGCGAAATTCCGCTTGTACCTTCAAAAACCTGCAAAACAACCTTTTCGCCCTCCATTTGAATTACGCGCCCGATTCTGGAGGCGGCAGTGTTTTCAAGCTCGATTTCTGCGATTTCCTCATAAGCCGCGCCTTTCACGCCGTCAAGCGCGACTAAAGGTCCGTTCACCTGATGAAGCCCGGCGTATTGGATGTTTAGTGTTTCCATGAAAACCTCTTGCTTCTTATTATGCGGGCGCACACTGTACGCCCCTACAGTATCTCGCGTATCACACGTTCAACTGTATATCCTCATATTCCTCAAACAATTCCAGTCTGTCATTCGGTATATCATATTTCATCTTGGTCAGCTTATCAAACCAGCCGGTTTCAATGATGTCCGAAAGCAATTTCCCCTTGCCGAGTGCTTCCGCGCATTTTTCGTAAAAACCCGTAATCGCTCTCATCATCAAAAGCTGTTTTTCAAGCGGCACAAACGTGTCATCCTTATGAAAAGCGTTCTGCTGTAAAAAGCCTGTTCGGATTACTTTTGCAATTTCTATAATTAACTTCTGCTCATCCGGCAGAACGTCCGAACCGATTAACCGCACAATTTCCATCAAGCTGTTTTCTTCCGTGAGCAGGGAAATCATTTTCTGCCTGACTTTCAAAAAATCATCGCTGACGCTGTTGTAAAACGCCGCCAAATCATCATCGTATTCCGAGTAGCTGGTCATCCAGTTAATCGCGGGATAATGCCGCGTGTACGCTAAATTTTTATCAAGTGCCCAAAAGCACCGCACAAACCGCTTGGTGTTCTGCGTAACAGGTTCGGAAAAGTCCGAGCCCTGCGGCGATACCGCCCCGATGACCGTTACGCTTCCCTCTTTTCCGCAAAGGGTTTCGGCATAACCGGCGCGCTCGTAAAATTCCGCAAGCCTTGACGGCAGATAGGCCGGAAAACCCTCTTCTGCCGGCATTTCTTCCAACCTGCCGGAAATTTCTCTCAATGCTTCCGCCCAGCGCGATGTACTGTCCGCCATAATCGCAATATGATACCCCATGTCGCGGTAATACTCCGCGAGCGTAATACCGGTGTAAACACTGGCTTCACGCGCCGCAACGGGCATGTTGGACGTGTTGGCAATTAAAATCGTCCGGTCGGTTAAGGGTTTGCCGGATTTCGGGTCAATCAGCTCCGAAAACTCTTTCAAAACCTGCGTCATTTCGTTGCCGCGCTCACCGCAGCCGATATAAACGATAATGTCGGCGTCACACCATTTTGCGATTTGGTGCTGGGTCATCGTCTTACCTGTGCCGAAACCGCCCGGAATCGCCGCCGTTCCGCCTTTGGCGACAGGCAAAATTGTATCTAAAATCCGCTGTCCGGTAATTAAAGGCTTGTTTGCGGCTATTCTGTTTTTAACGGGGCGGGGTTTTCTGATTGCCCACTTCTGTGTTAAGGTCAGCGGAATTTCCGCTTGCTGTGAATTTTTGCTTCTGATTTTTATAATAACATCGTTTGTTTTATACTGTCCGTCCGGCGCGGCGAAGGTAACAACAGCTTCCTTTATATCGGGCGGTAACATACATTTATGTGTAATCAGCGGCGTTTCGGGACATTCGGCGTAAGCTTCGCCGCCTTTCAGAACATCGCCCTCTTTTACAAGCACAGAAACATCATAAACCCGCTCTTCATCAAGCGCGTTCGCCGTAATACCTTTGTTGATAAACGCACCGCTTTTACTGAACATTGTTTTTAAAGGACGCTGTATGCCGTCGTATATATTGGCAATAATCCCGGGTCCCAAAACCGCTTGCATGGGCGCGCCCGTACCCGTAACGGGTTCGCCGGTTTTCATGCCGGAGGTTTCTTCATACACCTGAATGGTCGTGAAATTTTCGTCAACGGAAATCACTTCGCCCACAAGCTTTTCGTTCCCGACATAAACCATTTCAAGCATGGAGAAATTCTTTGAGGCTTTCACCTTAACGACAGGTCCGTTTATAGCGTAAACAGTATCCACGATTCTAAGTCTCCCGTATTTCTAATTCGCTTTTATGCGCAAAATGATTTCTTTCGTCACGCAGTAGCTTATCAAGTGTTAAATCAACCCAAATCTTTTCGTCCGGATAAAAAAGATTGACCCCGCCGAGCTTGATTTTTTCGCTGATTCTGACCTCCGCGCCTAAACATTTAATTTTGCCCGCGTCTTCGCTTTTAATATAAGCCACAGCGTTTTTCAGCGGTCTTTCCGAATCGGCTTGTTTTAATTTATTTTCCGTAAAACTGATATAATCCTTGCTTTCCGTAAAACGGATAAGCTCGTCAGAAATCTCCGTAAAAAGCTCTTCAATTAATTCTTCCCTGCGTGACAAAATAGCTTTGAAAACATCAAAGCTATTTTTTGAAACCCGTCTTGCACAGGTTTGCTTAATCTCGCGCACACCCTCGGTAACGCGCTCATAAGAAAGCGCGATACAGTCGTCGCATGTTTGATTGATTAAATCCATCTTTTCTTTTTCTGCGCACTCAGTAATCGCCGCCGCCGTTTCATCTGTTTCGCGAATCACTGAAAGACGGATATTCTCTAATGTTTTGTTATTACCATAGGCACTGCTGTTTCCGGTCATAATTTTACTCCGATTGATTCGCTGATATAACGGTTAATGGTTTCGCTGATGTTTCCGCCGCCGTGGCGGTCGGGAATCACCGCAATCAGCGGACGTTTTGAAGAACGCTTCAGCCCGTAAATTTTATCGGGGCAAAGCGTCATAATTTTTTCGGTGACGAGAATAATCGCAATTTCGGTGTCGGAACAGGCTCTGTCAATCGCGTCTTCCGCTTCCCCTGCGCTGTAAACCGAAACGCCCTCTATTCCTGCTAATCTCATACCGTTTTCGGTGTCGGCGTTATCGCTGATTAAATAAAATTTCATCCGGAGTGCCTCCGCCGCAATATTTAAATTAACTAAATAATATCAGCATAGATATAAGAAGCCCGTAAATCGCCACGCCCTCACCAAGAACCACGAAAATCAATGCTTTCGTAAAGTTCTTGTCATCTTCGCTGACCGCGCCGATTGCCGCAGGCGCGGCACTGCCTACCGCTATGCCCGTGCCGATTGTGGCAAGCCCCGTTGAAAGCGCCGCGCCGAGGTATTTCATGCCCTCAGCAACGCCCCCCGCCGCTTGTACCGCTGTTTCTGCCGCTTCCGGTGCGTTCGCCGACGCCGACAGCACAAAGAAAACCCCGAAGCTGACAAGACAAACGAAAAACGAGCCTATATTCAGCAGAATCACACGCTTTCCGTTCACTTTCTTACCCGCTCTTTTCTTCAAACCCGCCGAAATAAACGGCAGAACAACCACCGCAAGCAAAATCAAAGGCATAAAAAATATAAACATAAAAATTCCCCTCCGTATTTTAAATTTTCAACTGTCAATTATACATTATCAACTGTCAACCGTCATTTCCGTTGCCATAGGATGAAACGGCGTTCCGCCGCTTTTATAAAACCGCGAGAATATTTCGTAAAATTCAAGCCTTAAAACCTGTATCCCCACGAGAAATCCCTCTAACCCGATGACGAAAAGATTCCCCGCAACCATGGCAATTATCCAGCCCGCCGAACCGACCGAACCCGCTTTCTCCGCTAAAATATTCACCACGAGCATAAGCCCCGCGTGACTGAGCACAAACCCGCCGATTCTTAAAAATGACATAGTATTGGTTACGTAAGTTAAGCCGCTTTCAAAAATTTCCATTACACCCTCTATGATAAACGTACCGGCTGTTTTGCGCTGTTTTGCAGAACCGTTATTTTTATCTTTTAAATGAAATAAATCCGCAAGCTGTTTTTTAAAGAATAAAATGAGCACCGGAATAATGATGAACCCGGTTACATAAACCGGCGTAAACAAATTCACGCCTAACCCAAAAGTCATGCCCGCGCCGATAATCAGCGCGGAATAAAGCATGAAGCCGTTAATCCCGTTCGTCCCGAAAACCCCTGCTTCAATATTGTTGCTCCGCGCACTGACAATGACGTTAAAAATCATAGCGATTAAAATAATGATTACACCTACAGCAATAGAAGCAATCATTAACAGGGACGAAACTTCAAAAATATTATGCGGGGCGTGTTCAAGCCCTGCCAACGAATATATTTCCTTTTTGGCGAATACGGGCGTAATCAGTTCTTCATTCCCGAAAACCGAACCGAAAAAATATCCGAAAACCGCGCTTGAAAAACCAAGCCTGACCATAACCGGTCCGAGCTTTACTTTTTTGATTTTATAAAGCAGAAATCCTAACAGCGATAAAAACAAGCCCTGCCCCAAATCGCTGAACATGATTCCGTAAAGAAGCATAAACGTAACAGCGACAAAAGGTGTTGGGTCAACCTTGCCGTATTCGGGCAGTCCGTACATAGACACAAACATTTCAAAGGGACGGAAAACGCGGTTGTTTTTAAGCTTTACCGGCGGAACAGTCATGGGGTCGGCGTCCGGCATAATCTGCGCCGTAACCGATTCTTCCTCTTCAATAATATCAATGAATTTCCGCGCTTTCTTCGCCGGTACATATCCGAGCAGGAAAAACCGGCTGTTAATGACCGATACTTTTCCGCGCAGTTCAAAACTGGTGTTCAGCGCATTGAGCTTTGAAAAAACTTTCAGAAATTTTTCTTCGGTGTTTTTACTGAGTTCTTTGATTAAATGATTTAACTTTTCGATTTCTTCCGTTTCCCGTTTCATAAGGTTTTCTATATAACTTTTGGCGTCTTCCGCCGTTCCCTTGACATAATCGGGGATTCTGACGCGCTCAAAATAAATCGAGTTAAAAAGGTCGTCCACCACAACGCCTTCTTCAGCCGCCGCGAAATAAACCCCCCAGACATAATTTTCATATTCTTCAAACGGAAAGAACATAAAGTTCATATGTTCAAAGAAGCGCAGTTTCTTAAAACTGTCGGCAGGAAGCCGCCCGAAGCGCACTTTTATGTATTCAAGCGCAAATATTTTCTCAAAATCTGAGGTTAAGCCCTCCATATGCTCTACATAGGTTAAGGCGCGTTTGTGCTGTTCAAGCATGGACTTGGTTTCCTGCAAACGCTTGAAAAAATCATTATAAACCGTTTCTATTTCTGTAAAATAGTGCGCGAAATCCACGCTGACCGCAAAATCAATTTCCTCATATTCCTTTTGCTCGATTTTAATTTCCAAACCTTCGGCAAGAGCCGCCGCACGTTTCACTAAAGGCGCGTAGGGATTACGGTCTTTCAGGGTTTTAAACCCGACACCCGCCGTGCTGATGTCCGAGCCGTGCGATGATTCAATGATATGAAAACATTCGCTTTCAAAGCAACGCATGAGGGAACGGTTGACTTTTTTGATTCCCCCCACAATCGACACCAAAGACATACGTTCAATCGCCATAACTAAAACACCAATAACCTTTCAATTTCCGCCGCGGGCATCTGATACCGGACGCCCTCTATAATATTGAAAACATTCTGCTTTTCGATTTCAAGAAGCCTGACAAGCGAAAAAATCACAAACGCCCAGCTTTGCGTAATCCGCAGCTTACTGCTTAGTAACCTGAAATCCCCGCGCTCTGCCGCAATTTCCGGAAAATCCCGGTCAAACACATCGCCGTGTTTTAAATACTTTTTATTAAAACGCTCAGCAATTAATTCGTCCGCGTTTTTAGCGTTTAAAAGCACTTCTGCGTCGTTCTTTGAAAGCCCGCTGTAAAAAGGCGTCATCATTCCTTTTATTTCTTCCGGCGGGCGGTTGAAATACGTTTTCATACGGTAAATCATCATCAGATTATCAAAAGCAATCCGTTTCTGCACCGTTTTGCTCAGCAAATCCGCTTCTTCTCCCGAAAATTCATTTTTAATCTGCTCCGAAAGCCGTTCATAATAATCGGTATAAAGCACCGCGGAAAGCTCTTCAAAATTTGTGCCCCCGAATGAATTTAAAATTTTATAATAACAAGTATTGCGGAGAATGTTTATTAAATCATTAAAATTTTCAACATTACCCAAATCCATCAGCGTGAAGTTTACATGCCGTTCCAAATAAGCGGGCAGATAAAAAATGATTCTGTCGCGCTGACCTGAATTCAGAAAATGAACCGTGTTCAGAATAATTTCAAGCTCCGCCTTGCGGATATAAAACCCGATAAAGCGGTTACCGGTGTTTCCGGCGTTTGAATTCGGAACAAAACGGCATAATTTCAAATAGATATCAAAAACCGATTGATTAAGCAAAAGCTCAATCTGCTCCCTGTGAATTTGCTGTTCATCCACTGCTTCAAGCTCTTTCCGGTAGCGCGCCGTAGTTTTCAGCAGATTCACAACCTGCGGAACAGATGTTTTATGAAGCAGGATATTGTATTCATTATCCGTAACCCGCTTGCCGTAAATTGCTCTTGCCTTGGCAACGAGCGCGGTGTTTCTGCCGCTCACGCCTTTAAGATTCTTTCTGAAATTTCACGCTTCCAAGCGTTCCTGTTCTCTGCCATAACCGCTTCAATTTTTGCAATCTGCTCTTTTTCCCGATTTTCAATAACCTCTATATCCTCTTGTGCTATTTTTGAATAGGTTTCGTCTACAACGGAAAGCCTTTTATCAGCGCGCTCGGTGTATTCAAACTCTATTTTCTTACATTCGGCTTCCGCGCTTTCAAGTATTTCACGTGCCAAAAGCTTCGCCTGCTCTAACTGCAAGCGGGCGTTCTTATCTATATTAATGATTGAATCAATTAAATTTAACATGTTCTATATCCACACTTTTTTGCAAATAACTCTTTCAAATTTTATCCCCTCTTCGGAATTTGTGCAAAGCACAAATTCCCGTTTGAAAAGATTTATCTTTTCAAACAAAACCGTACGCAATCTATAATACTACTTTACGACGTTTTTTGCAACAGTAAAGTAAACAAAATATACCGCGAAGAAATATATTTTTTTAGCTAATTTTTTAAACTTTGTAGGGGTGCGGGGATTCTTCCGCCCCTGCTGATGAATCCGGTGGGTGAAAAACGGTTTACAGGCATAACAGGTCCGCTTCCGAAAAGCCCGCCGAAATCTAAAACCTCGCCTTCCTTCATACCAATCGCGGGAATTACCCTAACGGCTGTGGTTTTATTGTTGACCATGCCGATAGCGGCTTCGTCCGCAATCATTGCCGAAATAATTTCGGCGGGTGTATCGCCCGGGACGACCACCATATCAAGCCCGACCGAGCAAACCGCCGTCATGGCTTCTAATTTTTCAAGGCTTAATGCGCCGCTTTTCACCGCTTCAATCATACCCGCGTCCTCGGAAACGGGGATAAACGCGCCCGAAAGCCCGCCCACGTGAGAAGATGCCATTACGCCGCCTTTTTTCACCGCGTCATTCAGCAGGGCTAACGCCGCCGTTGTGCCGTACGCGCCGCATTTTTCCAAGCCCATTTCCTCCAAGATATACGCCACGCTGTCCCCGACTGCGGGCGTGGGCGCAAGCGACAGGTCAACAATGCCGAAAGGAATTCCCAACGCTTTGCTTGCCTGCGTACCGACAAGCTGTCCCATGCGGGTGATTTTGAACGCGGTTTTTTTAATTTGCTCGGCGATTTCGTCAATACTTGCACCTTGCATTTTCGCAACGGCGGCGCGCACAACGCCCGGTCCGCTTACGCCGACGTTCAAAACCACATCCGGTTCGCCGAAGCCGTGAAATGCACCCGCCATGAACGGGTTATCCTCAACCGCATTGCAGAAAACCACGATTTTCGCCGCGCCGAAGCAGTAATTATCCGCTGTACTCTTTGCTGTTTCAAGTATAATTTCACCCATAAGGCGGACAGCGTCCATGTTAATTCCCGCTTTGGTAGAGCCTATATTGACAGAACTGCAAACCCGCTCGGTGACTGCCAAGGCTTCCGGAATGGAATTAATCAGCGGCAAATCCCCTGCCGAAAAACCCTTATGAACCAACGCGGAATACCCGCCGATATAGTCCACACCGGTTTCTTTGGCGGCTTTATCTAAGGTTAAGGCAAGCTTGACCGGATTTTTTTCTTCCAACCCCGCACATAAAACAGCAACCGGCGTGACTGAAATCCGCTTGTTGATAATCGGGATTCCGTAACGCTTTTCTATATCTTGCCCTGTTTTCACGTGATTTTGCGCGGCTCTTGTAATTTTATCGTAAATTTTCGCACAGGCTATGTCTATGTCGGGGGAAATACAGTCAAGGAGCGAAATGCCCATTGTGATTGTGCGAATGTCAAGATGTTCTTCCTGTATCATTTGGATAGTTTCTAAAATGTCGGTGTTGTTGAGCATGGTTGATTTTCCTTTTAATTATTAATTATTCAAATCCGATGCATGGAATTAAAAATATCCTCGTGCATAACATGAATCTGCAAATTCATGCTTGTGCCGAGATTGGTCAGCTTGTCCGAAAACGCTCCGAATTCCCCCTGAAGCCCCGATATGTCCGTCAGCATAGTCATCGCAAATAAATCCTGCACAATCGTCTGAGTCACGTCCATGACGTTGACATTGGCTTCCGCGCAGATTCCGGTGACTTTTGCTAAAATCCCCACGGTATCTTTTCCGATAACGGTTATAACTGCTCTCATATAAATCCTCCGGCTTGAATTTTGTTTTATGTTCCCCGCCGAAAGCGGGGAACATAAAACAAGCATTGATAACTTTCAAAGTAATACAATTAACATTATTATAACATAAAAATCTTGCCATATCAATATTTTTATGTTATAATATTTTATTATGAATATAATTGACACACACACCCACACCAATTTTTCCTTCGACGGGGAAAATTCTCCGCGTGAAATGATTAACTGCGCGCTCGAATCAGGTTTGCACGCGCTTACGTTTACCGACCATATCGACGTGAACGATTATTATGATTCTCATTATAACCAAAGCCGGCTTATGCCGCTTGCCGCCGCCGAAATTCCGGCGTTGATTGAAATATATGCGGATAAAATTCATATCGGCTTCGGGGCGGAAATCGGGCAATACATACAGAACCCCGCACTTTCCAAGCGGTTAATCGCGGAATTCAAGCTTGATTACGTCATCGGTTCAACCCACAGCATTCGCGGTTATAAAGATTTTTACTACTTGGATTTTAAAAACAAAGAGCTTGAACCGGAAAAAATCATGCAGACTTATTTTGAAGAAACGCTTGAAATGGTTGAAAACGCGGATATAGACGTCATCGGGCATTTAACCTATCCGCTCCGTTATATCACAGGACGTAATCATATTCCGGTTGGCATGAGCAAATATACGGATATTATACAGGAAATATTCAAATCTGCCGTCAGAAGAAACATCGGGCTTGAAATTAACACCGGGGGCTTGCGTAAACCTGAATATAATAAAGCAGACCCGGGCTTGGAATACATAAAGCTTTTCCGCGAACTCGGCGGCGAAATCATTACCATAGGTTCAGACGCGCACAGAACAACCGACCTTGCCGCGCATTTCAATGCCGCCGCCGAAATCGCCGAATCTGCAGGGTTTAAAAAAATTGCATATTTCATCAAACGGAAACCGGTTTTTGTGGGTTTAATGTAGGGAATTTATATAATGCGATGTTTATGGGGACTTCCCCGCGGGGGTTGTTACTTTTGCTCGTGCAAAAGTAACCAAAACACGCTCCTGCGGAGGGCTCGTCCTCCTATTAATGTCTATCCTTATTAGAAAACTACCAACAGTGAGCACAACCCAAAAGAATAGCTGACTATGAATAAGTTTACAAGCAAGTAATCTACTTTGTAAGAGGATAAAGCCGCCCGCAGGGCTGTGTTTTTGGTTCTTTTTGCACAAGCAAAAAGAACAAGTCCTCCGTTAAGCGAAGCGGAGCTTCGCATTATAAACATTTCATGTGAAAAGGAGAGCATAATGAACGAAATCAGAAGCAAAATCCTGCATATTCTGCGGACAAGCGCAAGACTAACCAACGCCCAAATCGCCGCCATGCTCGGCGTTTCCGAGCAGGAAGCCGCAGACAAAATTTCAAACCTTGAAAATGAGGGTATTATTATCGGTTATTCTGCGATTATTAATGAAGAAAAATACGACAGAAACGCCGTCACCGCCGTAATCGAGCTAAAAGTTTCCCCCCAAATCGAAAACGGATACGGCGCGGTTGCCAACAAAATCGCCCAGAACCGCGAAGTTGAAAGCGTTCAGCTGATGAGCGGAGCATACGACCTTGCCGTGACTGTAAAAGGCGAAAACCTGCGCGAAGTCGCTATGTTCGTGTCGGACAGGCTTGCGGTGATGGACGGCGTGCTGTCTACGGCAACGCATTTTATATTACAGCGGTTCAAGGAAAAAGGCGCGTTGTTCGCGCTTGACGCCGATGACGAAAGGAGTCTTGTTTCCCCGTGAAAACGCCGGATTATGAAAAACTGCTTTCAGAGCGTGTGAAAAACGTAGAATTTTCAGGTATACGCAAATTCTTTGATATTGCCGCAACCATGGACAACGTGATTTCTTTATCGGTGGGCGAACCGGACTTCAAAACGCCGTGGGCGATTCGCAGAAAGGCGATTCTGTCGCTTGAAACCGGACATACCCGCTATTCATCAAACGCCGGTATAGAAGAACTGCGCCGTAAAATCTGCGAGTATACGCAAAATTCTATTGGCGTAAATTATTCCCCGAGCAGTGAAATTGTCGTCACTGTCGGCGGCTCAGAGGCAATTGATTTAGCAATCCGCGCCCTTATAAACAGGAACGACGAGGTTTTAGTCCCCGAACCGTGCTTTGTCTGTTATTCGCCGCTTGTTGAGCTTGCCGGAGGCATTGCCGTGCCGATTGTGACAAGGTTTGAAAATCAATTTAAGCTTACGCCGGAAGCACTGCGCGCCGCGATTACCCCGAAAACCAAAGCGTTAATTCTGCCTTTCCCGAATAACCCCACAGGCGCGGTCATGCGCCGTGATGATTTGCAAAAAATCGCAGAAATTCTGCGCGGTACGAACATCATGGTTATCAGCGACGAAATTTATTCCGAGCTTACTTACGGCGGTCAAAAACACGTTTCAATTGCTTCTCTTAACAACATGAAAGAACGCACGATTGTGATTAACGGCTTTTCTAAAGCCTTTGCCATGACCGGCTGGCGGCTCGGCTGGGCGGCAGGACCTGAACCGATTTTAACCCAAATGCTGAAAATTCATCAATATGCAATTATGTGCAGTCCGACCACGAGCCAGTACGCGGCGATTACCGCGCTGTCTGCGCCGGAATGTCGGCGCGATGTAGACTTCATGGTCAGTGAATACGACATGCGCCGCCGCTTATGTGTAAAGGCATTCGGGGATATGGGGCTTGATTGTTTCGAGCCGGAAGGCGCGTTTTACGTGTTCCCGCGTATTCAATCAACCGGTTTGTCATCGGACGAATTCTGCGAACGGCTGATTAAAGTAAAGCGGGTTGCGGTTGTCCCGGGGAACGCATTCGGGAAGAGCGGAGAGGGATTTATCCGCGTTTCTTACGCTTATTCATTGGCGCATCTTAATGATGCAACAAAGAGGATTGAAGAATTCTTAAGAGAAATTTAAGATGCGCCCGCTCATCTCAACGACGCAACCAAAAGAATCGCAGAATTTTTGGATGAAATTAAAATATGAAAAAAATAACATTAAAAGCTTACGCAAAATTGAATATGTTCCTTGATATAACCGGTAGGCTTGATAACGGGCTTCATCATGTTCTGACGTCCATGCAGCTGATTGACTTGGCGGACGATGTGCAAATCAAAGCAAGCGCGGGTGAGGGTATCAGCATTGTCTGCAATCATCCCGCCGTTCCGGCTGACAGCACAAACACCGCAGTTAAAGCGGCAGAGCTTTTCATGCAAAGAATCGGCAAGCAGGTTAAAGCTGAAATTGCAATTAACAAAAAAATTCCGCTGATGGCGGGGCTTGGCGGAGGAAGCGCGGACGCGGCGGCGGTTCTGCGGGGACTGAATAAAATCGCAGATAATCGTTTTAATTTGCAAGAATTGCTTGAAATGGGCGCGGAAATAGGTGCGGACGTACCTTTCTGCATACACGGCGGATATGCTTTCTGTTCGGGCACGGGCGCAACAATCGCACAGGCTCTGCCGGATTATACCTGCGCTTTTGTGATTATTAAACCCGATTTTTCCTGTTCAACAAAGGAAGCGTATGCTTTGTACGACAAAAACCCGCTTATTCCCCATGAAAAAGGCGATTTATTCTTATACAACGCCTTTGAAAAGCTTTATAACAACCCCGAAATCGAAAAAATCAAGCAGAATTTAATCAGCGCGGGGGCAATGGGCGCAAGTTTAACAGGGAGCGGGAGCGCGGTTTTCGGGGTTTTTGAAAATAAACAGCAAGCGGAAAAAGCCTTTTCCGGACTGAATTATCCGGAAATGTACCTTGCTTTGCCGGTAAAAAGACTTGAAAATTAATTGAAATTATAGTATGATAGTATTAAATAATAAAGAGTCATATTAACTTATTTATATTAAGAGAGGTTACGGTATGGAAGTTCTTTGGGCAATCCCGCTTGTCATTTTAGGGATAGGAATTATAACTGTATCATTGAATTGTAAAAAGATAGAAAAGCAGGTTATCAGTTTGGAGCAAGAGTTAAAGGCATTGAAAGACAAGAGTGAGTAATACGCATATAATAAGCACTTTATACATGTTAAACTAAAAGAAAGCAGGCATATTATGATTATTATCAATAATCATCTCGGCAGTATAAACATAACCAAGCGGTTCTTCACCGCGCTCATCGGCGGCACAGTCGCCGGCTGTTACGGCGTGGCAGGTATGAATTCCGGCACTTTATGGCAGAACATGGCGGAATCCCTGCCCTTTCTGCGGCGCAGGAAAGAACCCGATAAAGGCGTAAGCGTGAAGCTGATTGAGAATCAATTGTACATTGATTTGCACATTACGGTTACTTACGGCATTAACGCGGCGTCCGTCACCAAAAGCATACAGCACAAAGTCACGTATGCGGTGGAGGAGGAAACCGGGATTAAAGTAGGGCGTGTGAATGTTTATATAGACGCAATCAAATCTTGACTGGCTTTTTGTAGGGGACGACGCCCACGGCGTCCCGAAATAAACCTTATAGTTTCATCGCGGGACGCTGTGGGTGTCGTCCCCTACATTCAATATCATCGGAGGTTTACGGTTTTGACGATTAGCGGAAAAATGTTAAAAAGCGCGGTTATTTCAGGCGCGAATAATATTATCAACCATAAAATTACGGTTGACGAAATGAATGTTTTCCCCGTTCCGGACGGCGACACCGGCACAAACATGTCCGCGACGATTAAAAGCGCGCTGACAGAGTTGAATCTGATGCCGGACGACGCCAATATCAGCAGTGTTGCCGAAATCACGGCTTCCGCCATGCTCCGCGGCGCAAGAGGGAATTCGGGCGTTATTTTATCGCTTCTTTTCAGAGGGCTTGCCAAAGGGCTTGCAGGAAAAACCTCCGCAACGCCCAAAGAATACTGCAAAGCAATGCAGATGGGTGTTGAAGCCGCTTACAAGTCCGTTATGAAGCCTACAGAGGGTACAATTCTGACCGTTGCGCGTGAAGCAACCGAAGCCGCGCTTGAAAAAGCCGAAAAAGAAAGCAGTCTTGAAGAGGTTTTCGACACGCTGATTACCGAAGCGGAAGCATCCCTTGCAAGAACGCCGGATTTGCTTCCCGTTCTGAAAAAAGCGGGTGTTTTAGACGCGGGCGGTATGGGGTATTTGATTATTCTGAAAGGAATTAAACAGGTTATGCTCGGCGGTTTGGCGGTTGAAGAGGCTTCCGGTGCGGGCGGCGTTACGGAGCAGGTTGTAACGAATATTGCGGGTTCTTTTGATACGGATATAGAATTTACGTACTGTACGGAATTTATCGTTTTAAAATCCGCTGACGCCAAGGACGGCGCGGGGCTTCGCGCTTATCTCGAAACCATCGGGGACAGCGTTGTTGTGGTTGACGACGATGAAATCATTAAGGTTCACGTGCATACCGAAAACCCCGGGAAAGCACTTGAAGAGGGAATTAAATTCGGCGCATTAACCAGCATGAAAATTGAAAATATGCGCGAACAGCATAAACAGGAAGCGGTTAAAGCAGGATTACAAAAGAAGAATTCGCTCAAACCGGAACGCCCTGAACGAAAATTCGGTTTTGTAGCAGTCGCCAACGGCGCGGGCATTGAAAACCTGTTCAAGGATTTAGGCGTTGACCGCATTGTGCGCGGCGGACAAACCCAAAACCCCTCAACTGAAGATATATTGGAAGCTATTTTAGCCACGCCGGCTCATAACGTCTTTGTACTTCCGAATAACAAAAACATCATCATGGCGGCGGAACAGGCGGTTAGGCTTGCGGACAGAAAAGTGATTGTTCTGCAGTCAAGGACGATTCCGCAGGGGCTTTCTGCTATGCTTTGCTTTGACGAAACTTTGAGCGTAACCGAAAACAGCGTGATAATGACCCGCGCACTTGACAAGGTCGGGACGGGCGCGGTGACGTATGCGGCGCGTGACAGCCATTTTGAGGGTAAGAAAATCAAAACCGGCGATATTATCGCGCTTGAAAACGGCAAGCTTTCCTTTACGGAAAAAGAAGTGCCGAAAGCACTTATTAAGCTGACCCGCAAGATGATTAAAAATGATACAACCTACATTACGGTAATTCACGGCGCGGATGTAACCGACAGCGACGCGGAAATTGCGTTTGCGGCACTGCGCGAAAAAATCGGCGATAATATTGAAATGGGGTTGGTCAACGGCGGTCAGCCGGTGTATTATTATTTAATTTCGGTGGAGTAAATTATGAAAAAAATTTTAGTCTGTGAGGACGAAGACGCTATTCGCGACTTTGTCGTGATTAATTTAAAACGCGCCGAATACGAAGTCGTGGACGTCAACAGCGGCGAAAAAGCGTTGATTGAATTCAAAAATGCGCTTGAAGAATCTGAAAAGCCGTTTGATGTCGCCCTGCTTGACATTATGATGCCCGGCATGGACGGGATTGAGCTTTGTAAGGCAATCCGTGAGGAAAGCTCATCTGTAGGCATCATCATGCTGTCGGCAAAAGCGCAGGAAATGGACAAGGTCGGCTGTTTAATGCTCGGCGCGGACGATTATGTAACCAAGCCGTTTTCACCGTCGGAATTGGTTGCGCGGGTAGACGCAATTTACCGCCGTGTAAGTTTAAACGCTTCGGGGAATAATAACACGAGAGAAATGATTTCCGGACCTTTTAAAGTCAACACAAAAAGCCGCACGATTGCGAAAAGCAACACAGAGCTTGACCTGACGCAGGTTGAATATCAAATTCTTGAGTATTTCATCAGAAATACGGGCGTCGCGCTTGACAGAAAAAGCATTTTAGTACATATCTGGGGTGACGGGTATTTCGGTGACGATAAAATCGTAGATGTGAATATCAGAAGGCTCCGCATGAAGGTAGAGGACGACCCGTCAACGCCGGTATTCATACAAACCATATGGGGTTTCGGGTATAAATGGACTGTAGAAAGCTGACAAGTCAATTGTCTGCATTAAATTTAAAATGTGGGTTTAAATTTTACAGTTTTCAAAAAACTGCTTGACAATCAGTAAATTTTATTGTATAATTAAATACGACAAAGGCGATACCTGCAGACGGTTAGCTAAGTATTAGGTCGAAATAACCGCACACTTTAGCGAGGGGCGGTTATTTTTGCATTTTGTCAAATTTTAGGGACAGGTAATTATGGCGAAAAAAAGTATAGCGAACCGTTGGTTTATAAACAGCTTCAGCGTTGTTGCGGTTTTTCTTTTAGTCATTAACGTTGTGGTTTATTTTTCAATCAGAAATTATTATTACGATTCGGTTAAGCAATACCTCGGCACACAAGCTAAAATCATCTACGGCGTTTTGTCATACATGGACGATTACGCGCCGGAAATACGGCGCGCTGTGGAGGAATATGACAAAAAAAGCCACACCGAGCTTATGGTGATTACAGCAAACGGCAGGGTTGATATAACTTCAAGCGGCTTTGAACCCGGGTATAATTATGAAATGCCGGATTATGAAAAAGCAAAGCTTTCTGAAAGCGGTATAGCAGATTATATCGGATTCCTGCCGAATTCCGAGCGGTATATGGCGGTTACGGTTATGCTTCCGGGCGATGTTTACGACGCAATAAGAGTTGTTTCCTCGCTTGAAAGAATCGATACGCAAATCACCGCCACAACCTTGCTGATTGCTTTTTTAAGCGCGGCGGTTATGCTTTTGGTTTTATTTTTAGGCATGTATTTTATTAAGTCGATTGTGTCGCCGCTCCGCATCGTCGGAAATTCCGCGAAAAAACTCGCAGCGGGCGATTTTTCCGACCGCGTTTTGATTGCCGGAAAAGATGATGAAATCGGAGAGCTTTGCCTTATTTTTAATTCTATGGCGGACGACCTTGAAAACTCCGAAAAAATTAAAAATGATTTTATTTCCTCTGTTTCGCATGAGCTCAGAACCCCATTGACCGCAATCCGCGGCTGGAGCGAAACCGTATTGGAAACCGGTTCGGGAACAGACAGCGATTCATTGCAGAACTTTGAAAAAGGCATGAGAATTATCACGTCCGAAACCACGCGCCTTTCGGATATGGTTGAAGATTTATTGGATTTTTCCAAAATGCAGAGCGGACGGCTCAACTTACGCAAAACAAACATGGACGCGCTTGCGGAGCTTGCGGACGCAGTGTCCGTGTATGCCGAGAAAGCCAGAAAAGAGCAGATTAATCTTGTTTATAATGAGCCTGACCGGATTGCGACAATTCACGGGGACAAAAACAGAATCCGACAGGTTTTTATCAATATTATTGACAACGCCGTAAAATACAGCTTAACAGACAAGAGCAGAACCGGTTCGGTTTTCGTGGACGCGGTAATTGATGAAAACAAGCTTATTATCAGTGTTTCCGACAACGGCTGCGGGATTTCGGAGCGGGATTTACCAAAAGTGAAAGCGCGGTTTTTCAAAGCGAATAACACGGTGCGCGGTTCAGGAATCGGGCTTGCGGTGGCAGACGAAATTATTGCCATGCACGAGGGAACGCTTGATATAGAGAGTGAATGGGGCAAGGGCACGACGGTGAAAATAATGCTTCCGCTTATGCAGGGGAAAAGTTAAGTACAGGGAGTTTATATAATACTAAACTTAAACCACCCCGTCACCGAATTCGCTTTGCAGAATTTTGTACATAGCTTGTTATGTACAAAGCGGGCGGGGTGGTTAAACCCCATAAAATTTAATTTAAGGAACAAAAGAAATGAGTAAAAACAAGGAAACAAAACCGATTCCCACCAAAATCGGCGGACAAGCCCTGATTGAGGGAATTATGATGCGCGGCGAAGAAAAAGCCGCCATGGCTGTCCGTAAAAAGGACGGCTCAGTTCACGTGGAAGAATGGGCTTTAAAAGAAAAAAGATGGTATCAGAAAGCACTTTTCATTCGCGGCATTTTTAATTTTATCCTGCAAATGGTTGACGGGTATCGCTATATGATGAAATCGGCGGATTTATCCGGTATGCTGGACGAAGAAGGTGAAGCGGAAAGCAAATTTGAAAAATGGCTGTCTGAAAAATTCGGTGATAAATTAATGTCCGTCGTCATGGTTATCGGTATGATTCTCGGTGTGGGGCTTGCGCTTCTGCTGTTTATGTTCTTACCCACACGTATCTTCACGTGGGTAAGCTCGCTTTTTGTGGAAGACATTTCTCAATTCGCTTTCTGGCAGTCTTTTTTTGAAGGGATTATTAAAATTACGATTTTCATCGGTTATTTATTCCTGACGTCGTTTATGGGTGACATTCGCCGCATGTATGCCTATCACGGCGCGGAGCATAAAACCATTTTTGCGCATGAATCGGGCGCGGAATTAACCGTCGAAAACATCAAGAAATATAAACGCTTTCACCCCCGCTGCGGCACAAGTTTTATTTTTTTGACGCTTGCTATTTCGATTTTGTTTTATTCGGTTCTGCCGCTCGTTCTTCCGATTAACAGCGCGGATATTGTCGCCGCGCTCGGTGTCAGTAAAATTATTGCGGATTTAATCCGCACAGGGTTGAAACTGCTGTTTTTGCCTGTTCTTGTGGGAATTTCCTATGAGTTATTGAAGTTGGCGGGAAAATATGACCGGAACATCATCATGCGGATTATTTCCGCGCCCGGGCTGGGAATTCAACGTCTGACTACCAAAGAACCGGACGACAGTCAAATTGAAGTAGCAATGGCGGCGTTTATTCCTGTGTTACCAACTGAAACTGTTGAAAATCACACAAATACTGACAGCGGCGGCACGCCGCCGCCGTCCGACATTTCGCAAAACGATGATTCTTCTGACGTACCACCGCCCGAACCCGATATAGTATGACGCGGCAGGAAGAAAAATGGCTTCGCGAATACGCTGAGAAGAGCAAGCAAGATATAAATAAGCTTATTGAACGCAGAGTAAACGGCGAACCCTTACAGTATATCTTAGGCGAGTGGGAGTTTTACGGTTATAACTTTAAAATCGGCAAAGGCGTGCTGATTCCCCGCCCCGAAACAGAATTTCTTGTAGATTCGGCAAAAGAGTATAAACCTGAATTGGTTTACGATTTATGTGCCGGAAGCGGCTGTGTCGGAATTGCACTTGCGAAAGAAACAGGCTGTAAAGTTATTTCGGTTGACATTTCTGAAGAAGCAATTAAATACCTGAAACAAAATATAAAATTAAATGGCGTTGAAATAGAAACTATTAAAGACGATGTTTTAAATCCTGCTGAAACCTATACAGAATCGGATTGTATACTTGTCAATCCGCCGTACTTGACAGGATTAGAAATACAGAAATTACAGAAAGAAGTGACTTATGAGCCGGAAATCGCCCTTTTCGGCGGTAAGGACGGACTGGATTTTTACAGAAAGATTTTCACGCTTTGGAGCGGGAAGCTGAAAAAAGGCGGTTTATTCGCTGTAGAAGTCGGGGACGGACAGGCGCGGGAGGTCTGCGGGTTCATGCAAAACGCGGGATTGTTTGAAACCCCGCAGATTATAAAAGATTATTCGGGAATTGAAAGAGTGGTTTACGCGCTGAAAGCGTAAGGGCGAACAATGTTCGCCCGAAAAATAAAAGCACGAAACAATTAGCGGGCGACCGGTACTTAGCGAGCTATGTACATGGGTCTGCCCCTACAAAAACAACATCAATATCGGAGGAAAGTAAAAATGGCTAAAAAAGAAAGTTCAAAAAAGACCTTAAACACCGCTTCCGCAAGCTCGGATGAAAAGAAAAAAGCTTTGGAAACCGCGATTGCTAACATAGAAAAGCAGTTCGGGGCGGGCGCGGTTATGTACATGAGCGGCGAACATTCCAAAATGAACGTGGAATCCTCTCCCACCGGTTCGCTGACCCTTGATATTGCGCTCGGAATCGGCGGCTTGCCTAAAGGCAGAATCACCGAAATTTACGGACCGGAAAGCGGCGGTAAAACCACCGTTTCCCTGCACGCGGTTGCGGAAGCGCAGAAACGGGGCGGGATTGCGGCGTTCATAGACGTAGAGCACGCGCTTGACCCTGTTTATGCGAAGGCTTTAGGCGTGGACGTTGACCAGTTAATCGTTTCACAACCCGATACCGGCGAACAGGCGCTTGAAATTATCGAGGCGTTGACTCGCTCCGGAGCGATAGATATAATCGTGCTTGACAGCGTTGCCGCCATGACCACTAAAGCCGAAATTGAGGGAGAAATGGGGCAGACTACCGTAGGTATGCAGGCACGGCTGATGTCGTCGTCGCTCCGGAAATTAACAAGCGTTATTTCAAAAACGAACACAGTCGCTATTTTTATTAATCAAGTACGTGAAAAAATCGGCGGTTACGGCAACCCCGAAACCACGCCGGGCGGACGGGCTTTGAAGTTCTATGCGTCTGTCAGAATTGAAGTTCGTAAGGGTGAAAAAATCATGGACGGCGGAGATATCGTCGGTGCGCGGACAAAGTGCAAGGTAGTGAAAAACAAGGTTTCGCCGCCGTTTAAATCATGCGAATTTGATATGATTTTCGGCAAGGGAATTTCCAAGGACGGCGAAATTTTAGATATTGCAACCGAAATCGGCGTAACGAGAAAAAGCGGCGCGTGGTTTTATTACGGTGATGAAAGGCTCGGGCAGGGGCGTGAGAACGCTAAGGAATTTCTGTCAAAGAACGCTGAAATCATGGGCGAAATCGAACAGAAAGTCCGCGAACAGGCGGATAAGGTTAATGTGGCTTCAAGCGCAGATGAACCCGTAGGGGCGGACGACTCTGTCCGCTCGTCAGATACACTGAATGTAGGGGACGACGCCCACGGCGTCCCGCTTGAAAAAACCGCCTCTAAAAAATCTAAGAAAACCGTCATTGTGGAAGCTGATGATAATTTTGAAGAGTTTTCACCGGACGAATTGTAAATAAATTTGCAAATGTAGGGGCGACCCTTGCGGTCGCCCGATAAGTTCGCGGTATTTAGCGGGCGACCGCCAAGGTCGCCCCCACCAAAAAACCATAAA